>NZ_JAZGLW010000004.1:0-300000 GCF_036409155.1 Mycobacterium sp. 050128 | reverse complement strand
CGCACTCGTCGCACGCGTGGCTGCGGTCTCATCGCATGCTTTCGCCGCGACGTCGGCTGCTGTACCGTTGCCCCAACAGTAAGGTCTTACAGCCAAGCATCGGGAAGCGGGCGGACATGACCAAAGACGACATGATCCTGATCAGCGTCGACGACCACATCGTCGAGCCGCCCGACATGTTCAAGGATCACCTGCCGAAGAAATACGTCGAAGAGGCGCCGCGGCTGGTGCACAACCCAGATGGCAGCGATAGCTGGCAATTTCGCGATGTGGTGATTCCGAACGTCGCGCTCAATTCGGTGGCGGGCCGGCCGAAGGAGGAGTACGGGCTGGAACCGCAGGGGCTCGACGAGATCCGGCCGGGCTGCTACAACGTCGACGAGCGGATCAAGGACATGAACGCGGGCGGGATCTTCGCCTCGATCTGTTTTCCGACGTTCCCCGGGTTCGCCGGCCGGCTGTTCGCCATCGAGGACCGCGACTTCGGCCTGGCCCTGCTGCGGGCCTACAACGACTGGCATGTCGAGGAGTGGTGCGGGGCGTATCCGGCGCGGTTCATCCCGATGTGCCTGCCGGTGATCTGGGACGCCGAGGCGTGCGCGGCGGAGGTGCGGCGCAACGCCGAGCGCGGCGTGCACGCGTTGACGTTCAGCGAGAACCCGGCGGTGTTGGGCTACCCCAGCTTCCACGACAGCTACTGGGATCCGCTGTGGAAAGCCTTGTGCGACACCGAGACCGTGATGAACGTGCACATCGGGTCCTCGGGCAAACTGGCGGTCACCGCCGCCGACGCGCCGATGGACGTGATGATCACGCTGCAGCCGATGAACATCGTGCAAGCCGCCGCGGATCTGCTGTGGTCGGCGCCGATCAAGAAGTACCCCGAGCTCAAGATCGGCCTGAGTGAGGGCGGCACCGGCTGGATCCCGTATTTCCTGGAGCGTGCCGACCGCACCTATGAGATGCACTCCACCTGGACGCACCAGGACTTCGGCGGCAAGTTGCCCAGCGAGGTGTTCCGCGAGCACTTCCTGACGTGCTTCATCAGCGACGACGTCGGAGTCCAGCTGCGTCACCAGATCGGCATCGACAACATCTGCTGGGAGGCCGACTACCCGCACAGCGACTCGATGTGGCCCGAAGCGCCCGAACAACTCTGGGACGTGCTCAGCGGCCACAGCGTGTCGGAATCCGACCTCAACAAGATGACCCACGAAAACGCCATGCGCTGGTATTCGTTCGACCCGTTCGCGCACCACCCGCGCGAGCAGGCCACGGTGCGCGCGCTACGCCGCGCCGCCGAAGGACATGACGTCTCGGTGCGCGCGCTGAGCCATCACCAGAAGGGCGAGCGGGAGGCCAACGCGCTGGCCGACGCGGTCCGCGGCAACACCTAGCGCTGAGTGGACTGTGCGCTCACGGCGTCGAGTGGGCATGGAGGGCGTCGGGGCGTGCGCTGAGGGTGGCGGAATCGGTGAAATCCGCGCCCTGGCGTCACGCTCAACGCAAGAAGACGGTCAAACGCCGAAAGCCGGTCAGTCCAGCCGGGTAGCGTGCACTTCCCAGAACGGGGCGTGCACCCGGCCGCCCTTCAGCCAGGGCTCCATCGCGCGGTACCGCTTCAGCATGTCCTCGGCATGCTCGGCCATGTCGGGATTGCGCTTGGCCATCATCTCGATGCTCTCCGCGCTGACGTTGACCTGGTAGGTGGTGGTGCCCAGGTAGGTGATCTCCCAGCCGCCGGCCGGAAGCACATCACGAAAGTCCTTCTCGGACAACGACCGCATCATCGTGAACCCGTTGACGTCGTGCGCGCCGAACTCGAACATGTAGAGCCGCGCGCCCGGTTTGGTGGCCCGCCGCAGCGCGTGCGCGTACGACTGCGCAAGCTCGGGCTCGCTGCTGAAGGTGTGATAGAAGGCGCAGTCGACCACGGTGTCGAACCGGTTCTCCAGGCCTTCCAGCTTGGTGGCGTCGGCCAGCTCGAAATTGACTGTTACGCCGGCCTTTCGGGCGTTTTCGCGGGCCCGCTCCAGGGCGGCTGCCGACCCGTCGATGCCGGTCGCCGAGTAGCCCTTGGACGCGTAGTAGATCGCGTGATGGCCGGGGCCTGTTCCTGGGTCGAGCACCTCACCCTTGATCGCGCCCAGCGCGACCAGCTGCTGGACCACCGGCTGCGGGCCGCCGATGTCCCACGGTGTGGCGGTGGGCAGGCCGTGCGAGGTTCGCTCGTCGCGGTACATCTCTTCGAAACGGGTGGGATCGTTCGGGTCGAAATCGGTTGTCATATCTCCCCCTTCGCTTGTGGATCGCCGGTCAGGGCAGGGCGTTCACCAGCTGCTCGATGGGCACCCGCGGCCCGGTGAAGAACGGCGTCTCCTCGCGGGTGTGCCGGCGCGCGTCGGTGGCGCGCAATTCGCGCATCAGGTCGACGATGCGGTGCAGCTCGGGCGCCTCGAAGGCCAGGATCCATTCGTAGTCACCGAGCGCGAACGCCGGAACGGTGTTGGCGCGGACGTCCTTGTACTCGCGTGCGGCCATGCCGTGTTCGGCCAGCATGCGGCGACGCTCCTCGTCGGGCAGCAGGTACCACTCGTAGGACCGCACGAAGGGATACACGCAGATGTAGGCGCCGGGCTCCTCGCCGGCCAGGAACGCCGGGATGTGGCTCTTGTTGAACTCCGCCGGCCGGTGCAGCGCCACACTGCTCCACACCGGCGCGCTGACCTGGCCCAGGGTGGTGGTGCGGCGGAAATCGGCGTAGGTGGCTTGCAGCGCCTCGACGCGCTCGGCGTGCGTCCAGATCATGAAGTCGGCGTCGGCCCGCAAACCGGCGACGTCGTAGAGGCCGCGCACCACGACACCGCGTTCCTCCTGCTGCTTGAAAAACCGCGTCGCGTCGTCGATTACGGCTTCGCGCTGCTCGCCGAGCTCGCCGGGCTCCACCGAGTAGACCGAGAACATCAGATAGCGAATCGTGGAGTTCAGGGCGTCAAAGTCGATCTTGGCCATGAGACCTATCGTGCCACTTCCGGGTTGGCGGCCTCGGTGGCCCTGATCACACGCTCGACGGCCTTGCCGGCCGCACCGATGCAGGCGGGCACACCGATTCCGTCCAGATAGCTGCCCGCCACGGCCAACGTCTCCGGCAGCCCGTCGCGCAGCTGCGCGACCACCTCGGCGTGACCCGGCCCGTACTGCGGCATCGCCTCGATCCACCGCTGCACGCGGGCATCCACCGGCTCGACGGCCAGCCCGAACACGGTGGCCAGGTCGTCGACCGCCCAGGCCAGCAGCTCCTCGTCGGAGGCGGCGGCGGCCAGGTGGTCGCCGAATCGCCCGAACGACACCCGAAGGAATTGCAGGTCACCCGGGATGCCCCATTTCCGCGACGACAGGGTGATCGCCTTGCCCCGCAACTGCTCACCGCTGGCGGCCAGCACACCCGAGCACTCCGGGAACGCGGTATCGCCGGGCACGGCGAGCGCCACCACCGCCGCCGATGCGCTCGTGATGCGGCGCGCGGCGGCGACCGTCTGCGGTGCCACGCCAAAGATCAAGCGCGCCAGCCGCGGCGCGGGGATCGCCAGGATCACGGCGTCGGCATTCCAGACCGCCCCGGCGTCATCGCGCAGCGTCCAGCCCGGTCCGCCACGCTCGAGCCGGTCCACCGCGGCGCGAACCCACCGCGGCCGGGCGCGCGCGACCAGCTCGTCGAGCAGCACCTGATAGCCGCCGTCCAGCGCACCGAACACCGGCGCCCCCGTGGCCGGCGGCAACCCCTGCCGTACCGCGTCGGTCAAGCTGGTGGCGCCACGATCCAATGCCGCCGCCACGCTGGGGGCCGCGGCGCGCAGCCCAATCGTGGCCGCCGAGCCGGCGTACACCCCGCTCAGCAGCGGGTCGACGGATCGCGCGACGGTTTGCTCGCCGAACCGGTCGCCCACCAATTCCGCTGCGGCCGGGTCGCTTCCGGGCCGCCAGTCCAGCGGCCGGCCCGGTTCGGCGTCGATGCGCGCGACGGTGGCGTCGTCGACCAGTCCGGCCACCGAGGCCGCCGACGATGGAATCCCGACGACCGTGCCCGCCGGCAGCGGGTGCAGCCGTCGCTGGCTGTAGATCAACGGCCGGGCACCGGTGGTGCCGATCTGACGATCGGACAGGCCCAGCTCGGCCAGCAGTTCGGGCACCTCGGGCCGGCGCAGCACGAACGCCTCGGCGCCCAGGTCCACCGGCCGCCCGCCGAGCTGCTCGGTGCGCAAGATCCCGCCGAGGCGCTGGCCCGGATCGAACAGCGTGATGTTCGCGTCGTCCCCCGCCGCCATCCGCAGCCGGTAGGCCGCGGTCAGGCCGGAAATTCCGCCGCCCACAACACAATACGACCGCGAGGTCATAGCGAATGGACCAACGACACCACGTCGGTCAGCACGCCGGGGTCGGTCTCGGGCAGCACTCCGTGGCCCAGATTGAAGACATGGCCCCCGGCCCCGGCGTCGACGGCGCGACGGCCATCGTCGACGACGGCGCGCGCCGCGCGTTCCACCACCGGCCAGCCCGCCAGCAACACCACCGGATCGAGGTTGCCCTGCAGCGCCGTGCCGGACCGCACCCTGGCCGCGGCGTCGGTGAGCGAGGTGCGCCAATCGACGCCGACGACCGTCGGGCCCGCTTCGCCCATCGCGCCCAGCAATTCCGCCGTCCCGACCCCGAAATGGGTCATCGGCAAGCCGTATTCGGCCAGGGCCGCGAACACCCGGCTGCTGTGCGGCAGCACGTATTGGCGGTAATCGGCCAGCGACAACGTTCCCGCCCACGAGTCGAACAGCTGGATGGCGTCCACCCCGGCGCCGATCTGGCCGCGCAGGAATTCCACGGTGAGATCGGTGAGCTTCGACATCAGCGCGTGCCAGCTGGCCGGCTCGGCCAGCATCATCGCTTTGGTGCGGGCGTGGTTGCGGCTGGGGCCGCCTTCGACCAGATAGGACGCCAGCGTGAAGGGCGCACCGGCGAAACCGATCAGCGGCACCGCGCCCAGCGCGTCGACAAGCAGCGAAACCGCCCGGCAGACCGGCTGAATCGCTTGCGGCTCAAGCGGTTTCATCGCCTCAATATCGGCGTCGGTGCGGATCGGGTGTGCGATCACCGGTCCGACGTCGGGGACGATGTCCAAGTCGATGCCCGCGGCGCGCAGCGGAACCACGATGTCGGAGAACAGGATCGCGGCGTCGACGTCATGGCGCCGAATCGGCTGCAGGGTGATCTCGCAGACCACCTCGGGCTCGAAACACGCCGCCAGCATGCTGTGTTGTTGACGCAGGGCGCGATATTCGGGCAGCGAACGCCCGGCCTGCCGCATGAACCACACCGGCACCCGGCCGGGTTTGCGGCCGGTGACGGCAGCCAGGTAGGGCGACTCGGGAAGGTCGCGACGCGTACTCATCGACCTCAATGCTGCCACGGGGGCCCGGCGACGGCCCCTGGAGCACCTGGCCACGCTGCGTAACATCAACCCAGTGTCAGTCGCACCGATCTCCGTCAACTACGACGAATTCCCCAGCCTGCGCTTCGAACACGGCGAGAACGGCGTCCTCACGGTGGTTCTCGACGCCCCCGGGCTGAATTCGGTCGGGCCGCAGATGCACCGCGATCTCGCCGACGTCTGGCCGGCCATCAATCGCGACCCCGCCGTACGGGCCGTCCTGATCCGCGGTGAGGGCAAGGCGTTTTCGTCCGGCGGCAGTTTCGACCTGATCAGCGAGACCATCGGCGACTACGAGGGCCGGCTGCGCATCATGCGCGAGGCCCGCGATCTGGTGCTCAACATCGTCAACTTCGACAAGCCGATGGTTTCGGCGATCCGGGGACCCGCCGTCGGCGCCGGCCTGGTGGTGGCGCTGCTCTCCGACATCTCGGTGGCCGGGCGGACCGCCAAGATCATCGACGGGCACACCAAGCTCGGAGTGGCCGCGGGCGACCACGCGGCGATCTGCTGGCCACTGCTGGTCGGCATGGCCAAGGCCAAGTACTACCTGCTCACCTGCGACACCCTGCTGGGCGAGGAAGCCGAGCGGATCGGCCTGGTATCCCTGTGTGTCGACGACGACGACGTGCTCTCGCGAGCGGTCGGCATCGCCAATGATCTGGCGCAAGGAGCCCAAAACGCGATCCGGTGGACCAAACACAGCCTCAACTACTGGTATCGCATGTTCGCCCCCGCCTTCGAGACGTCACTCGGCCTGGAGTTCTTGAGTTTCAGCGGCCCCGACGTGCAGGAAGGGCTGGCGGCGCATCGCGAAAAGCGCCCGGCCCGATTCAACGGCTGAATAGCCCCTGAGCAGGCTAAACAGCGAATGAAGACGACGTGACACAACCTGGTAACAGCTTGATCGCGACGGGTTTGGAAATCGGCGCGCCTGTCGCGGCGTGTCGGGCGATGGGTCTAGCGTCGAACGCTGTGACCCGCGCATACGACGATGCGGAGCGGGAGCGATGTGGGGGTACCGCCCGCTTGCGGGAGACAGGAGTTGCGCCAGTGACCTCAGTCGAACCAGGCCCGTTCCGCGAGGCGGTGGCGGCCATGAACGCCGTCAACACCCGGCCGGAGATCGAGCTGGGGCCGATCCGGCCGCCGCAGCGCCTGGCGCCCTTCAGCTACGCGCTGGGGGCCGAGGTGAAGCACCCCGACCTCGAGATCGTGCCCGAGCGGTCGGAGGGCGACGCGTTCGGCCGACTGATCCTGCTCTACGACCCGGACGGCGCCGACGCCTGGGACGGCACCACCCGCCTGGTCGCCTACATTCAGGCAGACCTGGACTCCAGTGAGGCCGTCGATCCGCTGCTGCCCGAAGTGGCGTGGAGCTGGCTGGTCGACGCGCTGGAAGCCCGGACGGACCAGGTCACGGCGCTGGGCGGCACCGTCACCGCCACCACCTCCGTGCGCTACGGCGACATCTCCGGGCCGCCACGCGCCCACCAGCTCGAGCTGCGGGCCTCCTGGACCGCGACCACACCCGCCATCGGCGCACATGTCGAAGCGTTTTGCGAGGTGCTGGAGCACGCCGCGGGCCTACCGCCGGCCGGGGTCACCGACCTGAGCTCGCGGTCACGCGCCTGACATGCCCGAGCCGGAGGACCCTGGGCCCGACGGCGCCGTGCCCGACAGCAGCGCGCCCGGCAGCGCCGAACCCGAACCCACCCCGCTTCTGCAGCCGGCCGAGGGCATTCCCGACCTGGCGGTGACCGTCGGCCAGATCGCGGACGCCGCACAGTTCCTGGACAGCGGGCACGGGCCGTTCGCGGTGGACGCCGAGCGGGCGTCGGGTTTCCGCTACTCCAACCGGGCCTACCTGATCCAGATCCGGCGGGCCGGTGCCGGCACCGTGCTGATCGACCCGGTCAGCCACGGCGACGATCCGCTGACCGCGCTGCGGCCCGTCGCGGAGGTGCTCAGCACCGACGAATGGATCCTGCACGCGGCCGATCAGGATCTGCCGTGTCTGGCCGAGGTCGGCATGCACCCGCCGGCGCTGTACGACACCGAGCTCGCCGGGCGCCTGGCCGGGTTCGAGCGGGTGAACCTGGCAGCGATGACCGAACGGTTGCTGGGGCATGGTCTGGTCAAGGGTCACGGTGCGGCCGACTGGTCGAAGCGGCCGCTGCCCACCGACTGGCTCAACTATGCGGCCCTCGACGTGGAACTGCTGGTCGAACTGCGTGCGGCGATCGCCGCCGAGCTGGCCGAGCAAGGCAAAACCGATTGGGCTGCACAGGAATTCGACTACTTGCGCGGCGTCGGCAGCAGGGAGGCCACGCCGCGGCGCGAGCGCTGGCGGCGCACGTCGGGCATCCATAAGGTGCGCGACCGCCGCGGTTTGGCCGCGGTGCGTGAGCTGTGGACGACGCGCGACAACATCGCCCAGCGCCGTGACATCGCGCCGCGGCGCATCCTGCCGGACTCGGCCATCATCGAGGCCGCGATCGCCAATCCGAAAACGGTCGAAGACCTGGTCGCGTTGCCGGTGTTCGGCGGGCGAAACCAGCGGCGCAGCGCGGCGACGTGGTTGGGCGCGCTGGAAGCGGCCCGCACCAGTCCGGACCCGCCGGAGGACGCCGAGCCGCCGAACGGTCCGCCGCCGCCGGCGCGGTGGAGCAGGCGCAAGCCGGAAGCGGCCGCCCGGCTGGAGGCGGCCCGGGCCGGGCTATCGAAATTGTCTGAGCAGGTCAAGGTTCCGACCGAGAACCTGGTTTCACCCGACCTGGTGCGGCGACTGTGCTGGGACTGGGCCGAAGCGCCGGACCCGGTCGAGGCCGTCGAAGAGTTCTTGTGCGCCGGGCACGCGCGGGCCTGGCAACGCGAGCTCGTCGATCCGGTGCTGGCGGCCGCGCTGCAGCCGCCCCCCAAAACCGACGGCAGCTCAGCGCCGTAGGCGCTGGCCGGTGTGTACTCGACGCCCGCCAGCGGTCCGCTAACGACTCGTCGACTTTCGTCGTGGCGTTATGCGCGGTTGCAAAAAGTAGCGCGAACCTTACAATAAACTGTGAAAACCTGAAAATTAACTGTAGAAATTCCTGACTGCCGGAAAATTGGTGCACCGGACACGTTCGCGGTGCCGTTAAGCTTGCGATAAGAAGAAAGTTCCCACCCGGAGAAGGGTCCGTTGAAATGGCTGTTGCAGCATCAGAAATTGGCGGCCTTGTGGGTAGTCTCGCCGGCATTGGCAGGAATATCGCCGCCAAAGATTGGATTGCGACGGGCATAGGCGCCGGCGCATTCGGCATGGAAACCACCAAAATTATTGTTAAAGGCATCGCCGAGCGAAGAATTAAGGCTGAAATAGAACGTGGCCTTCAGGAGCGGACCAACCCCTGGGCGGCAGAGGTGCCGATTATCGAGTGGGGCATCGTCGCCATTACGGTCTTCGAATACTGCCTTGGTCTTGGTGACGCAACCAAGGGAGTCGAATTCGACAATGCCCGTTCGAAACTCGACTCGCCCAAGCGGGACTTGGAGTTGGCCATCCCCGACAGCAGGTGGGAGTCCACCGCGTCGCAAGAGTATGCCAAGCAGAACCAAGCCCAACTGAATCGCGTTTCCCTGATGCGAACCCAGGATCAGGCGATGATGGATGTGCTGGCCGCTGAAGTCGCTCAGCTCACTGAAATACGCCGTGCGGTCGCGGGAATCAAAGACGGACTTACCGGATGCATATTTGTTGCCCTACTGATCAAAGCGTATGGCAGCGAGGCCTCGTCGTTGGTGTTTCAGAAAGTGGTGACCCTGGCCGCGATCGCTGCGACGGTAAGCGCACTCGGTTACATGGAATTCTATTCGGGCACCGAGACCAGACCGAAGATAAAGGAAGTGGTCGAAGAATACGAGAAGATTATCGCGGAAATGACCACTTACCTCTCGGATTCTCACCTCGCGCCGACCGTCGTCACGGCGCCCGCGAAAGGCTCTAAAGTCTCCGATTTCTCCAGCAGGACCGCCGCGATGACCATGCCCGACCCGGCCACGTCATCGGGCGAGGCCGCGCCGACCGAATCGACGATTGTTCCTGGCCTAAGTCAGCAGAGCCAAATGCCGGAACAACCGGTGAGCGCTATGCCCGGCCTGATCCCGCCGATCCGCGAGTCCGAACGGGACGAAGACCTGCCGGGCCAGCAAACTTCGCCCGTTCCGAGCAGCGTCACGCAGCCGCCGGTCACCACCGCTCAGCGCAGCAAGACGGCCCCGGCCGCCGGCGAACCCACCGCTCCCGGGAGCGCCGCCCCCGAGGAAGCCACCGGGAGCGAGGACATCGAAGTCGCGGGTGCGGCCGCGGGCACCGAGGCCACGGAGCGCCCGCCCGTCGAACTCACGGCACCTGGAGCTGAGCAGGCGCAGGGGCCGGTAGCGGCGAACTAGACATCGCGAACCAGACATCGAGGAGAATCCGATGACAAATCTGAGCGTCACCTCAAAATATCTCGTCGACGTGCTCGCGGCGGCGCAGCAGAGAACCACCGAAGACTTCAAGAAATCGGCCACCGCGGTCGAGGGAGTCGGCGTCAACGCATGGGTCAGCCATGGTGTGGCCTGCGGACCCGGCAACGATGCGGTGGTCGAGGTCGAGGCTCGCCGCACCCAGGCGCTCGGTCTGATGATCAAGGTTGCCGACGACCTCGCCACGAAATTGCGTGCGGCCGCCCAAGCGTACGAGGGCACCGACCATAAGGCCGCTCAAGATCTCGACACCCAGCTGCGCCCCGGCTGAGCAAGCACGGCGAACAGCAGCCATTCCACGACAGCCGCGATGAGAGTAGGACGCTATGCCCCAGGATCGGTATGACAGCGAAGACGGCGGCAATGACCTCTTCGCCGCGATGGACTTCTCCGCCGCCGGTGAACCCGCCGACAGCGGCACCGACGCGTCGGCCGCCCTTGACTTCTCCGCCGCCACCGCAGACGTCGGGGAAAGGTCAGCGAGCGAAGCCGTCGACATGTCACCCGTATATGCACCGGCCGCGCCCGAGGAGACCGCGACAGTGCTGGAGGCCATCGATTCGGTGACACACGCCCCCGAGGAAGCCGAAGACGTCATTGCGCTGTTCACCGTGACCAATCCTCCTGGGACAGTATCGGTTTCGGCACTCGGGGACGGCGCGATCGAGCGGGTGGCCCTGTCCGCAGACGTGACACGCCTTACCGAATCGCAGCTGGCCGAGGAGATCCTCGTCATTGCACACCTGGCGGCCCAAAAGGGGCAAGCCGCCCAGCATGAGTTCCTGTTCGAGACCATGTGCGAGCTGGGGGCGGGTGATCCCGATGCCGTCAGCGACCTGCTGGAGAAGGGCATGGAGTTGGCGTCGCCGCAGCGAGCCACCGAGACACAGGCCCGCATGTTCGCGACCCGATACAACAATGGCTGATCGCCCACCGCGCCGGCGACTCTGAGCCGCCCTTCGCGGTCAGGCCAAGCCCAACGTGTCCGTCATCGACGCGGCAATGCCGGCCAGGGACTCGATCAGCCGTTGCTGCTGGGCTTCGTTGGCTGCATTCACCACGGCCGCCGCGTTGCGCAAGGCCTCGTTGACGCGCTGCTCGACCGTTTCGGCACCCAGCCGCAGCAGGCCATCTTCGATACGGAGGTCGGTGACGTTGCGGCGCCCGTTCACCGTTACTTCGACGGTCTTGGCTTCGTCGGTGGCCGTGAAGGTTTCGGTGTGCGTGCGGTACAGGTCGTCCTCGAGGGCCGATTGCAATTGCTGTCCGTATTCCAGCGCCTGAGCCATTTGTGGGTGGCGGTCTGTGCTCATTGACCAGGTCCTTCTCGTCGGGGCTTGCGGTCGGGTGGGCAAGCACCGATTGTGTCCTTGATCCACTATTTCTATTGTATTGCTTTGGCCGGGGGCCGTTTGCACCAAATTTGTTCTAGTCCAGGTGCTCGCGGATCTCGGCTTCGGATTCGTTACTGGCTTGGGCGGCAACCCAACCGGTGATCCGGCGGGCCACATCCTGGTCGGTCAGCCCGACGTCGGCGAGCACCTCACCGCGTGAGGCGTGCTCGTAGAACTCTTGATCCAGGCCGACGTCGCGGCACGGCATGTCGATGTCGGCGCGGCGCAGCGCGGCCGAAACCGCCGACCCCACACCACCATTGACGCCGCTGTCCTCCAGCGTGACGAGCAGCTTGTGCTGCACTGCCAATTCGAGTACACCGTCGCAGACCGGCAGCACCCACCGCGGGTCGATCACGGTCACCCCGATCCCCTGGTTGTGCAGCCGCTTGGCCACCTCGAGCGCCATCGACGCGAATGCACCGACGGCCACCAACAGCACATCGTGGTTGAGCCCGTCGGCGGGCACCGCGAGCACATCCACTCCCGACCGTTGTTCCAGGGCCGGAATGTCTTCGCCCACATCGCCTTTGGGGAACCGGAGCGCCGTGGGGCCGTCGTCGACCTCCAGCGCCTCGCCGAGTTCTTCGCGCAGCCGGGTGGCGTCGCGCGGGGCGGCCACCCGCATGCCGGGCACGATGTTCAGCATCGACAGATCCCACATGCCGTTGTGGCTGGCGCCGTCGGAACCGGTGACCCCGGCACGGTCGAGCACGATGGTGACGGGCAGCTTGTGCAGCGCCACATCCATCATGACCTGGTCGAACGCCCGGTTGAGGAACGTCGAGTAGATGGCCACCACCGGGTGCATCCCACCCATCGCCAGCCCGGCCGCCGACGTCAGCGCGTGCTGCTCGGCGATGCCGACGTCGAACAGCCGATCCGGGAACCGTTGCCCGAACGCCGACAGCCCGGTCGGGCCGGGCATCGCCGCCGTGATCGCCACGATGTCGCGACGTTTTGCGCCGTATTCGATCAGCGCGTCGGAGAAGGTCGCCGTCCAGCCCGGGCCCGCGATCTTGGTGGCCTGGCCGGTGGCCGGGTCGATCACGCCGCACGAGTGCATCTGTTCGGCCTCGTCGTCCTCGGCCGGGGCGTAGCCCATGCCCTTGCGGGTGGCGACGTGCACGATCACCGGGCCGCCGAAGCCGCGGGCCCGGCGCAGCGCGGCCTCCACGGCGCGCTCGTCGTGACCGTCGACCGGGCCGACATACTTCAGGCCGAGATCGGTGAACAGCAGCTGCGGGGCCAGCGAGTCCTTGATGCCCGCCTTGACGCTGTGCATGAAGTGGTAGCAGATCTCGCCGATCAGCGGCACCGCACGCACCACGTCACGACCCTTTTCCAGCGCCTGCTCGTAGGCCGGCTGCAGCCGCAGCATGGCCAGGTGGTCGGCGACACCGCCGATCGTGGGTGCATAGCTGCGGCCGTTGTCGTTGACGACGATCACCACCGGACGACCCGACGCCGCGATGTTGTTCAGCGCCTCCCAGCACATGCCGCCGGTCAGCGCACCGTCGCCGACGACGGCGACCACATGCCGGTTGCGGTGTCCGGTCAGCTCGAACGCCTTGGCCAGGCCGTCGGCGTAGGACAAGGCCGCACTGGCGTGGCTGGACTCCACCCAGTCATGCTCGCTCTCGGCGCGCGACGGATACCCCGACAGGCCGCCCTTTTTGCGCAGCGTCTCGAAGTCGTGGGCGCGTCCGGTCAGCATCTTGTGCACATAGGCCTGGTGACCTGTGTCGAAGATGATCGGATCGTGCGGTGAGTCGAACACCCGGTGCAGCGCCAGCGTCAGCTCGACGACGCCGAGGTTCGGCCCAAGGTGGCCCCCGGTCGCAGCCACCTTGTGGATCAGGAACTCGCGGATCTCGGAGGCCAGATCGCGGAGCTGCTGTTGGGAAAGGTGCTGCAGATCGGCAGGGCCGCGGATCTGTTCCAACATCACGTCAGTCTACGCAGCCAACGCCGGATGTAGCTGCCTACGAAGTGCCGAACAGTTCGGCCAGGCTGTCGCGAAGCTCGGGATCGGCCAGGACGACGACCTCGTCGCCGGCCTCCAGTTCGGTGTCGCCGCGCACCGGCACCAGGCCGGTGGCGCGCACCACCATGCTCACCCAGATGTCTCCGGCACGGTCGCCGAGACCCTCGATCGTGCAGCCCTCGGCGGCTGACCCCGGGGCAACGTGCAGGCGATGGATCCCCTCGGGTTCGTCCTGCAGCCGGATACCGATCTCCCACGGCTGCGTCTCGACGGTACGCATGGGCAGCCGCAGCAGTTGTGCCACACCGGGCACCGAGCTGCCTTGCACCAGCACCGAGAAGATCACGACGACGACCACGATCCCGTACAGCCGCTCCGCGTCGGCGACGTGCGCGGCCCGCAGGAACTCGCCCAACAGGATCGGCACCGCACCCTTGAGGCCGGCGAAGAGGATGAAGATGCGTTCGTTTGGCTGCAGCCGGACGGGAAGCAGGCAGGAGCCCACCGCCAACGGCCGAATCACCACGGTCAGGGCCACGCCGAGGACGAGCCCGGGAATCCATACGTCGGGGTGGGCAAGGACGTTGAGGTCGACGGTCAACCCCAGGACGGCGAACGCGACGATTTCGGCCAGGCCCGCCAACGCCGCGTGGAATCGCTTGATGTCCGGCTTGTAGGGCGCGCGAGCGTCGCCGATCACGATGCCCGCGACGAACACCGCCAGAAATCCCGAGCCGTGCGCCAGCGTGGCGATGCCGTACAGCATCAGGCTCGATGCCAGGGTCCGCAGCGAGTAGAGGCCTTCGCTCGGCAGTGCCACGCGGCGCATGAACACGAGCAGGGCGCGGCCGCCGATCACCCCGACGGCCAGGCCAATCGCCATTTGCAGAACGAATTGCGTTCCGACGCTGACGAAGCCGGCAACGCTGAGGCCACCGGCGGCGACCAGGCTGGCCATCAAGGCGATGCCGACCGGGTCGTTGGCACCGGACTCGCCCTCCAGGATGGTGCTGCTGCGACCGGCGATCTCGCGTTTGCCCAACACCGAGAAGACCACCGCCGGGTCGGTGGGAGCCACGGCGGTGGCCACGAGCACCGCAGGGAACCAATCGATTCCGCATAAGTAGTGCAGGATCACCGCGGCGCCGGCGGCGGTCAGCGCGGTGCCCATGACGCCGACCGAAAGGATCGGGGCAGCGGCCGCGCGGAAGCGCGCGGGCCCGATGTGCATGCCGCCGTCGAACAGCACCAGCACCAGCGCGATCGTGATCACCCGCTCGACGGTGGGCTCCGACGGTGACTGCACCGCGGGCACGGTGTGCGCCGCGACCGCGGCTCCGACCAGAACCAACAGGGGCACCGGGATTTTGACCCGCTCGGTCAGCCGGTTCGCCAACACCGCGATCAAACCGACGGCACTGGCGAACAAGACCAACAATGCGTACCGGAGAGTTTCGTTCACGGCGCCGACCCGTGGGTGAGCATGAATCGGACGGTCGCGGAGCGTTGTTCGGCGGCAGCCACCCGAGCCTCTCGATCGTTCGACAACGAAATCGCCGACCAGACTTCCCGGCACACCGCGACGGAGTCTAACCTGCCGCGGGAATCCCCGCAGCGGCATTGCACCGCTAGCGGGTCAGCAGCGCGATGCATTCGGTGTGATGAGTCAGCGGGAACGCGTCGAACACCTTGATCTGCTCGACGGTATAACCATGACCGAGGTACAGGCCGATGTCGCGAGCGAAAGACGCTGCCTCACAACCGATGTGCACCACCCGCGGAACGGCGGCGGCGGCGAGGAGGTCGATGACGTCGCGCCCGGCGCCCGACCGCGGCGGATCCAGCACCGCGACGTCGGCGCGGGCTTTCTGCGTCGAGACCGCGCGACGCACCGAATCGGTGATGACGTCCACCTGCGGAAGATCAACCAGAGCGGCCCGCGCGGCCCGGGTCGACGCGCGCGCGGTGTCGACACAGAGAACCCGTCCGGACTCCCCCACCGCGCCGCCCAGGGCGGCGGCGAAAACGCCGACGCCGCCGTAGAGATCCCACACGCTCATGCCGGAGCCGGGCTGTGCCCAGTCGGTGACCAGAGCGCTGTACACCCGCGCCGCATCCCGGTGCGCCTGCCAGAACGCGGTCACCGGCACTTCCCAGCTGCGCCGCCCGACGCGTTGGGTCGCCTCGTAGTTGCCCTGCACCACATTGGTCGCCGTTCGCCCGCCCGCACGCAGGGTGCGCACCACATGGCGGCATCCGTCGTCATCGACGGCGACGTGCAACTGTGCGTTCGGGGACAGGTCGCCCGGAGAACACGCTTGGACCAGTCCGTCCAGCATGCCCGGCGGCAGTTGCGCACACCGCAAGTCGGTCACCAGCTCGTCGCTGTGGTAGCGGTGAAACCCGGGGCGGGCGTCCGCGCCCACCTCGAGGCGCACCCGGGTGCGCCAACCGGTGGGGCCGCAATCTGAAAGTGGTTGCGCCTCACCGTTCCAGCGATGCCCGCCGATGCGCTCCAGCTGATTGGCCACGACCTGACCCTTGAGCGTCCGCACCGCTTCCGGGGCGGCGAATGCCAGATCGCAGCACCCGGCGCCCTCGACGCCCGCGATCGGGCACAACGAATCGGTCCGGTCCGCCGACGCGTCCAGGACTTCGACAACCTCTGCGTGCCAATAGGATCCCCGGTCCGCGGTGACCCGCACCCGCACCCGCTCGCCGGGTAGGGCGTAGCGAACGAACACCACCCGGCCTTCGTGGTGGGCCACGCAGCTACCGCCGTTGGCGGGAGCGCCGGCGATCAGCGTCAGCTCCCCGGGTGGCAGCGAGGGCTCGGCACTCACGACATTGTCCTCGTCGAGTCGCTTAGTCGAAGATTCCGCGGCGGGCGTCACCGGGAGCAGCGTGCGGCTGCAGGGTCTTGAGCCGCTCCGACGAACTCAATTGCCACGGAACCGAAGTCACCATCACGTTCGGCATGAACAGCAGCCGGCCCTTGAGTCGCAACGCGCTTTGGTTGTGTAGCACCTGCTCCCACCAGTGGCCGACGACGTACTCGGGAATGAACACCGTCACCACGGTGCGCGGCGAGTCCTTGCTGACCCGCTTGACGTAATCGAGCACCGGACGGGTGATGTCGCGGTAGGGCGAGGCGATCACCTTCAGCGGCACGCTGATCTCGCTGTGCTCCCAATCATGCACCAGCGCACGGGTTTCCGTGTCGTCGACGCTGACAGTGACGGCCTCGAGCACATCGGGGCGGGTCGCGCGCGCGTAGGCCAGAGCACGCAGCGTCGGTAGATGCAGCTTCGACACCAGCACCAGGGCGTGGTTGCGGCTGGGCAGTACCACGTCGTGCTGGGCGGCGGCCTGCTCCTCCAGTTCCCGCGAGACGGTGGCGTAGTGCCTGCGGATCATCTTCATGATGACGAACAGCGCGCCCATCGCGACGATCGCGATCCAGGCCCCGGCAAAGAATTTGGTGACCAGCACCACCAGCAGAACCGCGCCGGTGGATAGCAGACCGACCGTGTTGATCACCCGCGAGCGCTTCATCTTGGCCCGCACCTTCGGGTCGGTCTCGTTGCGCAACAGGCGAGTCCAGTGCCGGACCATGCCGATTTGGCTCAGCGTGAACGATATGAACACGCCGACGATGTAGAGCTGGATCAGCGCGGTGACCTCACCGCGGAACGCGATGACGAATGCCAGAGCCGCGGCCGACAGAAACAGGATCCCGTTCGAGAAGGCCAGGCGGTCACCGCGGGTGTGCAGCTGGCGCGGCAGATAGCTGTGCTGCGCCAGCACCGAGCCGAGCACCGGGAAGCCGTTGAACGCGGTGTTGGCCGCCAGCACCAAGATCAGGGCCGTCACGGTGGCGATGAGCAGAAACCCGATTCGGAAGCTGCCGAACACCGTCTCGGCGAGCTGGGTGACCAGTGTCTTCTGCAGGTAGCCGGCCGGCGCACCCGTCAGCTGAGTGGCGGGATCGTCGACCAGCTGCACATGGATCTGCTGGGCCAGCACGATGATGCCCATCAGCAGCGTCACCGCGATCACGCCGAGCATCAGCAGCGTCGTTGCGGCGTTGCGGGACTTGGGTTTCTGGAACGCCGGGACGCCGTTGCTGATCGCCTCGACACCCGTCAGCGCCGCGCAGCCGGACGAGAACGAGCGGGCCAGCAGGAAGGCAAAGGCGAAACCGACGATCTGGCCGTGCTCGGCATGCATCTGGAAGGCGGCGGATTCGGCGCGCAGCGGATTGCCCAGCACGAAAATCCGGATCAGCCCCCACCCGATCATCACGACGACCCCGACGATGAACGCGTAGGTCGGGATCGCGAAAGCCACCCCGGACTCGCGGATCCCACGCAAATTCAACGCCATCACCACGAGAATGGCGGCCACACAGAACCACACCTTGTTCTGCGCCACGAGCGGGACCGCCGAACCGATGTTCGCCATCGCGGATGAGGTCGAAACAGCAACGGTGAGAACATAATCCACCATCAGCGCACTGGCCACGACGAGGCCGGCGGTCTCGCCGAGGTTGGTGGTGACCACTTCGTAGTCACCGCCGCCGGACGGGTAAGCGTGAACGTTCTGCCGGTAGCTGGCCACCACCACCAACATCACCGCGGCCACCGCGAGCCCGATCCACGGCGTCAGCGCGTAGGCGGCCGCTCCGGCCACCGACAGCATCAAGAAGACTTCCTCGGGCGCATACGCGACCGAGGACAGTGCGTCGGAAGCGAACACCGGCAAGGCGATGCGTTTGGGCAGCAGGGTGTGGCTCAGCCGGTCGCTGCGTTGCGGTCGCCCGATGAGCAACCGGCGCGCTGCGGTTGAAAGTTTGGACACGAGAGCCAAGAGTAAGCGCAACGGGCCATGCCGGTAGCGTTCCGTGGGCGAGAATATTCCCGACGGAAATCGGCTGGCCACACAAGTTTGCCGATGGAACGCGACCCGGCCGAGAGGACCTGACGTGCGGGTGGTTGTAATGGGCTGCGGGCGGGTGGGCTCGTCGCTGGCCGACGGGCTGTCCCGAATTGGTCACGACGTCGCCGTGATCGACCGCGACAGCACGGCATTCAACCGGCTGAGCCCGGAGTTCGCCGGCGAGCGGGTGCTGGGCCAGGGCTTCGACCGCGATGTGCTGCTGAAGGCCGGCATCGAGGAGACCGACGCGTTCGCCGCGGTGTCCTCCGGCGACAACTCCAACATCATTTCGGCCCGGTTGGCCCGCGAGACGTTCGGCGTTCACCGGGTGGTGGCGCGGATCTACGACGCCAAGCGCGCCGAGGTCTACGAACGCCTCGGTATTCCCACGATTGCCACCGTGCCGTGGACCACCGACCGGCTGCTCGGCCTGCTGACCCGCGACACCGAGACTGCCAAATGGCGCGACCCCACCGGCACGGTCGCCGTCGCCGAGGTCGTCCTGCACGAGGACTGGGCGGGCCGCCGCGCCACCGATCTCGAGCAGGCCACCGGTGCTCGCGTGGCGTTTCTGATCCGGTTCGGCACCGGCATCCTGCCCGAGCCCAAGACGGTCATCCAGGCCGGCGATCAGGTCTACATCGCCGCGATCTCCGGCCGCGCAGCCGAGGCGGTGGCCATCGCCGCCCTGCCGCCCGCCGACGACATCGATTCGGGGGCGGGGCATTGACCCCGGGCCGCCGGACCGCGACTTAAGGAGCGCCGCACATGAAGGTAGCTATCGCCGGAGCCGGTGCGGTCGGCCGCTCGGTCGCCCGCGAGCTGATCGAGAACAACCACGACATCACCCTGATCGAACGCAACCCCGACCACGTCGACGTCGACGCGATCCCGGCCGCGCAATGGCGTCTCGGCGACGCGTGCGAACTGAGCCTGCTGGAGTCGGTGCACCTCGAGGATTTCGACGTGGTGGTCGCCGCGACCGGTGATGACAAAGCCAACGTCGTGCTGTCCCTGCTGGCCAAGACCGAGTTCGCGGTGCCCCGGGTGGTGGCCCGGGTCAACGACCCCCGCAACGAATGGCTGTTCACCGACGCCTGGGGTGTCGACGTGGCGGTGTCCACCCCGCGCATGCTGGCCTCGCTGATCGAAGAAGCCGTCGCCGTGGGCGATTTGGTGCGCCTGATGGAGTTCCGGCGGGGTCAGGCCAATCTGGTCGAGATCACCCTGCCCGACGACACGCCCTGGGGTGGCAAGCCGGTCCGCCGGCTCGAGCTGCCCCGCGATGCCGCGCTGGTGACCATCCTGCGCGGGCCGCGCGTGATCGTCCCGGAAGCCGACGAGCCACTGGAAGGCGGCGACGAGTTGCTCTTCGTCGCGGTCACCGAGGTCGAAGAGGACCTGCGCAAGCTGGTGCTGCCGGCGGTTGCGCCACCCGGCAGCTAATCGCCGAGGGTGTCGGCGTCGATCGGCATGGCGGCCGGACCGACGGCATCGCCGGCGCCGGCCATCGCGCGCTGCGCGGCCCTGATCGCCCCATAGGTCACCACCGCGGCGGCCGCGGTCAGCGGCCAGCCCATCCCGAGGCGCGCCGCCGCCAGCCAGCCGGTCTGGTCGGCGTCGTAGAGCAGTCGCTGCACCACGAACCGGGCGGCGAAGACCAGCGTCCAGCACAGGGTGGCGATGTCGAAGGCGTAGACGGCCCGGGACACGTTGCGCCAGGCGCGGTCACGTCCGGTGGCCCAGCTCCAGGCGTAGCCGACCAGCGGCCGGCGGATCACAACCGACGCCGCGAAGACCACGGCCCACACCAGCGACATCCAGATGCCGAGCAGGAAGTACCCCTTGGAGGCTCCGACGACGTAGGCGATCAGCGCGCAGACCGCGACTCCGATGAACCCGGAGAAGGCGGGCTGGGTGGATTCGCGGCGAATCAGCCGCCACACCAAGACGAGTGCGGCCAGTCCCAGCGCGACCCCGATCGCGGGCACCAGGCCCAGCAGGCTGGACGAGGCCACGAAGGCCACCACGGGCAGCGACGAGTAGACGAGACCGCTCACCCCGCCCAGCTGACTCAGCAGGCGTTCTGGGTTGATGCGGTTAGACGTGTTACCGGGCAGAGTCAACGCTGAATTTCGTAATGCGGGTTGTAGATGGCCTTGGTTCCGTTCTCCAGCTTGCCCATCCGGCCGCTCACCCGCAAAGTGCGTCCCGAGTCGATGCCGGGGATCCGGCGCTGCCCCAACCAGACCAGGGTCACGGTGTCGCTGCCGTCGAACAGTTCGGCCTTCACGCCGCCGGAGCAGCCCTTGCCGTTACATTCCACGCTGCGCAACGTGCCCACCATCGTGACCTCTTGGCCGCGTTCGCAATCGATCGCGCGCTGCGCACCAGTGCTGGCGACCTCGTCCGACAATTCCTCGGAATCGCGTTGCTCCGGGTCCTCCGTCAACCGACGGGTGAGGCGGCGCAAATAACCTTGGGCCCCCATGGCCACTCCTGACAATTGGAGAAAAAGCTGCGGTGCTTTCATCTATGCCAACGGACACCGTAGACCTGTTGGTTCCCCTGCGCCAACCGAATCAAACTGTGATTTTGGAAGGTTCGCCGCGCCGGGCAGTATCGGAGCGTGGGTGTCGATCTGCGCGGTGTCACGGCCGTGCTGCTGCCCGGAACCGGATCCGACGACGTTTACGTCAATCGGGCATTTTCCGGACCCTTGCGCAATGCCGGCGCGCTGCTCGTTTGCCCGCCGCCGCGGCCGGAGAGTTTGGTCGACGGCTACCTGTCCGCCTTGGACGAGGCCGCGCGCGAAGGCCCCATCGCCGTTGGCGGAATCTCGATCGGTGCTGCCGTAGCGGCCGCCTGGGCACTGGCACACCCAGGCCAAACGGTCGCGGTGCTGGCCGCGCTGCCCGCCTGGGCGGGACCGCCGGGGTCGGCGCCGGCCGCGCTCGCCGCGCGGTACTCGGCGTCCCAGCTACGCACCGAGGGCCTGGCCGCCACGACCGCGCAGATGCGCGCCTCGAGCCCGGCCTGGCTGGCCGATGAGCTGACCCGGTCGTGGCAGGCCCAGTGGCCGCTGTTGCCCGACGCCATGGACGAAGCGGCCGCCTACGTCGCACCCAGCTGTGACGAACTCAACACGCTCGCCGCGCCTCTCGGCGTGGCGGCCGCGGTCGACGATCCGATTCATCCGCTGCAGGCCGGCGTCGATTGGGTCGCCGCGGCGCCCCACGCGGCGCTGCGGACGGTGACGCTCGACCAGATCGGCGCGGACAGCGCCGCGCTGGGAGCGGCCTGCCTGGCGGCGCTGGCCGACGCGTAGGCGTCGGGCCGGGCTAGCCGCCGGTGGTGGTGCGCAGCTGCTGCATGGCCGAGCCGTCCGCGCTGCGGCGCGCGGCCGGCTCGTTGGGCGGCGCTTGCGCATCGGTTTGTTCGGCGGCCTGCTGCGCCGCCTCGGCCTGCTGCACGGCGGCCTGCCGCAGTTGCTCGGCCATCGGCTCGGGCAGGTTCACGGCCAGCGGCGTGCGCACCGGCAGCGGGGTGTCGCCGCGGCGAACCACGGTGTCCGCCAACGCCGAACGCGCCTCCTGCTCGAGTGCCTCGATGGTTTCGTGCGGGCCGTTGATGACGCAGCGAATCATCCAGCGGTAGCCGTCGACCCCGATGAAGCGCACCACCCCCGACGCGGTACCGACCACCTCGCGGCCCCACGGGCCGTCCTTGATGCTGACTTGGGCCGAGTCCTTGCGCAGCGAGTCGGCGAGCTCGCCGGCCACCTCGCGCCACAGGCCGCCCGTCTTGGGCGCGGCGTAGGCGGCGATCGTGAACCGGCCGTTGGGCGTGACGACCCACACCGCGCTCGGGACGCCGGTCTCGGTCAGCTCGACCTGCAGCTGGCCGGCCTCGGGCATCGGGATGAGCACCGAGCCCAGATCGAGCCGGGCCAACTCCGCGACCGACGGGTCGTCGAAGTCGTCGATGTCGAACGGACCCTCCAGCTCGTCCTCGAACTCGTCGTCGACCGGGCCGGCGGCGACATCCACTGCGGCCGAGTCGTCGCCGGCCGGCGTGGCGGGGGCGTCGTCGTCTTTGCCTGAACGTTTACCGAATGCAGCCATTGGCGCCGCTCCTCCTCATCGCTTCGTCCCCCGCGAGCGGGAGGTACCCGCACTGCGTCGTCGCCAGCGCATCACAAACTCGCATGTCCGCCGGAGGAACCGTGACCACCATCGCCACGGGATGTGTCGGCCAGCCCGGCCTCGTCGAAGGACGCGACCTCGACCAGCTCGACCAACTCGACCCGCTGCACCAGCAACTGGGCGATGCGATCGCCGCGGTGCACCTCGATCGGCTCGGCCGGGTCGAGATTGATCAGCGAAATCTTGACCTCGCCGCGATAGCCCGCGTCGATCGTACCCGGACTGTTGACGATCGAAAGTCCAACCCGCGCAGCCAATCCCGAGCGGGGGTGCACCAGGCCAACCATCCCGAAGGGGATGGCGACCGCCACACCGGTACGGACCAGGGCGCGTTGCCCCGGGCCCAGTGTGACGTCTTCTGCGCTGAACAGATCAACCCCCGCGTCGCCGTCGTGGGCACGACTGGGCAGCGGGAGCTCGGGGTCGAGGCGGACAACTTTCACTTCAAGGCCAGACTGGTTGACACGGGGCCACAGACTACCCTTGACCGCGTGTCGAGTACGCGCGTCGCGCCGCACAGTGTGCGATACCGCGAGCGGCTATGGGTCCCATGGTGGTGGTGGCCACCGGGCTTCGCGCTGGCGACGTTGATCGCCGTCGAGGTCAATCTGGGTGTCAAGACGCTCCCTGACTGGCTGCCGTTCGTGGTGCTGTACATCGTGGCGACCGGCGCGCTGCTGTGGCTGGGCCGCACCGAGATCCGGGTCACCGTCGGCGACGACGGTGTGGCGCAGCTCTGGGCCGCCGAAGCCCACCTGCCGGTCACGGTGATCGCCCGATCCGCCGAGATAGCGCCGACGGCGAAGTCGGCTGCCCTGGGACGCCAACTCGACCCCGCGGCGTATGTTCTGCATCGCGCATGGGTCGGACCGATGGTTTTGCTGGTCCTCGACGACCCAGACGACCCGACGCCGTACTGGATGGTGAGCTGCCGTCACCCCGAGCGGGTGCTGTCGGCACTGACACGCTAGGTGCAGCGATCAGGCTGCGCAGTCGGTGCAGATCATCATGCCGTTCTTCTCGCTGGCAAGTCGACTGCGATGTTGCACTAAAAAGCAGCTCGAGCAGGTGAACTCGTCGGCTTGTTTCGGAATGACCCGAACCGATAGCTCCTCCCCGGACAGGTCGGCACCAGGCAGTTCGAAATTCTCGGCGGACTCGGATTCGTCCACGTCGACAACAGCCGACGCGGCCTCGTTCCGCCGTGCCTTGAGCTCCTCGAGCGAGTCCTCCGAAACGTCGTCCGTTTCGGTGCGCCGTGGAGCGTCATAGTCGGTAGGCATTGTCCAATCCCCTCACATGCCTGCGTTACCTCAAGCAACGCTTTGTACCAGCGTCGAACGCATCCACCAAACGATTCGTGCCCGGAACGCGGTCGGATGGGTTGTGATTTACCTCACACCCCCGAATTGACCCTCATATTTGCCTTTAAACAGTGGATTTAGTGTGCGGCTAGAGTGCACGTGTGGTCGCACAAATCACCGAGGGTACAGCCTTCGACAAGCACGGTCGGCCGTTTCGGCGACGCAACCCCCGACCCGCGATTGTCGTGCTGGTTTTCCTGGTGGTGGTGACCGGCCTCGCGTGGACGGTGGCGCTGACGCGACCGGCGAAGGTTCGCGAGGCCCAAGTGTGCAACCCGCCGCCACAGCCGACCAACGGATCGGCGCCGGCGCAGCTCGGCGAGCAAATGTCACGCAGCGCGATGGCCGACGTGCCGCCCGCCAAACTCGCCGACACCAAGGTTCGCGTGCTGAACGCCAGCGGCCGCGGCGGCCAGGCCGCCGACGTCGCCGGCGCGATGAAGGATCTGGGCTTCGCGCAGCCGACCGCGGCCAACGACCCGATCTACGCCGGCGCCCGGCTGAACTGCCAGAGCCAGATCCGCTTCGGGACGGCCGGCGGGTCCACCGCCGCCGCGGTGTGGCTGGTCGCCCCCTGCAGCGAGCTGTTCAACGACAACCGGGCCGACGACTCCGTCGACCTCGCGATCGGCACGGAATTCACGGCGCTGGCCCACAACGACGACATCGACTCGGTACTCGCCAGCCTGCGTCCCGGCGCCACCGGATCGTCAGATCCCTCGCTGTTGTCCAAGATTCACGCCAGCAGCTGCTGACTCAGTCGGCGATCGGCGCTAGGCCGCCGAACTCGTCCAGCGCCGCCAACAGCGCGTCGGCGATTCCGGGGGCGGCCGCCACCACCAGCCCGGCTTCCGATCCGGGCGGGCCGACCGGCCCGTCCGGCGGCACCAACACCCGCGCCCCGGCCTCGGCCGCGATCAGCCCACCCGCCGCCCGATCCCACACTTGCAGTCCGTGCTCGTAGTAGGCGTCCAGCCGCCCCGCCGCGACCATGCACAGGTCCAGCGCCGCGGACCCGACCCGGCGCACGTCCCGCACCAACGGCAGCATCTTCGCCAACAGCGCGGCCTGAGTGGTGCGGCGTCCGACCGAATACCCAAACCCGGTGCCCAACAAGGCCATTGACAGATCGTCGACGTCGGCACACCGCAACGGATGCGCCCCCTGCGCGTCGATGACGTGGGCGCCCAGGCCCTGTGCCGCGGAATAGACGCGGCCCCCGACGACGTCGGCGACCGCGCCGGCCACCGACACGCCGCCGATCTGCGCCCCGACCGAGACCGCATAGGCCGGGATGCCGTAGACGAAATTCACCGTGCCGTCGATCGGGTCGAGCACCCAGGTGACCGCGTCGTCGGACGCTGCGTCCCGTTCGGTCGGCCCGCCGCCCTCTTCCCCGAGAATCGGGTCGCCAGGCCGTAATTCGGCCAACCGGTCGCGCAGCAGCCGTTCGGTCTCGGTGTCGACCACCGTGACCGGATCGGTCGGTGTGCTCTTGGACCGCACCGCGCCACTGACCGTCGCGCCCGCGTGGGCGCCGAATACCTCGGCGCGGCGTGACCTGACGAACTCGGCGGCTTCGGTGGCCAGCGTTTCGGCTACGGCGCGCAGCTGCGCGGGCTCGGATCGCGTCACCGGTCCATCGCAACACAGTCGGCCACCGCGGCGCAGACCGGCGGCACCCCTAACGGATTGCCCGACCGCAACCGCAGCGTCGCCAGCTAAGGTGTGAACGATCCCAAATCTCGCCAAGGAGATTTCGATGACCAGCACCGACTCGGCCACGGATGCACCCGGCACCGAGGCAGCCTCCGGCACGCCGCAGCGTCGTGGATTCGGCATCGACGTCGGGGGCAGCGGAATCAAAGGCGGAATCGTCGACCTGGACACCGGACTGCTGATCGGTGACCGGGTCAAACTGCTGACGCCACAACCCGCCACCCCGTCGGCCGTCGCCAAGACCATCGCCAAGGTCGTCACCGAATTCGGCTGGACCGGTCCGCTCGGCGTGACCTATCCCGGCGTCGTCACCAACGGCATCGTCCAGACCGCAGCCAACGTCGACCGCGCCTGGATCGGGACCAACGCGCGCGAGGTGATCAGCTCCAAGTTGGACGGCCAGGAGGTCACGGTCCTCAACGATGCCGACGCGGCCGGGCTCGCCGAGGAGCGCTACGGGGCCGGCAAGGGCAACTCCGGACTGGTCGTGTTGCTCACCTTCGGAACCGGAATCGGATCGGCCTTGATCCACAACGGGAAGCTGATACCAAACACCGAATTCGGCCATCTCGAAGTCGGCGGCAAAGAGGCCGAGAAACGCGCGGCGTCGTCGGTCAAAGACAAGAACAAGTGGAGTTACCCGCGCTGGACCAAAGAGGTGACCAGAGTGCTGATCGCCATCGAAAACGCGATCTGGCCCGACCTGATCATCGCCGGAGGCGGGATCAGCCGAAAGGCCGACGAATGGGTGCCGCTTCTGAAAAACCGCACCCCGGTGGTGGCCGCGGCACTGCTCAATACCGCCGGAATTGTGGGTGCCGCGATGGCCTCGATCGCGGACGTAACGCACTGAATTTTCCCCGCTAGGGCGGTACGAGCGCGCACTGTCGTTACAATGGTCCACGGCGACCGCCCGACAGAAAGCGTGCGAGCAGTCACGCTCATACCAACGCCGACATTCGACATAGCAGACACTTTCGGTTAACCATGCCCAAACCCACCGAAAGTGAGTCCAACCGAAGGGGTGTAAGTGGCAGCGACCAAGACCAGTCCGGCAACCGATGAGCCGGTGAAGCGCACCGCCACGAAGACTCCCGCCAAGCGTCCCGCGGCAAAGGCCGCCAACGGCTCCGCGCCGGCAAAACGCGCAACAAAGACCGCACCGCGGGCTACCAAGCCCGCCGACGACACCGAGGCGACCATCGAGAAGAAGCCCCGCACCCCTGCCAAGGCCGCCACGGGCAAGGCGCCGGCCGGACGCGGCACCAAGGCCGCAGCCAAAGACGCCGGCGACGACGAGACCCTGGAGGCCGTCGACGAGACCGCCGAGGAACTCGACGGCGAGCCCGACCTCGAAGGCGAGGACCTCGACATCGAAGCCGACCTTGTCCTGGACGACCTCGAGGATGTCGTCGCTGAAGACGAGGCCGAGGCCGACGCGGGCGAGGCCGCCGACGACGAGGCCGGAGAGGTCGGAGAGGTCGTCACCGTCGTGAAGCCGGCCGCGGCCAAGAAGCCGGCCGACGAGGACGAGGAAATCGCCGAGCCGTCGGAAAAGGACAAGGCGTCCGGCGATTTCGTCTGGGACGAAGACGAATCCGAGGCGTTGCGGCAGGCCCGCAAGGACGCCGAACTCACCGCGTCCGCGGACTCGGTTCGTGCGTACCTCAAGCAAATCGGCAAGGTGGCACTGCTTAACGCCGAGGAAGAGGTCGAGCTCGCCAAGCGGATCGAAGCCGGTCTGTATGCCACGCAGCTGATGGCCGAGCTGGTCGAACGCGGCGACAAGCTACCCGCCGCCCAGCGCCGCGACATGATGTGGATCTGCCGCGACGGCGATCGCGCGAAAAACCATCTGCTGGAAGCCAACCTGCGTCTGGTGGTCTCGCTGGCCAAGCGCTACACGGGCCGCGGCATGGCCTTCCTCGACCTGATCCAGGAAGGAAACCTGGGTCTGATCCGCGCGGTGGAGAAGTTCGACTACACCAAGGGATACAAGTTCTCCACCTACGCCACGTGGTGGATTCGGCAGGCGATCACCCGCGCGATGGCCGACCAGGCCCGCACCATCCGCATCCCGGTGCACATGGTCGAGGTGATCAACAAGCTGGGCCGCATTCAGCGCGAGCTGCTGCAGGATCTGGGCCGCGAGCCCACGCCTGAGGAGCTGGCCAAGGAAATGGACATCACGCCGGAGAAGGTGCTGGAGATCCAGCAGTACGCGCGTGAGCCCATCTCGCTCGACCAGACCATCGGCGATGAGGGCGACAGCCAGCTCGGCGACTTCATCGAGGACAGCGAAGCGGTCGTGGCCGTCGACGCGGTGTCGTTCACGTTGCTGCAAGACCAGTTGCAGTCGGTGCTCGAGACGCTCTCGGAGCGTGAAGCCGGCGTAGTACGGCTGCGCTTCGGGCTCACCGACGGCCAGCCGCGCACTCTGGACGAGATCGGCCAGGTCTACGGCGTGACCCGTGAGCGCATCCGCCAGATCGAGTCGAAGACGATGTCGAAGTTGCGCCACCCCAGCCGCTCCCAGGTCCTGCGCGACTACCTCGACTAGCCCTTAGCTGTTCAGCCGGCGTTCAACCGTCGACCCGCCCGGCTGGGTCCACTCGTTTAGGGTGTGGGCGTGGGCGCGGACTTCAAAAATGTCCCCGCAGCACGCAACCGGCGACCGCTCTTACTGCTCGCCGTAGCCGCGTTCCTGGCCGTACTGACAATCACGGCGGTGTCCTACGAGCAGGCGGGCCACGCGGCGGGCGTAAACGGCGACAGGAACCTGAGCGACGGCATCCGCATACATGCCGACATCCAAAAGATCAGTCCCGTCGATGACCAGTTGGTGGTCGGGCTGCAATTCGAGCCGAGAGGACGCTTCGCGCAGGACGGCGTGTTCTTGGCCAAGAACGTGCGGGTCGTCGCGGTCGGAGGCGCGGGCTTGATTGACGAATCGTTTACCGCGGGCGGGCTGATGACATCGCAAACGCTGCCCGTCGCGCTCGAAACCGGCGACATCAGCCAGTACCCATTCGACAGCTACACATCGCTTTTCAGCGTTCGCATCCTGACCACCGATGGCGCCCCGGTGCCTACGGTGTTGCTCGCCGGCGGGTCGGTGCACGGCTACAGCATCAGCATCGGCAACCCTCCACGGGAGCCGAACGAGGGCAACGACCTGACGATCAGCGTGGGACGCGCGCCTTCGACATGGATCTTCGCGGTATTCATCATCTTGCTGATGTGGACGTTGACGATCCTGTCAATGCTGCTGGTAGCCAATCAGATTCGTAGCGATCGACCGATCGATGGCACACTTATCTCATTCCTCGGCGTTCTTCTGTTTTCGTTTTCGGCAGTGCGCAACTCGATGCCCAACGCGCCGGCCGTTGGTGCGCTCACCGATTACCTGTCCTTCTTCTGGTGTGAGTTGGTACTGGGACTCTGCGTGGTCGCGATGCTCATTGCGCGCATCCGCCGTAACTGAATCGCTTGTCCTGTAGATATTTTCGCGATCGTGACGGCGCACAGTCGCGGGCGGGCTACGGTGACCGCATGACAGGCACACGTAAGCTCGTCTCGTCAGGATCCGATTTCGAAGCGACGGTGGGTTATTCGCGCGCGGTGCGAGTAGGTCCCTATGTGGCGATCGCCGGCACCACCGGCGCCGGACCCGCGGATGACATCGTCGCTCAAGCCCAAGACGCCTTGCGCCGCATCGAGATTGCACTGCACGAGGCTGGCGCTTCGCTGACCGATGTGGTCCGCACCCGGATCTATGTCACCGACATTTCCGGTGGCGCGAGGTCGCCGCGGTGCATGCGCGGGTGTTCGGGCAGATACGGCCGGTGGCGACCATGGTCGAAGTCTCGGCGCTGATCGCACCCGAGCTGCTGGTGGAGATCGAGGCCGACGCCTACCTGGAGCCTGCAGACGGGTCCGCGGGCCCCGCGATCGGCGGGAACGTGCCGTCGTCTCCCGGCGAGTAGCCAGTGACCCGTGTCACGGCCGCGAGTGGCAGCGGTCCGTACAGATGCGGGAACAGCATCGCGTCGGGATCCGTTGGCAGACCGGGCTCCCACCGCACGGGCGCGTCCAGCAACGCCGGGTCGATGTGCAGCAGCACCAAATCCTGGCGACCGCGGAAGAGCCGGTTGGCCGGCAGATGGACTTGCTCGGGCGCCGACAGGTGGATGAAGTCGGCACCCGCGGTGGTGTCGGGGCGGATTTCCCCCCGGCTCCGCGCGTCGGACCACTCTTCGGCTCCGCACAGGTGTACAAGCAGGTCAGCAGCATTCGTCACAGTCGTTAACCCTAAAAGAACCCACGAAACCAAACGTTTACAGCCCGTGAGAAACGACACACCCGATAACGATCGGGGAACAACGCAAAAACGCCGAACGTCTGAGACAGTGAAGGAACGAGAAGGAGAAGCCAATGCACGCAACTCTGACGACAACCGCCGAGCTGACTAGAGCAGACCGCTGCGACCGCTGCGGTGCCGCAGCTCGCGTACGCGCCAAGCTGCCTTCGGGAGCCGAACTTCTCTTCTGCCAGCATCACGCTAACGAGCACGAGGCAAAGCTTGTCGAACTCGCCGCCGTGCTGGAGGTCAGCGGAAGCTAGGTCCAGCGAAACTCGCCCGTTCACAATGTGAGGTGTGGGCGAACTGATCGGTAATGCTGGACCGGTATGAGCGATCAGACCGTAAGGCCGTCACGCCATCACGTTTGGCGAATCGCGTTGAGGACCCTCGCAAAAAGCTGGGACGACTCCATCTTTGCCGAGTCCGCGCAGGCGGGCTTCTGGTCGGCGCTCTCGACGCCTCCGCTGCTGTTGGGGATGCTGGGCAGCTTGGCCTATGTGGCTCCGCTGTTCGGGCCGGACGCGTTGCCCAGCATCGAGAAGAGTGCGATCTCGGCGGCACACAGTCTGTTCTCGTCCAGCGTCGTCAACGAGATCATCGAGCCCACCGTTCGTGACATCACCGCGCACGCCCGCGGTGAGGTGGTCTCCCTCGGCTTCTTGCTGTCGTTGTGGGCAGGGTCATCGGCGATCTCGGCCTTCGTCGATTCCGTGGTCGAGGCGCACGACCAGACACCGCTGCGCCACCCGGTGCGCCAGCGCCTGTTCGCGCTGTTCCTCTACGTAGTAGGGCTGGTGTGCGCGGTGGTGGCCGCACCGGTCCTCGTGGTGGGCCCGCGCACGGTGTCCGAACACATCCCGGACGACCTGGCCAACGTGCTGCGCTACGGCTACTACCCGGCGCTGATCCTCGGGCTGATCCTGGGCGTCGTCATTTTGTACAGGGTGTCACTGCCGGAACCCCTGCCGACACATCGCCTGCTCTACGGCGCCGTCCTGGCCACCGCCGTGTTCGTGATCGCGACGCTGGGCCTGCGGATCTACCTGCGCTGGATTACCAGCACGGGCTACACCTACGGCGCGCTGTCCACACCGATCGCGTTCCTGTTGTTCGCCTTCTTCGGCGGCTTCGCGATCATGCTCGGCGCCGAGCTCAATGCCGCGATCCAGGAGGAATTCCCGGCGCCCCGCACGCACGCCCACCGGCTGCGCAAATGGTTGTTGTCGCGTTCGCCCGCACTCAAGCGAACGGCGGAGGCGCTGTCGAATCCGGTGACGACAAATCCGGCGACACAGGACCGCGCCGGCGAGCCGGTAGAGCGGCCGAGCTGATCAGGCCTTCTTGAGCTGCTCGTAGATCTTCTTGCAATCCGGGCAGACCGGCGAGCCCGGCTTGGCCGCCCGCGTCACGGGAAAAACCTCACCGCACAACGCGACCACGTGGTTACCCATGACCGCACTCTCGGCGATCTTGTCCTTCTTGACGTAATGGAAGTACTTGGGGGTGTCGCTGCCGGTCCCGTCGTCGACGCGTTCGTCGGTGTCGGTGCGTTCGATCGTCTGGGTCTGCATACCTCACATTGTGCCTGCCGAGGCGCCCTGACCGGAATCGGCCGGATGTGGGACAGTGGAGGAATGAAGCGCGGCCCGGATTTGGGGTTCGACGACGACGGCCGGCCGGTGCTGATTACCGCCGCCGAGCCTTCGTACGAGCAACAGCATCGCGCCCGGGTGCGTAAATATCTGACGCTGATGGCTTTCCGGATTCCCGCGCTGCTGCTGGCCGCTTTCGCCTATGGCGCCTGGCACAACGGACTGATCTCGCTGGCGATCGTGGCGGCGTCCATCCCGTTGCCCTGGATGGCAGTGCTGATCGCTAATGATCGGCCACCTCGCGCCAAGAACGAGCCTCGGCGGTTCGACGATGCCGCACGGCGCACCCCGTTGTTCCCGACGGCCGAGCGACCGGCACTCGAGGCGCGGCGCCCCCCGCAGCCGCAACCGGGTTCGCCGGGCGCGGAATACAACCCGGGCCGCGACGACAACCCGGATCACGAATACGGCGCCGGTTCCGGTTAACCGGGTTCCGCGCACTCTTCTCAGGACATTCTCAGGTCGGCGGCACATTTGTGCACGTCAAAGCGTGTGAGATGGCGGCGGCGCGGGAACTCTGAGGGCTGATCTGTCGTTTAACACCATGACAGCTACAAGCCAATCGGGAGGCCGCCATGGCGAATGCCATCACAGGCAGGATCGACACCAGCGATCTTGATGCTCAGAGCCCTGCAGCGGACCTCGTGCGCGTATATCTGAACGGCATCGGGAAGACGGCGTTGCTGACCGCCGCGGACGAAGTCGAACTGGCGAAGCGCATCGAGGCCGGACTGTATGCCGAGCATCTGCTCGCGACGCGCAAGCGTCTCGGCGAGAACCGCAAACGCGATCTTGCCGTCGTCGTACGTGATGGCCAGGCGGCGCGTCGTCACCTGCTGGAAGCGAACCTGCGCCTGGTGGTCTCACTGGCCAAGCGCTACACCGGCCGGGGGATGCCGTTGCTCGACCTGATTCAGGAGGGCAACCTCGGACTGATCCGCGCGATGGAAAAGTTCGACTACACAAAGGGATTCAAGTTCTCGACGTACGCCACGTGGTGGATCCGTCAGGCCATCACCCGCGGGATGGCCGACCAGAGCCGCACCATCCGGCTGCCCGTTCACCTCGTTGAGCAGGTCAACAAGCTGGCCCGGATCAAGCGGGAGATGCACCAGAACCTGGGCCGTGAAGCCACCGACGAGGAACTGGCCTCCGAGTCCGGAATCCCGGTCGAGAAGATCAACGATCTGCTCGAGCACAGTCGCGACCCGGTCAGCCTGGACATGCCCGTCGGATCCGAAGAAGAAGCGCCGCTGGGCGACTTCATCGAGGACGCCGAAGCGATGTCCGCGGAGAACGCGGTGATCGCCGAGCTGCTGCACACCGACATCCGTAGTGTGCTGGCGACTCTCGACGAGCGCGAACACCAGGTGATCCGGCTGCGTTTCGGTCTCGACGACGGCCAGCCGCGGACGCTGGATCAGATCGGCAAGCTGTTTGGTCTGTCGCGTGAGCGGGTCCGTCAGATCGAGCGCGACGTGATGGCCAAGCTGCGCAACGGAGAGCGCGCCGATCGGCTGCGCTCGTACGCGAGCTGAGGCGCCGCACTCAAGCCAGGTAGCGCCGACAGTATGCCCGCCGCGAAATTGCGGCGGGCATACTTGCTTGCCGAGGGGAAGCGTTGAGCCCATTTCGGCAGCTGGGCAAGTAGACTCGGCGTCAATGGAGGGTGCTGAATGAACGACCTGGTCGATACCACCGAGATGTACCTGCGGACCATCTACGACCTCGAGGAAGAGGGCGTAACGCCGCTGCGCGCCAGGATCGCCGAACGGCTCGACCAGAGCGGTCCGACCGTCAGCCAGACCGTCTCCCGGATGGAGCGCGACGGACTCCTCCACGTGGCCGGTGATCGGCACCTGGAACTCACCGACAAGGGCCGGGCCCTGGCCGTCGCCGTGATGCGCAAGCACCGGCTCGCCGAGCGGCTGCTCGTCGACGTCATCGGGCTCCCATGGGAAGAAGTGCACGCCGAGGCGTGCCGGTGGGAGCACGTGATGAGCGAGGACGTGGAGCGCCGGCTGGTCAAAGTGCTCAACAATCCCACCACCTCCCCGTTCGGCAACCCGATTCCCGGTTTGCTGGACCTCGGCGTGGGCCCCGATTCCGGCGCCGACGGCCTCAATCTGGTCCGCCTGACCGAATTGCCGGCGGGATCGCCGGTCGCGGTCGTCGTCCGCCAGCTCACCGAGCATGTTCAGGGCGACATCGATCTGATCGCACGGCTCAAGGACGCCGGTGTCGTGCCGAATGCGCGCGTCACCGTCGAAACCGGCCCCGTCGGGGTCACCATCCTGATACCCGGACATGAGAACGTCACCCTGCCGCACGAGATGGCGCACGCCGTCAAGGTCGAAAAGGTCTGACTCGCCGCTACCCCGCGCAGCGGCCGGATGCCCGCCGCGGCGGTAGCCGCACCCCGAGCCGCTTGGCCAGCCGGTAGCCGGTCGCCGCGAGTTCGCGGATCTGTTCCGGCCGCAGACCCGACTGCAACGCCGTATCGAGCATGCCCGCCATCCGATGGTCCGGATCGCAGCGCAGCGCGGCCTCCAGCGACACCCCGGCCAGCGGGCCATCCCCGCGGACGTAGGCGCTGAACGCGAGCAACACCAGCGCTTCGACCCGCCACGGCGCGGGCAGGGTGCGTGCCAGCGACGCCCACAACGTCTCGGCTTCCCCGGCCTTCGCGCCCACCGCGAGGGCGTACAACGTGTCGCGCACCTGCGCGTCGTGCAGCGCGCAGCCCAGCGCGGCCAGCTCGTCGTCCGACAGCGATCGCCCGCCCACCACGCGACCGGCCGCGGCGATCGCGCGTTCCACGTCGCGACGGCAACAGCCCGCGGGATCCGCGCGATGCTCCGCCGCGCGGGTGGCCGCCTGCTCGCCGAGCGGGCCGGCCAGTGCGGCGCTGCGGGCCGGATCCTCGACAGCCAGCACCGCCAGCAGGTCGGCGCGACGCGAATACAGCCGCCGACCCTCCAGCACCGCGGCGGCGGCCAGGGGCGACGCGGATGGATCGTCGACCGTGCCGCTCGCGCCGCAGCCGTCCACGCAATGCCAGCGCCCGCCACGGGCCACCCGATCCACCACGTGCGCCGCCAACAGCTCAATGTTGTGCTCCGACAACACTTCTGCGAGCATCGCGCAGAGCTGCCGGTATTCTTCGTTGCACTGCGGGCAGTGGGCGCCCTCGTCGTTGACGATCACCGCGATCGCCGCCTCGGGCGCCGCGGCGGCGGTAACCTCGGCCAGGTGCCCGATCCCGCCGACGAGTTCGTCGGAGAGGTCGACGCGCAGCACGGCGCCGAGCTCGCCGCGGTCCAACGACACCAAGACCAATGAATTCTCCGGAACGAAGCCGAGAACGGCCGGTAGCGCCGCAATCAGTGCGCCGGGGCGGTTCAGTTCAAAATCGGGTGTATGCGGTGTCATGAGGCCCAACGCTGCTGGCCGCCACCGTCAGACCGCGTTCGCGCAACGCAATTGCGCCATCCGTCTGTGGAGAAAGTCTCGACTGTGGGCTCTATCGTCTATCTCATGGGATCGATGCAGGAATACGACATGGTCGTGATCGGCTCGGGGCCGGGCGGCCAGAAGGCCGCCATCGCCTCGGCCAAGCTCGGCAAATCGGTGGCGATCATCGAACGCGGCCAGATGCTGGGCGGTGTGTGCGTGCAGACCGGCACGATCCCGTCAAAGACGTTGCGCGAAGCGGTGCTCTACCTCACCGGCATGAGCCAGCGCGAGCTCTACGGCGCGAGCTACCGCGTCAAGGAGAAGATCACCCCTGCCGACCTGCTGGCCCGCACCCAGCACGTGATCGGCAAGGAAGTCGACGTCGTACGTAACCAGCTGATGCGCAACAGGATCGACCTGCTGATCGGGCACGGCCGCTTCATCGACCCGCACACCATCGAAATCGAAGACCCGTCCCGGCGCGAAAAGCTAACCATCAGTGGCAAATACATCGTGATCGCCACCGGCACCAGGCCGGCGCGGCCGTCCGGCATCGAGTTCGACGAAGACCGGGTACTCGACTCCGACGGCATCCTCGATCTCAAGACGCTGCCCACCTCGATGGTGGTGGTCGGCGCCGGTGTGATCGGCATCGAATACGCGTCGATGTTCGCCGCGCTGGGCACCAAGGTCACGGTCGTCGAAAAACGCGGCGACATGTTGGACTTCTGCGATCCCGAGGTCATCGAGGCGCTGAAGTTCCACCTGCGCGACCTGGCGGTGACGTTCCGGTTCGGTGAGGAAGTGACCGCGGTCGACGTCGGCTCGGCCGGCACCGTCACCACCCTGGCCAGTGGCAAGCAGATTCCCGCCGAGACGGTAATGTATTCCGCCGGGCGCCAAGGGCAGACCGATCACCTCGATCTGCACAACGCGGAGCTCGAAGCCGACAACCGCGGCCGGATCTTCGTCGACGATAACTTCGCGACCAAGGTGCCCCACATCTACGCCGTCGGCGACGTGATCGGCTTCCCGGCCCTGGCCGCCACCTCGATGGAACAAGGCCGGCTGGCCGCCTACCACGCGTTCGGGGAAGCCTGCGATGGCATCACCGACCTGCAGCCGATCGGGATCTACTCCATTCCCGAGGTCTCCTACGTCGGCGCCACCGAGGTGGAACTGACCAAGAACTCGATCCCCTACGAGGTGGGCATGGCCCGCTACCGCGAGCTGGCCCGCGGCCAGATCGCCGGCGACTCCTACGGCATGCTCAAGCTCCTGGTGTCCACCGATGACCTCAAGCTGCTCGGGGTGCACATCTTCGGCACCAGCGCGACCGAGATGGTGCACATCGGTCAGGCCGTGATGGGGTGCGGGGGCACCGTCGAATACCTGGTCGACGCGGTGTTCAACTACCCGACGTTCTCCGAGGCGTACAAGGTGGCGGCGCTGGACGTGATGAACAAGGTGCGCGCGCTCAACCAGTTCCGCCGCTGACTAGCAGGTGTCGTCCAAGTCGACCGGTATCGGATCGCCCGGGCCGCCGGCTTCCGCGCGGGTCAGAAGCTGGGCGATGTGGTCGTCGAACGGCGCGGAGTAGGACACGTTCTCGGCGCATCCCCCGCGTTCGAGTCCACCGATCAGCCCGACAACGGTCGTGCCGCTGACCCAGGGTGCGCCGCTGGTGCCGCCGACGAGTCCCTGGCATACCAATGAGGGATATCCGCCGTCGGTGAGCGCCGTGCTGCCCTGACAGGCGATCGGCGAGCCGCCCACGCCGGATGGATAGCCCACCACGGTCACGCGGCTGCTGGGCGGCGGGGCGGTGCCCAGGGTCAGCGCCAAGCCGGCCCGCGCCTCCACCGAACCACCATGGTCGCTGTTGACCCGCGCAATCGCGTAGTCGGCGTGGGGGTCTTTGCTGGCAACCCAACGTGGATCCAGGTAGACGTTGTCGGCCGTCCAGAGATCAGGTGGCACCCCATCCCCGGACAAACCGGGCACGAAGGTGATCTGGGCAGCTCCGGCCAGGCAGTGCGCGGCGGTCAGCACCAGGTTGCCGGCCGCGGAATGCAGCACCGAGCCCGTGCACACGTGCTGAGTGCTGCCGTCCAAGAAGATTGCTCCCACTCGCCGGTCCGGATCCACCGGGGCGGCAACCGCACCCGGCTCGGGCTGGCTGAGACGCTGGACCGTCTTACTCGTTTTCGGTGCCTGAGTGGTAGTGGGCAGCGACACATGCAGCACCGGGCGCCCGCACGACGCCAACAACGTCGCCAGGCCGACCAGTGGGCATAGCAGCAACATCCGGACGCGCATCGAGTCCCATAATGCCCGACCAGAGGAGCGGAAGCGGAATTCCACGCTCGGCGCCGCGGTTGTAGATTTGCTGGACGACTTCGATCCGGGCGGAATTGTTCCATCCGGATTACGTTCAAGCGTCATCCCGTTTTCGAGTAATGGTGCCCGTCGATTCGGGAGACACTAGTTAAGGCACCCTGGAGAAACCCCCGGGAGGAGGCAACGATGTCTAACGAGCAGAACGACGACGATCTCTACTACCAGCCAGGGCAACCCGGCATGTATGAGCTGGAGTTCCCGGCGCCTCAGTTGGTGACATCGGACGGTCGCGGCCCCGTGCTGGTGCACGCTTTGGAGGGATTCTCGGACGCCGGCCACGCGATCCGGCTGGCCGCTACCCACCTGAAGGAGGCCCTGGACACCGAGCTGGTCGCGTCCTTCGCGATCGACGAACTGCTGGACTACCGCTCGCGCCGGCCGCTGATGACCTTCAAGACAGACCATTTCACCAACTACGACGACCCGGAGCTGAGCCTGTACGCACTGCGCGACAGCGTCGGGACGCCGTTTCTGCTGCTCGCCGGGATGGAACCGGATCTCAAATGGGAGCGGTTCATCACCGCGGTGCGTCTGCTGTCCGAACGGCTGGGTGTACGGCAGACCATCGGCCTGGGCACCGTCCCCATGGCGGTCCCGCACACCCGGCCCATCACGCTGACCGCGCACTCCAACAATCGCGACTTGATCACCGATTTCCAGCCGTGGATCTCCGAGATCCAGGTCCCGGGCAGTGCATCGAACCTGCTGGAATACCGGCTGGCACAGCACGGGCATGAGGTGGTCGGTTTCACGGTTCACGTTCCGCACTACCTGACGCAGACCGACTACCCCGCCGCCGCCCAAGCGCTGCTCGAGCAGGTCGCCAAGACCGGGTCGCTCGACCTCCCGCTGTCGGCACTGACCGAGGCAGCCGCCGAGATCCGGGGCAAGATCGACGAGCAGGTCGAGGCGAGCGCCGAGGTCGCTCAAGTGGTGGCCGCACTCGAGCGCCAGTACGATGCCTTCATCGACGCTCAGGAAAACAGGTCGTTACTAACGCGCGATGAGGACCTTCCTAGCGGCGACGAACTTGGTGCCGAGTTCGAGCGATTCCTAGCCCAGGAAGCGGAGAAGAAGCGCGACGACGACGGCCCCGCGTAATCACCCGACGGGACGCGACAACAAGGGTGGCGAGATGACTGAGCGGAAGCGTAAGAGCAACCTTCGCCCGGTGCGTGAAGTGACCACCCCCAGGCTCGAATACCGCACCATCCACGGGTACAAACGAGCGTTCCGCATCGCCGGCTCCGGTCCGGCGATTCTGTTGATTCACGGCATCGGTGACAACTCCACGACGTGGAATACGGTGCAGGCCAAGCTCGCTCAGCGCTTCACGGTGATCGCCCCCGACCTGCTGGGGCACGGCCAGTCCGACAAACCCCGCGCGGACTACTCGGTGGCCGGCTACGCCAACGGCATGCGCGACTTGCTGTCCGTGCTCGACATCGAACGCGTGACGATCGTCGGTCACTCCCTCGGTGGCGGGGTGGCGATGCAATTCGCTTACCAGTTCCCACATTTGGTCGAGCGGCTCATCCTGGTCGCAGCGGGTGGTGTCACCAAGGACGTCAACGTCGCCTTCCGGTTGGCCTCGCTGCCGATCGGGACGGAGGCACTGGCGCTGCTGCGGCTGCCCCTGGTATTACCGGCCGTCCAGGTGGCGGGGCGGCTCGCGGGCCTGGCGATCGGATCGACCGGCTTGGGCCGCGATCTCCCGAACGTGTTACGCATTCTGGACGACTTGCCGGAGCCGACGGCCTCATCGGCCTTCAGCCGGACACTGCGGGCCGTGGTGGACTGGCGGGGGCAGATCGTCACGTTCCTGGACCGATGTTATTTGACCGAGGCCATCCCCGTGCAGATCGTCTGGGGCACCAAGGATGTGGTGGTCCCCGTCCGCCATGCCTGGATGGCACACGCCGCGATGCCCGGCTCGCGCCTGGAGATCTTCCAGGGCTCCGGCCACTTTCCGTTCCACGAAGACCCGGCCCGTTTCATCGACGTCGTCCAGCGCTTCATCGACACCACCGCGCCCGCCGAATACGACCAAGCCGCGCTACGCCAGCTGCTGCGCACCGGCAGCGGCGAACGCACCGTCACCGGCCCGGCCGACACTCGCGTCGCTGTGCTCAACGCGATGGGTTCCGACGAGCGCAGCGCGACTTAGACAATTCGTTTGACCCGGCCCGTACAGTCGGGCCATGGGCATCGACGTGACGGTGTTGCGCGTCTTCACCGACCGCGACGGCAACTTCGGCAATCCGTTGGGCGTCGTCGACGCCAGTCAGGTCCCACCCGCCGATCGCCAGCAGCTGGCCACCCAATTGGGTTACAGCGAAACGGTATTCATCGATCTACCGGCTGCCGGAGCAACCACCGCGCATGCCACGATCTACACGCCACGCACCGAGATTCCGTTCGCCGGGCACCCGACCGTCGGCGCGTCGTGGTGGCTGCGCGCGAGCGGTATGCCGATCAACGCGCTTGCGGTGCCGGCCGGCATCGTGCAGGTGCACTACGAGGGCGACCTGGTGGGTGTGCGGGCCCGCCCGGAATGGGGCCCGGAGTTGCTCTTTCACGAATTCGAGTCCGTTGACCAGGTTCTCGCGGCCGACCCCAGCGAGTTTCCCGACGACACCGCCCATTACCTGTGGGCCTGGATCGATCAGTGCGCCGGGGCACTGCGTTCCCGGATGTTCGTCGCGAATCTCGGTGTGCCAGAAGACGAAGCGACCGGCTCGGCGGCCATGCGGATCACCGACCATCTCCGCCGCGACCTGAGCATCGTCCAGGGCCAGGGATCGATGCTGGAAACCGGGTGGAGCCCCGGGGGCTGGGCTCGCGTCGCCGGCCGCGTCGTCAACGATGGTATGACACAACTCGACTGAGATTCAGGGCTTGCGCTGCAGCTGCGCGGACAGATGATGCTGCAGGGGTTGCCCGACCGCACCCATCCGCACCGAGTAGGACAGCTGGTCGCCGTCGATCCGCAAGGTCCGACCAAGCGCGGAAACCTCTTTGGCGGTCGGGGTCAATCCGACCGACGTGGTGGCCAACTCGATTTCGATGACGCCGCCGATCACCCGGTAGGTCCCGACCTCGATTTCGGTCACGCCGCTGGGGTGGGCCAGCACCATCTCGACGTGACCGGGCTGCGGCACCCGAAGGTAGCCGGTCTCGGCATGCATCGGCTTGCCGTCGGCGGCACCTTTGGTCTTTTGCGCGTAGGCCAGAAACGGTTTGCCCACATGGGAAAACACGATTTCTTCGAGATACTCGAAGGGCTGGATCGTCGGGTATTCGCCCGAACCGCGGCCGGCCCAGGTGCCGAGCAGCGGCGCGAGCGCCTCGAGATCGGGATGCACGTCCGGAGACATCGGGGTCAGCTCGGTGTCGATACTTTGCGGTGCTTGCGAAGCGCGGCGATCTCGCGCTCGAAATCGTCGGCCGACGAAAAGGACCGGTATACCGAGGCGAAGCGCAGATAGGCCACCTCGTCCAGGTCACGCAATGGGCCGAGGATCGCCAGGCCGACTTCGTGACTGGGAATCTCCGGCGAGCCGGCGGCACGCACGGTGTCTTCGACCTGCTGGGCCAGCAGATTCAGCGCGTCCTCGTCCACCTGGCGGCCCTGGCAGGCGCGGCGGACGCCTTTGATGACCTTTTCGCGGCTGAACGGCTCGGTGACACCGCTGCGTTTCACGACGGCCAAGACCGCAGTCTCTACGGTGGTGAATCGTCGCCCGCACTCCGGGCAGGATCGGCGGCGCCGAATGGCTTGGCCTTCATCGGTTTCCCGGGAGTCGATCACCCGGGAGTCGGGATGGCGGCAGAACGGGCAATGCATGACCGCTCCTTCGCTGGGCCGGCGTCTCGGAAGAACACTCCGAGCGTACCCGTGCCCTCCCCCGGGCGGGCCAACGTTGCCACGACGCGTGCGCCGTCACCGACGGGAGAACCGAGGAGCCTTGGCGTAGAGCGGCTTTCGCGATACGCGGCTGCGGTCAGCCGACCGGCGCGATCAGGGTCTGGCCGGCGGCCAGCGCCGGAGAGCTCAGGTTGTTGAGTTCGCGGATGCGGTCGGCGACCTGGCGGGCCGGCGCTTCCGGCGCGACCCGGTGCGCCACATCCTGAAGGGATTCGCCCGGCTCGACCTGCACGACCGACAGCCGGTCCGGAACGGGAGCGGCCGCGGCGCCGGAGTCGCCGTTGGCGATCTGACCGAGATTGGCGACCAGTCCCAGCCAGAGCGTGATGACTCCGGCCATCAGGGCCAGACCCACCGTCGTCCCCAGCGTGACCGGGCGGCGACGATGCGGTGCTTGCGACATCGACACACCGGTACCGCGGTAGCGCATCGGCGCTCCGGCCGGCCGGGCCGGCACGGACCGGCGCCGCAGCACGCGCTCCTGCTCGTAGCGAGGCCGTGCGACGTCATAGCGAGGCCGTGCGACCAGCCCATCGGTGGGGCGCCGCATGTTGCTGATCCGCGGTGAGACTGTGTGCATGAGCGTCATGGTGCGTTCCTCCGGTCGTCTAAATCCTCGCTCGTGTGTTCGACACTATCGCTCGTGTGTTCGAAATACGAACATTTGAGCGAAGCGTGTCGCACGAGCAAAACGCTAGACCACGCCACCGACAACTTCTGCCGGTCGCCATTCCTGCCATGCAGCACAGGTACCCGGTCTACGCAAAAGTTACACACGTGTGATTCAGCCGTTCTAGGGCCTTTAGCCACCATGTGCATGCCATGACACGCCAGTCGAACACATGTTTGATTCCTCGGTGCGGGGAGACTACATTCAGTGCCATGAGCGACAGCAACGACACCTCGGCGACCGGTCCAAGCGGCCGCCTGCATTCCGTGGATTCATCGCTTACCCAGCGGCAACGCACCATCTTGAATGTCATCCGGGAGTCGGTGACCACCCGTGGCTACCCGCCGAGCATCAGGGAGATCGGCGACGCGGTCGGCCTGACGTCGACCTCTTCGGTGGCTCATCAACTGCGCACCCTCGAACGCAAGGGATTCCTGCGCCGGGACCCGAACCGCCCCCGGGCGGTCGACGTCCGCGGCGCCGACGATGTGGTCGCGGCCGCGCCCGCCACCGAGGTCGCCGGGTCCGACGCATTGCCGGAACCGACCTTCGTGCCCGTGCTCGGGCGCATCGCGGCCGGTGGACCGATCCTGGCCGAGCAAGCCGTCGAGGACGTCTTCCCGCTCCCCCGCGAGCTGGTCGGCGAGGGCACGCTGTTTTTACTCAAGGTGGTCGGCGACTCCATGGTCGATGCCGCGATCTGCGACGGCGACTGGGTGGTGATCCGGCAGCAGAACGTCGCCGACAACGGCGACATCGTCGCCGCCATGCTCGACGGCGAGGCCACCGTCAAGACGTTCAAGCGCGCGGGCGGTCAGGTCTGGCTGATGCCACACAACCCGGCGTTCGATCCCATTCCCGGCAATGACGCGACCGTGCTCGGCAAGGTCGTCACGGTGATCCGCAAGGTATAGCGCCGGGACGTCCGGCTTGTCAGTCGGCCTTCACGAACCCGTTGATCAGCGCGACTTCCTCGCTGGTGAACCAGATCTCGGCCAGGGTGTCGTGGTAGAGCTCGCTACCCGGCGTGTAGTACAGGCCGAATCGGGCACTCGCCTTGATCGGGTAGCCGTCGGGTATCTGATACGGGTCGTCCAACGGCAGATGGATCGTCGGGCGCCCGGCCGGACCTATTGCCCCGATCGCCGCGGCCGGCGCGAAGTCCTCTTCGTCGGCGTCCGCGGCTGCGTGGCGCCCGGCTCTCGGCGCGAGGCCGGACGCGGCCCCGAGCGCCGCCGCAAGGCTGGCTGCGGGCCCACCCGCAGCTGCCCCACCGGCAGCGGCAGCACCGGACGCGGCAGCACCGGAGGCGGCACCGCCGGCGCCGGCAAGATCCGGCGGCGTGTGCGGGACCGCGACGTCGGGATACGCGGTCGCCGGCTCTTCTGCGGGATAGGCAGCATCGGGATGCACTGCGCCCGGCGGGGTGTGCGGGACGGCGACGTCGGGATAGGCGGCCTCTTCCTCGTCGGCGCCCGGGTAGCCCGCCTCGGGGTAAGCGGCTTCCTCGTCGGCGAGTTCGGGATAGCCGGCCTCCGGATAGGCGCTTTCAAGCGGATAGGCGCCCTCCGGACCGGCCGCGTCCGCGTACTCGTCGTCCGCGACGTCCGGGTACGCGCTCTCCGGTACGTCGGGCCTATCCGGATAGCCGGCTTCCGGCAGCTCATCGCCGTAGCCGGCGTCGAACAGATCGTCGGCCGACACGACCGGGATGGAATCGGTGTCGACCGAGTCGGGATCCCGCTCGTCGACCGCTAACTCATCCCATTCCTCCTCGGTCAAGGGATGCGACGGCTCGTCATACCCACCGTCTTCGTCCATTTCGGCCGTTTCCGGTGAGTGCGGCCACCTGGCCAGCAGCGCGTGTTCGTCGTCGTCGCGGTGATCCGGTTCGTGCGGTTCGGTGAACGACATGTGCTCGCTGGATGCGTCGGTGTAGTCGGGACCCCAGCGCGGCTCGCCCGCGTCCTCGTAGCCGCCGACGTCGACGTCGCGCTCCAGGTCGTAGGGTGCGCTGTTGCGACCGGCGCGGTGCCGGCGCCACCGCAACGCCACGAACACCGCCAGCAGCACCAGAACCAGCAGCGGAACCAGCGCGAACAGGTACCACCAGCTCCAGCTGAACCAATTCTTGGCGTGCGCAGGCAGCGCCGAACCGCTCGGCTGGTTCTGCCCCGACACCTGTAGGCCCGACAACAGCGGAGCCAGGTTGGCCGGGTCCGTGGCGAAGGTGTTCTTCGCGCGGTTCCACGAGATCTTGCCGCCGGTGAACTTCTGCGAGATCACGTCGCCGTCGACGGTCTGATCACCGACCGGCGCGCCCAGCTTCCCGGTGGGACCACGCAACTTGTCCCAGGCGGCCTTCATGGCCCCGCGCACGACGAAGGCGCCGTGGTCGGAGGTCCAGAAGATGACGGGCTTGTCGGCCCCGGAGAAGGTGGCGATCCGGCTGTTGGGGCTGACGCCGCCGTCGGACTCGTTAGCGGTCGGGAAACCCAGGTCGCTACTGACCGGGCCACCGACCGACTCGTACTTCGCCAGGATGTCGCTTTCGAGGGCGCTCGCACCCGTAGCCGGGCTGAAGAACACCTTGCCGCCGGCGAAGTTCTGGACGATGCCGTCACCGCCGATGGGATTCGGACCGCCCTGCTTGGCGCCCAGCGGACCGTTGACTCCGCCGGCCGCGCGCCAGGCCATGTTGATGGCCGCGGTGGGATCGATCGCTACCTGCAAGCCCTTGAGCTGCTCGGCCAGATTCGCCGGCTCGGTGGTGAATTCCTTGGTTTTGCGGTTCCAGGAGATCTGGCCGCCGCTGAACTTCTGCGAGGACACTTCGCCGTCGTAGGTCTCATCCCCGACCGGGGCGCCGAGGACGCCGCCGGAGCTGCCGAGTTTGTCCCAGGCGGCGTTCAGGGCGCCGCGCACGACGAACGCGCCGTGATCGGGCGTCCAATAGATCACCGGCTTGTCGCTGGCCGAGAACGTCGCCACTCGACTGTCCGGGCCCGCCAGACCGGGCACCTCGTTGATGGTCGGAAAGCCCAGATCGCCACCGGCCGCACCGCCCAGCATGTCGTACTTTTCCAGGATCGGGCCGTAGATGAATTTCGCTCCGGTGGCCGTGGTGAAGAAGAATTTGCCGCCGTCAAAGTCGCACGCGAAGCCGTCGGCAACCGGGTAGACGTCGCCCTTGCGGGGGCCGAGCGGAGAGGTGTCGCCGCCGGCCTTGGTCCACTCGGCCATGATGGCGGCTTCGGCGTCACCGATCGGAGACGCTGAAACGGTAGGTGCCAACAGCACGATGGCCAACGCTGTGGTCGCCACGCTGACGAGCGCCCGACCAGCGAGCCTGCGCACGTGACCTCTCTTCCCGTTCACCAAGCCTCCCAGCCGACGGATATGCCCCTTTGTATGGCCATGCCCGTACCCTGCGGCCCCTGCGCGCGGTTGGTGCCCCAAACGCGGGTTACGAACCCCACCGAGTTCGTATTATCGCCGGGCTCGCATAACTTTGCTCCAGCGAACAAGAAATACGAAGGCAATTCGCGAATATTACGAAAACGGAGACCACTCCGATGTCGAAATGATGCAGGAAGACGATCGTGTCGCGACCGATCCTGCCTCAAGACACGCCGACGCCGGGTGATTACGCGCTCCGCGTAGCCAATGGACATGCGCCGACGGCACGCGAGGCGCCGGCTATCCACTCGAGCAAAGGAGCTATTCATGGGCATCGACTATTTTGCCGTAAAGCCAAGCAATGACAGCGTAAGCCGACTAGTTGTGCTTGGTTCGTGTCACCATCCGCACGGGTGCCGCGCGTCTGCCGACGATTCGTTGTTGCGTGACAGCAAGATTGGTCCACCGCCGCCGACGTTAGCCGATGTGCATCATGATCACGCGGCTAGACCCCGAGGCTGCGTCCGACGATCTCCTTCATGATCTCGGTTGTGCCGCCATAGATCGTCTGCACCCGGGCGTCGAGATAGGAACGAGCGACCGAGTATTCGCGCATGTAGCCATAGCCCCCGTGCAGCTGCAGACACCGGTCGATCAGATGCACCTGCTTTTCGGTGGAGTACCACTTGGCCATCGCGGCCTGCTCGGCCGTCAGCTTCTTGTCCAGATGCAGCCGCAGGAACTCGTCGACCATGATGCGCACCACGGTGGCCTCGGTCGCCAACTCGGCCAGCACGAAGCGGCTGTTCTGGAAACTGCCGATCGGCTTGCCAAAGGCCTTGCGCTCCTTGGTGTATTGCAGCGTCTGTTCGAGCACCTGCTCCATCGCCGCGGCGGCCATGACCGCGATGTTGATCCGCTCCTGCGGCAAGTTCTGCATCAAATAGATGAAGCCCTTGCCCTCCTCGCCGAGCAGGTTTTCGACGGGAACCTTGACGTCGGTGAACGACAACTCCGCCGTGTCCTGCGCGTCGAGACCGATCTTGTCCAGATGGCGGCCGCGCTCAAAGCCTTCCATGCCGCGTTCAACGACGAGCAGCGAAAAGCCTTGTGAGCCCTTGTCCGGATCAGTCTGGGCGACGACGATCACCAGGTCGGAGTTGATTCCGTTGGTGATGAACGTCTTTGCGCCGTTGAGCACGTAATGATCGCCCTGTTTGACCGCGCGGGTCTTGATGCCCTGCAGGTCGCTGCCGGTTCCCGGCTCGGTCATCGCGATCGCGGTGATGATTTCGCCGGTGCAGAACTTCGGCAACCAGCGTTGCTTCTGCTCTTCGTTGGTCAGCTCCAGCAAATACGGCGCGATGATGTCGTTGTGCAGTCCGAAGCCAATTCCGCTGTATCGCCCCGCGGTCGTTTCCTCGGTGATGATCGTGTTGTACCGGAAGTCGGGGTTACCGCCGCCGCCGTACTCTTCAGGCACCGCCATGCCCAGGAATCCCTGCTTGCCGGCCTCGAGCCAGACACCGCGGTCGACGATCTTCGCCTTCTCCCACTCGTCGTGGTACGGCGCCACATGGCGCTCGAGAAAGGCCCGGTAGGACTCGCGAAACAAATTGTGCTCGGGTTCAAACAGTGTGCGCTGGTACTTGATTGCGCTGCCCATGGATAACCTCCGGCTGGCGGGAACTCTGCCGCCCAACATATACCAACCAGACGGTTGGTCGGCAGTCGGCCACGGGTACCCGGGGTGCCGCGACGACGACACCGCTGCGGCGACGGCGCCCCGACGCCTATCCTGAGAAAGCGCTGGAATCGCTGGGGATCGGGCGGAGGGTCGGATGACCGCCATGGCACCGTGCCGGACGTGTGGCACTGCGCCCCTGGAGAGTGCCCGGTTCTGTCATGGCTGCGGTTCCCCCGTCAAAGATGTCGATGCACGGGCGGAGTACAAACAGGTCACCGTTCTGTTCGCCGACGTGGTCCACTCCATGGACATCGCGGCGGCGGTGGGCCCCGAGAGGCTGCGGGAAGTCATGGCCGACATCGCCGATCACTGTGCCGCGGTGGTGGGGCGGTTCGGCGGCACGGTGGACAAGTTCACCGGTGACGGGATCATGGCCGTGTTCGGCGCTCCGATTGCGTTGGAGGATCACGCTATTCGCGCCTGCCACGCGGCACTTGGCATTCAGCAAGAAGCCAAGCGACTCGCCGCCGACGTCCACGAACGCGACGGTGTCGACCTCCAACTGCGCGTGGGCCTCAACTCCGGTCAGGTGATCGCCGGTGAAATCGGGTCGGGTCCGTTCGGCTACACCGCCATCGGTGAGCAAGTCGGGCTGGCTCAGCGGATGGAATCGGCGGCCCCGCCCGGCGGGGTGATGCTCAGCACCTCGACCGCGCGCCTCGTCGAAGGCCTCGCGAATCTCGGTGAATTCGAGCTGGTCCGGATCAAGGGCGCCGACGCGCCGGTCGGCGCCCGCCGGTTGCTGGGCCTTGGAGAAGAACCTTTGCCTTCCGCGCGAGCCGAGTCGAAGCTGGTCGGTCGCCGCCAGGAAATGTCCGCCGTCGAAAACTTGCTGGGACTCGCGATCGACGGCGATGGCGCGGTGGTCACCGTGGTCGGCCCACCCGGGATCGGCAAGAGCCGCATCGTTCGCGAACTCGTCGCGGTGGCAGCCGCCCGAGGTGTCGACGTGTTCAGCGCCTTCTGCGAATCCCACACCAGCGGAATCCCTTTCCACGTCGTAGCACGGCTGCTGCGCAGGATCACCGGCGTCAAAGGCCTTGAGCCGGATGTCGCTCGAGCGCGGATACGGGCTCAGTCTCCCGACGCAGAGCCGGAGGACGTGTTGCTGTTCGACGACCTGCTGGGTATCGCCGATCCCGATGTGCCGCCGCCCAAGATCGATCCGGATGCGCGGCGGAGACGGTTGACCGCGCTCGTCAATGCCGCATTGACGGCCCACGACAGCCACACGCTCTACGTCATCGAGGACGCGCATTGGATCGATGAGGTCAGCGAGTCCATGCTTGCCGACGTTTTCGCGGTGATACGCCAAACCGCCTCGCTGGTGGTGATCACCTACCGCCCCGAATATCGCGGCGGCCTGAGCAACGGCACCCAGACCATTGCGCTGGCACCACTGAGCGATCGGGAAACCGCGACGCTGGCAACCGAGCTACTCGGGACCGATCCCTCAATCGTCGGGATCAACGCCCTGATCACCGACAAGGCGGCCGGTAATCCGTTCTTCGTCGAGGAGATGGTGCGTGATCTGGCCGAGCGCGGTGTGCTTGACGGCGACCGCGGCGACTTCCGCTGCGCCATCGATGTGGCCGACGTCAAGGTGCCGGCGACTCTGCAGGCAACGCTGGCCGCCCGCATCGACCGACTTGATCCAGCGGCCAAGCGGACGCTGAACGCCGCAGCGGTGATCGGGGCGCGGCTGGATGCCGAACTGCTGGTCAGCCTGATCGGCAGCGCGGAAGTGGATGCGCTGATCGAGGCGCAACTTGTCGATCCGGCGACGGTCGGCTCGCGCGCCGGCTACGCATTCCGGCATCCCCTGATCCGCGCTGTCGCCTACGAATCGCAGCTCAAATCCGACCGTGCCGAATTGCACCGCCGGTTGGCCGACGTGCTGCAGCAACAGCATTCTGGACCGGCAGACGACGTCGCCGCGCTGGTCGCCGAGCATCTGGAGTCGGCCGGGGACCTGGCCGGCGCGTACGGGTGGCACATGCGGGCCGGCAGCTGGCTGATGGGACGCGACGTCGCGGCCGCGCGATCCAGTTGGGAACGCGCTCGCAACGTCGCTGACGCGCTGCCCTCCGGATTTCCGGACCAGATCTCGCTGCGCATTCTGCCCCGCACACTGTTGTGTTCGACCGCATGGCGCGTGGGCAGCACCGCCGACGAGGCCGGATTCGGTGAATTGCGAGCACTGTGCACCGCCTCGGGTAACCGAGTTTCGCTGGCCGCCGGCCTTTCCGGCGCGATGTTGTCGTTGACCATGGCCAACCGCCACCACGACGCTGCGCGGCTGGCCTCCGAACAGATAGCGCTGTTCGATTCCGCGGACGACCGGATGAGCATGTTCGGCGTGATGTCGGCGGCGATGTTCGCCAAGTTGCATGCCGGCGAGGCGGCTGAAGCGCTTCGGGTGGCACAGGCGGTGACCGACTTGATGGCCGACGACGGCTCGACGGGCAATCTCATGGGATGGGGCTTGGGATCTCCACTTGCGGTCGCGCTGCTCTATCGCGCGCAAGCCCGGGCGGCGCTCGGGGACAGTTCCTGGCGCGCCGATCTGCGGCGCGCCCTGGCGATCCAACGCGATTTCGGTGAGCGAGGCATCGTCATCGTGGTCACCTACGGCTACTCCCTATCCGTGACGAACGGCCTGCTGGTAGCCGATGCCGCCGCCCTCGCGGAAACCGCCGCCGTGCTCCGCGATGCCGAAAAGTCCGGTGATGCAAGCGCATTGGCGCTCGCGCAGGTAACGCACGGGCTCGTCATGACCCGTGCTGAGGCAGCCGATCATCAAGCCGGCGCACAACTCCTACTGACCGGACGCAAGGCGCAACAGGTACAGCGCAACCTGCTCAGCGTGGCGATCGTCGACATCCGCACGGCGCTGCTGAAGGCCGAGGCCGGGGAGTTCGACGACGCCATCGCGATCGCCCGGGCGACCGTGAACGAGCTGACCGGATCCGGTGAAATGGTCATCCGTGCCGCGGCCGTCGCGGCATTGGTGACCGCCTTGCTGGGGCGAGGCGGCGACGCCGAGGTGTACGAGGCGCAAGCGATGGTCGACCGGTTGGCCGCGGTGCCGACCGAGCCGGGGTTCGTCCTCAACGAGATCTGGCTGCTGCGGATGCGTGCGCTGCTGGCCCGTGCGCACAGCGACCAGAACAGCTACCGCGACTACTTGAGTCGCTACCGCTCGATGGCGAAAAGCCTGGGTTTCGAAGGGCACCTGCACTGGGCCGACGCGATGACGTGACGCCCGGTACCGCTACGGGGTCGACCCGTTGGCCGTGGCGAATTGCCGCAGGCTCGCGGCCAGCGCCACCGGTACCCGGGCCTTGATCCGGGTGCCGAAGGAGTTGTGCTCGGCTTCCTGGACGCGGCCATCGGCGTGCACGCGGGCCAGCAGGTCGCCGCGGTCGTAGGGAATCACCACGTCAACGGCGGCGTCGGTGGGCGCGGCGAGTTCGGCCATCCGCCGGCGCAGCGCGTCGATGCCCTCGCCGGTGTGCGCGGAGACGAACACCGCGCCGGGCAGCCCGTGCCGCAGCTTGGCCAGCATCAGGTCGCTCGCGGCGTCGATCTTGTTCACCACCAACAACTCCGGCGGCGGCTCCCCCTTGTGGTCGGCGATCACTTCGGAGATCACCTGGCGCACCGCATTGATCTGGGCGAACGGGTTGACGTCGGAGCCGTCCACGACGTGCACCAGCAGATCGGCGTCGACGACCTCCTCCAGCGTCGAACGGAATGCCTCGACCAGCTGGGTGGGCAGGTGCCGCACGAAGCCGACAGTGTCGGTGAGCACGAGCGGACGGCCGTCGGGGAACTCGGCACGCCGGGTGGTGGGTTCCAGGGTGGCGAACAGCGCGTCCTGCACCAGCACGCCGGCCCCGGTGAGCGCGTTGAGCAGGCTTGACTTGCCGGCGTTGGTGTAGCCGACGATCGCGACGGACGGCATATCGCTGTGCACGCGGCGACTGCGTTGGGTGTCGCGGGCCTGCTTCATGTCCTTGATCTCGCGGCGCAGCTTGGACATTCGCTCGCGTATGCGGCGCCGGTCGGTCTCGATCTTGGTCTCACCGGGACCGCGCAGGCCCACGCCGCCGCCGCTGCCGCCGGCGCGACCACCCGCCTGCCGGGACATCGACTCACCCCAGCCGCGCAGCCGCGGCAGCATGTACTGCATCTGCGCCAGGGTTACCTGTGCTTTGCCTTCCCGGCTGGTGGCGTGCTGGGCGAAGATGTCGAGGATCAGCGCGGTGCGGTCGATGACCTTGACCTTGACGGCCTTCTCCAGTGCGGTCAGCTGCGCCGGGGACAGCTCACCGTCGCAGATGACGGTGTCGGCGCCGGTGGCCACGACCACTTCGCGCAACTCCTGGGCCTTGCCGGAGCCGATGTAGGTCGACGGGTCGGGCTTGTCGCGGCGCTGGATCAGCCCCTCGAGCACCTGCGAGCCGGCGGTTTCGGCCAGGGCCGCCAGCTCGGCCATGCTCGCCTGGTTGTCGGCGGCGCTGCCCTCGGTCCACACGCCGACCAGAACGACGCGTTCCAACCGCAGCTGGCGGTACTCGACCTCGGAGATGTCGGTGAGTTCGGTCGACAGGCCGGCGACGCGGCGCAGTGCCGATCGGTCTTCGAGGGCGAGCTCGCCGACACTGGGCTCGGACGCGGGATGGTCGGCCGGTTGATCGTGGTACGGCATTTCGGGATGTGTCATAGGCAATTAGCAATGATGCACGCCAAACCCGTGGCGTGCATTCGAATTATTGAGCGTTCCACCAGTCCTCGCTTACTAAGCCACGGGCCAGCAGCACCGACGGCCCGCGCAGGTAGCTGGTGGCGTCGGTGATGGTGACGACGACGTCGCCCCCGGGCACCCGGACAGTCAGCGTGCCCGTGTCGGCCCCGGCGTCGGCGAGCGCGGCCACCGCGGCCGCGACGGTTCCGGTTCCGCACGAACGGGTTTCGCCGACCCCGCGCTCATGGACCCGCATCTGCACCACGCCTCCGGCCGCCGCGGTGAGTACTTCGACATTGACGCCTTCCGGGAACTGCGCCCGGTCGAAGTGCACCGGCGCGGCGACGTCCAGCGCGGCGAGCTCGTCGCTACTCAGCTGCGGGTCGACACACGCCAGGTGCGGATTGCCGACGTCGATCGCCAACCCGCGAAAGCGCCTGCCGCCGACGATGACCTCGTAGGCCGCCCCCCCGCTACCCATCCGGTTGGCCTTGCCCATGTCGACGGTGACGTCGGCGTTGGTGGTGTCGGCGTGGTGCATGGTGACCATCCGCGGCCCCGCCAGCGATCCGACGACGAACTCGTCGCGCGTCTCCAGGCCGCTGGCGCGCAGGTAATGCGCGAACACCCGCACGCCGTTGCCGCACATCTGCGCGGTCGAGCCGTCGGCGTTGCGGTAGTCCATGTACCAGTCGTCGGCGCCGACACCATCGGGCAGGCGATCGAGCACGCCGGCTTCCAGGGCGGCACCCGCGGTGGTGATCCGCAGCACGCCGTCGGCGCCCAGCCCGCGGTGGCGGTCGCACAGCGCGGCCACGCCGGCCGGGGTGAGCGGCAGCTCGGCGTCGAGGTCGGGCAGCAGCACGAAGTCGTTCTGGGTGCCGTGGCCCTTGGCGAAGATCATGTGCGCCATTCGCCCCCGCACGCGGGAGGTGCCCCCACAACCCCGGCCATGCCAGGGTCTTCGTCATTGGCGCGGATCACCTGTTCAGGGTACGTGCCGCCACGCCCGCACGGTGTCGGCGATGACACGGGCGCGGTCCGACTCGGTCGCGGCGCCCACGTCGACCCAGTGCACGCGGTGATCGCGGCGAAACCACGACCGTTGCCGTCGCACATAGCGGCGGGTGCCCACGAACGTCAGCTCTTGCGCGTCGCGCAACGCTGCGGGATCGTCGGCATCGAGCGCGGCGAGCACCTGCGCGTAGCCGAGCGCGCGTGACGCGGTGACGCCGTCGCGCAGGCCCTCGAGTAGCAGCGCCCGCACCTCGTCGACCAGGCCTTGGGAGAACATGGTGTCGGTGCGGCGGGCCAATCTCTCGTCGAGAAGGGTTGTTTCACAATCTAATCCGACGATGGCGGTGCCCCAGCGGGGAGCGCCGATGCGGGGCGCGGACGCCGCGAACGGCTGGCCGGTGAGCTCGACAACCTCGAGCGCACGCACCGTGCGGCGGCCATCGGTGGGCAGGATCGCCGCCGCGGCGGCCGGGTCGCGACGGGCCAGCTCGGCGTGCAGCACGCCCACGCCGACCTCGGCGAGCCGTTGTTCCCAGCGCGCCCGCACCGCGGGGTCGGTGGCGGGAAAGGTCCAGTCGTCGAGCAGCGACTGGACGTAGAGCATCGAGCCGCCCACGATGACCGGCACCGCACCGCGGGCCGCGATCGCCTCGATATCCGCAGCGGCGGCCCGCTGATAGCGGGCGACGGTCGCGGTCTGGGTGACATTCAGGACGTCGAGCTGATGATGCGGGATGCCGCGGCGTTCGTCGACGGGCAGCTTGGCGGTCCCGATGTCCATGCCGCGGTAAAACTGCATGGCGTCGGCATTGACGATCTCGGCACCCACCTCGCCGCTGAGGTGCTCGACGACGTCGAGGGCCAGCTGCGACTTGCCGGTCCCGGTGGGGCCGATGATCGCCAGGGGTCTCATGCGTCGACCCGCCGCGCCCGGCGTACCGCCGAGCTTGCGATCGCCGCGGGTCTCATGCGTCGACCCGCCGCGCCCGGCGTACCGCCGAGCTTGCGATCGCCGCGGGTCTCATGGCTGCCAGGCTCCGGCGAAGTACCCCACACCGTAGGGCGCTCCCCGGTACAGCTCCTTGGCCGAACGCGGTCCCGGCTCGGTCAGCCCGGCCAGCACCTGGAATGCGACCCGCCCCAGGATCTGCTCCGGCAGCCCGGCCAGCGCGGCGCTGTCGCCGTTCGCCAACGCGTCGGCCAGGGCCAGCTGGGCGTCGGGGCCAGCGGGGTCAAAGCCGCCGGGCGCACCCTCGGTGAGGGTGTTCGCGCCGTCGGCGACAACCAGCACGCCGAGCGGATCGGACGCCTGGTCGATCTCGGCCCGTAGCCGCCGGCCCATGTCCAGCGCGGTGTCGACGTCGTGGTCGCCGCGGTAGACGCGAACCTGCGCGGCGGCCTCGGGCCGGACCCGGCCGCGCAGCCAACCGGCGATCAACGCGCTGAGCGGGAAGTCGGCCACCACATCGGCGGGCTCGGCGGCCCGCGGCGATAGGCGGACGCGCACATCGGCGCCGTAGCCGGCAAAGCTGCCGATCCCGTTGGGGCCCACCACATCGTCGGCGTCGCCCGTGCCGATCACGACCCACCGCGGCGGCAGCAGCGCGGCCCCCGCCAGCACCGCCGTGGCCAGGTCGGCCAATTCGGCGGCCGCCACCCCGGCGAGCTCGGGAACAAGCAACGGCGTGGAGGGAACGATCGCAATGGCGCTCAGCACGACATCAAACTAATCGACGCCCGCCAAACCGACCGTCAGCTGCTGCACTCCGCCTCGGCGAGGCGCGCCTCAGCCGATCGGCGCAGCGCTTTTTTCGCCAGCTTCTCCGCGAAGCTGCTCGACATCGTCGCCGCCTCACCGCGGGCCAGAGCCACGGTCGCGACCACCACCACCACGACACCAACCGCGAGCACCACCTTCGCAGTTCCGTTGCAGTCGAGGTACTCACCGAGCACGGCCATACCGAGGATCGAACCGACGACCGGCTTGGCCACCACCGACGTCGGCAGGGAGGCGGTCAGCGAGCCGGCACGGAACGACGACTGCTGGAAGATCATCCCGGCGAGGGCAGCGGCTATCCACGCGTAGAACTCGGGCGCGGTCAACAGCGCACCGACGCCGTCTCCGACGATCACCACCACGGCCTTGGTCAGGACCGCGAACAGCGCCAACGACGAACCGGCGACGATGGCCAGCAGTACCGCGGCGACCGAGCCGGGCCACTTCCGCGCGCCCCACACGCAGAACACCAGCGCCGGGCCCATCACCAGGGCCACCACCACCCAGGTTTGCACCGAGCCGCGCGAGGCGCCGGGATCCGGATCACCGACGACGACGACCACCGCCAACGCGGCGGCCAGCAGCAGCGCCCAGGTCCATTCCCAGCGGGTGACCGAGCGCCGGGTCATCCGCGCGTAGATCGGCAGCGCGAACAGCAGCGCCGTGACCTGCAATGACGTGACCAGCATGACGGAGCCTAGCGTCAAAGCGGCGGCCTGCAGGGCGTAGTTCGCGATGGCCCCGCCGGCGCCCAGCCACCACTTGCCGTCACGCACCGACATCCGGAAGAGCTCGAGGTGGCCCACCGGCTTGTCGGTGATCTCCTGCGCTGAACGCTGACGGACGACATTGCCCAGTGCCGACGCGAACGCGGCGAGCAGGGCGAGAATAACCGCGATATCCGTCTTCTCCACCTGCGACCTCCTCCCCGGCCCGTGGCCACGAGGGCCATCATCTGCGACGGGTATTCGCTACCCGTTTCGGAGCCGTTTCCGTTGTGTGAGCGTCGAAATTGCCCGCGCCACTTGGGAAGAAACGGTCCTGCGCAACAAATAGTTCACGAACCTGTGTAGAGCCTGTGGCAAGGCTGTGGCTGGCTGGTGACGCCCGATAGGACCGATGAACTCGCTCCCATGGTGTCACAAGCCCGGCGACCGCGGCTTGCGCGGCGACGACGATCGCCACCGCTGTAGTCGCGGGCTCAATCCGCCGCCGCGGGGACCCCACCCCTGGCAATCTTGTCGCGCCCCCTCTAGCCCCACAAGTACCAACAACACCAATTGTCACTAACACGGTACCGGGCGCCGCGTGCCCGCCCTACGGCTCCGGCAACGGTGGAATCGAACCGTTATCCGCGTCCTACGCCGGTTGTTCGGCGGCATCACCCAACGCGGCCTGGACACGTTTGCTGGTCGCGACGGCATCGACGCGGGCGAGTTCGGCGGTGGCCGCCGCCACCACCACCGCGGCCGCGATCAGGGCAACCATGCCGCCGCGGCCGGTATTCAGCGTCTCGCCGAGGACGACGACACCCAGCAAAGCCGCCACGACGGGCTGCGACACTTGCAGGGTCGGCATGGACGCGGTCAGCGCGCCGGCCCGGAACGCCGACTGCTCCCAGGTGAATCCCCCGAGCGCGACCAGCAGCCAGGCGTAGAGCTCCGGGCTGGCGAGCACCGTCGCGCCGCCTTCGCCGAGCCGATGGACGACGCCCTTGGTGAGCACCGCGAAGATCCCCCACAGCGAGCCGGACACGAACGCGAACAGCACCGCGGCCAGCGTGCCGCCCCGAATACGGGCCGTGACGATGGACCCGATCAGCAACGGTCCGAGCACCGCCGCCACGTAGGCCCAGGTCTGCAGCGACACGGTCGAATGACCGGCCCGCGGATTGCCGACGGTGACGATCACGCACACCGCGGCGGTCAGCACCGTGGCCCAGATCCACTCCCGGCTGGAAACCCTGCGCTGGGCAAGCCGCGCGCCGATCGGCAGGGCAAACAGCAACGACAGGACCAGCAGCGCCTGCACCAGCAACACCGACCCCTGGTCCAGCGCGGCCGCCTGCAACGCGATGCTCCCGATCAGGATCAGCACACCCCACCGCCACCGCTGGTTGCGGGCCAGCTTGGCGAACAGCCGCAGCTGCCCCAGTGAGGTGTCGGTAATCCGATGCGTCGCGCGTTGCTGGAGGACGTCGCCGATGGCGACGCACAGCGCCGAACTCAACGCGAGCAACGCGGCGATGTCCACCTTGTCCATGTGCGGTTTCTCTCCGAAGTCGAGGGCCGATCACCGTAAAAATGCCGGGTGCCCACACTGTTTCACAGAGGCTGTCAAGGCGGTGACGATCAGGTTGCGGCATACGGCCCGCCAAGCTGCTTGAATACTGGTGGAATCGGTGACGGAGCGGCTGTCGATCGCAGCAAGTCTCCCGACCGTAGAGGTGCCGCTACGCGCGGCAGGTGCGCGGGAACAGCGAGCGCGCGAAAGGGTGCAAGAGATGGTGACGAGCGCATGACCGATGACGAGCCCCGCTCCAGCGATGCGCCCATCCCGGCACCACGTCCCGGGCCGCGACCCGGTCCCCGCCCGGGCCCGACACCGCGACCCAGCGCCCACCCGGTGGTGTTGCCACCGGCCAGCAATCCGCATCAGTACGGACGCGTCGACGACGACGGGACGGTGTGGCTGGTCAGCTCGGCCGGCGAACGCATCATCGGCTCCTGGCAGGCCGGCGACCGTGAGGCCGCCTTCGCCCACTTCGGCAGGCGATTCGAGGACCTGAGCACCGAGGTCACGCTGATGGAGGAGCGGCTGGCCTCCGGGAGCGGCGATGCCCGCAAGATCAAGGCCAACGCGGCCGCGCTGGCCGAGACATTGCCGACGGCCTCGGTGCTGGGTGATGTCGACGCGCTCGCCGGCCGGCTGACCGTGCTGGTGGAGCACGCCGAGGCCTCGGTCGCCGCCGACCGCTCCCGCCGCGACGAGCATCGAGCCGCACAGACCGCCCGCAAGGAGGCGCTGGCCGCCGAGGCCGAGGATCTGGCCGCCAACTCGACGCACTGGAAGCTCGCCGGGGACCGGATGCGCGAGATTCTCGATGAGTGGAAGACGATCACCGGACTGGATCGCAAGGTCGACGACGCATTGTGGAAGCGCTATTCGGCGGCGCGCGAAGCGTTCAACCGCAGGCGTGGCTCGCACTTCGCCGAGTTGGATCGCGAGCGCGCGGGCGTGCGGCAGTCCAAGGAGCAGCTGTGCGAGCGAGCCGAGGAGATGGCCACTTCGACCGACTGGGCCGCAACGAGCGCCGAATTCCGCAAGCTGCTGACCGAGTGGAAATCGGTGGGGCGCGCGACCCGTGAGGTCGACGACGCGCTGTGGAAGCGCTTCAAGGCCGCCCAGGACGCCTTCTTCTCCGCCCGCAATGCCGTGACGGCGGAGAAGGATCAGGAGTTCCAGGCCAACGCCACCGCCAAGGAGGCGCTGCTGGCCGAGGCCGAGAAGATCGACACCGGCAACCACGAAGCCGCCCGGGCGGCATTGCGGTCGATCGCCGACAGATGGGACGCGATCGGCAAGGTGCCCCGGGAACGGTCAGCCGATCTGGAGCGGCGGCTGCGTGCCGTCGAGAAGAAGGTGCGCGACGCCGGCGAATCGAATTGGTCTGATCCCGAGGCGCAGGCCCGTGCCGAGCAGTTCGCCACCCGCGCCGAGCATTACGAGCAGCAGGCCCGCAAGGCGGCCGCCGCCGGCCGGACCAAGGAAGCCGAAGAGGCACAGGCCAACGCCGAACAGTGGCGGCAGTGGGCCCAAGCGGCCGCCCAGGCGCTGACCCGCAGGTCCTAGCGGCCCGCCGCCTGCTCTGGCGGCGCCTCGGCATCGGGACCATCGGGGGTGTCCTGGTCCCCCAGGGTCTCCAGCAGCGTCCTGGACTGTTGCTTGGCGCTGATCCGGCGCCGCTGCTCCTCGGCCGCGAGCTGCACGATCGTGCGTGACCACACCACGCGGGCCCAGTGGAACGTCAACAGGATCACCGTGATCCACGCGATCCACAGCCCGATCCCCGGGCCGGGATGACCGGCGGCCGCGGTCTGGCGCGACCACACCGCCAATAGGCCGGTCGCGCTGGCTATCGACGAGCCCGCCAGCGCGATCCAGGCCAGCGCCCAGCGACGGGTCAGCAATGCCAGCATCGAGAACCCGACGCCGAAAACCAGTGTTAACCAGAGGAATACCTTCGACGGCAGCGACAACGCGGCCGCACCGGCGCCGTGGCTGCTGAACAATACATCCCAGCCCCGGACGTGGCCGGTATGCGGCAAGATGAACGATCCCAGCAGCACGAACACCAGGATGGCGACGATCAATGCCCTTGGACCGGGGTCGATTTCGCGGGCAACGCGGCGTTCTGCGGCCTCGATCTCGGCGCGCAGCGCATCAAAGTCCGTGTGTTCTTTCGTCATCGGGCACATCCCTGGGTTTCGACTGGTTGAATCGCCGGCCCAATGCCCGGCATGCCCAAACCGATCCCGCGCGGGCGCCGTCCGGCGGCGTGCGCGTCACCGGCCCGGGTGCGGCGGTGGGTCAGGATGCCGGCGTCGGCGATCAGGTGGTGCGGCGCGGCCTCGGTGACCGCGGTGGTGACGATGTCTCCGGGGCGCACCGGGGTGTCGGCGGTGAAGTGCACCAGTCGGCCGTCGCGCGCGCGCCCGGTCATGCGAGCGGTGCGAGCATCTTTGCGGCCTTCGCCGGTGGCGACCAGCAATTCGACCCGCTGGCCGATCAGTTCGCGGTTGCCCTCCAACGAGATTTGCTCCTGCAGTTCGATCAGCCGCATATAGCGTTCCTGCACAACGTCTTTCGGCAGCTGCCCGTCGAGTTCGGCGGCCGGGGTTCCGGGCCGCTTCGAGTACTGGAAGGTGAACGCGGCGGCAAACCGGGCCCGGCGCACCACGTCGAGAGTGGCCGCGAAGTCCTCCTCGGTTTCGCCGGGGAATCCGACGATCAGGTCGGTGGTGATGGCCGCGTGCGGCATCGCCGCCCGCACGCGGTCGATGATGCCGAGGTAGCGCTCGGCGCGGTACGAGCGCCGCATTGCCCGCAGCATCCGGTCCGACCCCGACTGCAACGGCATATGCAGGGCCGGGCACACATTGGGCGTCTGGGCCATCGCATCGATGACGTCGTCGGTGAACTCGGCCGGGTGCGGCGAGGTGAACCGCACGCGTTCCAGTCCGTCGATGTCTGCGCAGGCCCGCAGCAGATCGGCGAAGGCGCCGCGACTGCGGGGCACGGCGGGATCGGCGAACGAGACACCGTAGGCGTTGACGTTCTGCCCGAGCAGCGTGACCTCTAGAACGCCATCGGCCACCAACGATCGCACTTCGGCGAGGATGTCGGCCGGGCTGCGGTCGACCTCCTTGCCGCGCAGCGACGGGACGATGCAGAACGTGCAGCTGTTGTTGCAGCCGACAGAGATGGAAACCCAAGCGGCATAGGCAGATTCGCGGGCGCTCGGCAGCGATGAGGGAAATTCCTGCAGCGCCTCGACGATCTCCACCTGGGCGACTTTGTTGTGCCGGGCCCGCTCCAGCAGGGTGGGCAGCGACCCGATGTTGTGCGTGCCGAAGACCACATCGACCCATGGCGCCTTGCGCAGCAGGGAGTCTCGGTCTTTCTGGGCCAGGCAGCCGCCGACGGCGATCTGGAAGTCGGGGTTGTCGCGTTTGCGCGGGGCCAGGTGGCTGATGTTGCCGTACAGCTTGTTGTCGGCGTTTTCGCGCACCGCGCAGGTGTTGAAGACCACCACATCCGCGTCGGCGCCCTCGTGGGCGCGTCGGTAGCCGGCGGCCTCGAGCAGACCAGCCAACCGCTCGGAGTCGTGGACGTTCATCTGGCATCCGTAGGTGCGGACTTGATAGGTGCGCCCCGACCCCGCCGCGGGCCCGGCCAGGCTCGCGGCGTCCGGCGCCACTGTCGAAGTCACGGGGCCATGGTACGGCGACCGGGGCCTGCCCCATGAACCCCCAGCTAGACGCGGCGGCGTTCCCGTTCGGCGGTCAGCTCGGCGAGGACAACCTCGCAGGCCAGGTTCTGGCCATAGCCGCGGCGGGCCAGCATGCCCACCAGCCGGCGGGTGATCCGCGCGTCGTCCCCGCTCAGCGTTTCCCGCCGCAGCTTGGCCCGCACCAGTTCTTCGGCCCGGCCCCGCTCGGCACCGGCGTCGATCCCGGCCAGTGCGGTGTTGATGACCTCTTTGTCGACGCCCTTGGTGTGCAATTCGGCGGCCAACGCACGCCTGCTTTTTCCCGCCCTGGTGTGCCGGGACCGCACCCACTGCTCGGCGAAGTCTCGGTCGTCCACCAGCCCGACGGCGGCGAGCCGGTCGAGCACCCGAGCACTGACGTCGCCGGGATACCCGCGTTTAGCGAGCTGGCCGGACAACTCGGCCCGCGTGCGCGACCTCGCGGTGAGCAGGCGTAGGCACAGCGCCCGCGCCTGCTCTTCGCGGGCAGGCTCAGAAATCGACGGGGGCGGGGAGGACGTCGTCATCGGTCAGCACCGCGCCAATGCCCAGCTTTTCCTTGATCTTTTTCTCGATCTCGTTCGCGATATCGGCGTTCTCCACCAGGAAGTTGCGGACATTCTCCTTGCCCTGGCCGAGCTGCTCGCCCTCGTAGGTGAACCAGGAACCGGACTTGCGGATGAAGCCCTGATCCACACCCATGTCAATCAGCGACCCCTCCCTGCTGATGCCGCGGCCGTAGAGGATGTCGAACTCGGCCTGCTTGAACGGCGGCGCCACTTTGTTTTTGACGACCTTGACCCGGGTGCGGTTACCGACCGCATCGGTGCCGTCCTTGAGTGTCTCAATCCGGCGCACATCCAAGCGCACCGACGCGTAGAACTTCAAAGCCTTTCCACCCGTGGTGGTTTCGGGGCTGCCGAACATCACCCCGATCTTCTCACGGAGCTGGTTGATGAAGATCGCGGTGGTCCCCGAATTGTTCAGTGCGCCAGTCATTTTCCGCAGCGCCTGGCTCATCAGCCGGGCCTGTAACCCGACGTGGCTGTCACCCATCTCGCCCTCGAGTTCCGCGCGCGGCACCAATGCGGCCACCGAGTCGATGACCAGAATGTCCAGGGCGCCGGAGCGGATCAGCATGTCGGCGATCTCGAGGGCCTGCTCCCCCGTGTCGGGCTGGCTGACCAGCAGGGAATCGGTGTCGACGCCGAGTTTCTTGGCGTAGTCCGGGTCCAGAGCGTGCTCGGCGTCGACGAACGCCGCGACACCCCCGGCGGCCTGAGCGTTGGCCACCGCGTGCAGGGCGACGGTCGTCTTACCCGAGGATTCCGGGCCGTAGATCTCCACGACCCGGCCGCGTGGCAGTCCGCCGATGCCCAGAGCCACGTCCAATGCGATGGATCCGGTCGGAATGACCGAGATCGGCTGACGCTGCTCGTCGCCGAGACGCATCACCGAGCCTTTGCCATAGCTCTTCTCGATCTGGGCCATCGCCAGTTCGAGAGCCTTCTCGCGGTCGGGGGCTTGCACCATGGTGCTCTCCTATAGTCGGTGTTCTTCTGACCGTTATCGGTCGGTTGGCCGTGACACTAGAGATGGCCACCGACAAGTCGTCTTCTTCGCGTGATCACCACGGTAGACGAACACCTGTTCGAATCAAGTTTGACACGCCGTAGGCGGTTGCGTGTGGCAATATCGGCTACCGACAGGGTGCCGACGGGCCTGCATGAAGAGGAAACCGGTGCGAATCCGGTGCGGTCCCGCCACTGTGATCGGGCGCATTCTTGCCCCGCGAGCCAGATACTCACCGCCGGCGCTTCCTCACTAGACGCTGGGGCGGACCTCCCCAGAGAGGCCGGATGCGCACGCATGGATATCTCCGGCGAGCTTGCCGAAATATCTTCCTACAAAGGGTTTTTCGCACTGACCGTGGGCGGCGGGGCGCCAGGTTGGCACCCGGTCCGCCAGGACTACGGCGACGGCTTTGCGGGTTTGATCGACACCACAGCCAAGCGCTACCACACGACGGACTTGCGGATCGGCGCCTCCCTGGTCCACCTCGGCCACGCCACCCGGCTGTGGTCACCGGTGCTGGCCTGCGCGTTGGCCCACGGCGTCGTCCCGGACCTGCAACACCTGCAACGTGCCGACGACGGGGCGCAGCTGCGCCTACCCGAGCCCATCGGAGAGCCGGTCGAGGACATCGCGGCCGAGTCGTATCGCCTGGTGGTGCAACAGCATATGCAGCCGTTCGCGGCCGGCTTGCGGGTCACACTGGCGCCCGCCCTGCTGGCGGGCAACATCGCGTCCGCGCTCGTCGGCGCGTCACGGGCGCTGCTCGCGGCCCGACCGGACCTGCGTGCGCGGATCGTCGAGATCACCGCATCCCTGCTGGACACCGGCGTGCTGTCCGGATCCGGCGCCATCACCGGCTCACACCTGGGCTTCACGCGCGACAGCTGCTGCCTGTTCTATCGCCTGCCCGGGCGATCGGTGTGCGGTGACTGCGTGTTTCCCCAGGCACCGCGCTCGACCCGGCGTTGAGTGTGCCTCCCGGGCGTTGAGTGTGCCTCCCAGGCGGCGAGTGCGGGGGTAAGGCGCTCGAGGTGCGCACTCAACGGAGAGCCGGTGAGCTAAGAGCTCACCACTGTTCGCGCGGCACGTCGAAGTCGACGCACAACGCCCGCCAGACGTCGCGGGGTTCGATGCCGTCCTCGATCGCCTGCGCGGCGGTCCGGCCGCCGAAACCCGGCAGCACGTGATCTACCAGTACCGATGCGCCGTAGGCGGCGCCGAATCGCAGCACTACGCGCTCGTTGAACTCCGTCAGCCGCACGCCAGCCAACATACCGAGCCCGGCTATTTCGCGAGCGCCAGCGCTTGGTGGCAAACCCGAACCGGGTCGGCGACGCGATGGATGCCGGAGGCGGCGGTGCGCGCAGCCTCCCGGTAGCCCGGCGTCGACAACACGTCGTTGACCGCCTCCACCAGCGCATCGGCGGTCAGCGGCCGAATCAGCCGCGCGCTCCCCTGTCGCCGCACCCGGTTGGCGATCTCCCACTGATCCCCGCCGCCGGGAACCACCACCAGCGGCACCCCGGCCAGTAGCGTCTTGGCCACCATGCCATGGCCGCCGCCGCAGATCACCAGGTCGGCATGCGAGAGCAGCTCGTCCTGTCGACCCAGCCCGACGACCGCCCACGGCGGCACCGCCAGATCCGGTCCGTCCAGCCGCGACACCAGCAGGCGCGAGCCCGCCGGCAACGTCTCGCCCGGCGTCAGGCACCCCAGCGCGACTTCGGCCAGACCCTCGGTCCCGATCAAGGCGGTCGACGGCGCGATGACGATCACCGGCCCGGAGTCGGCCGGGACCTCGAGGATGCGATCGGTCGGCTCGAAGTGCAGCGGCCCGACGACGACGGCCTCGGCCGGCCAGTCCGGGCGGGACACCTCCAGTGCGGGCAGCGTGGCGATCAGTCGTCGCAGCGGCCCGGGATCGCGCGCCGGCAGGCCGATCTCGGCCCGGGAGATCTCGCGCTGCTGCAGACCCGCGCGCACCGACCGTGCCGTCAGCGCCCGCATCGTGGCGTCGCGCAGCCGGCCGCGAACGCCGGTACCCGGCGCCAGCCCGCTGCCGATCGGCGGCAATCCTTTGGACGGCAGGTACAGCGGGTGCGGGTTCAGCTCGATCCACGGGATCCCGAGCAGCTCGGCGGCCATCCCGCCACCGGCGGTGATGACGTCGGACACCACCAGGTCGGGCGCCAGGTCGCGCAGCGCCGGAACATTGAGCACCGCCATTCGGGCCGCGCGCCGGTGGAGTCGGGCCCCGGCGTCGAGGTCCTCGTCGGTCGCGGCCAGCCCGTCGAGCGCGCGCGCCCCGATGCCGACGTCGCGGGCTGGCTGCAGCCATTCCTCGCCGGTGAACAGGGTCGGCTCATCGCCCGCGTCCCGGAAGCGCTGACACAACGCGATCGCGGGAAACGAGTGCCCGGGATCCGGCCCGGCGACCACCGCGACTCGCACCGCCTTACCCTGCCACAGCGCCCAACGGGCGCGCGCCTACGCTGGCACCCATGACCGAGCTGACTGGAACAGCCGTCGCGAACACGCGCACGGTCGAGACTTTTCTGAACGCCCTGATGGACGCGGACTTCGACACCGCGGATGCCTCGCTGGACGACAACCTCGTCTACGAAAACGTCGGATTGCCGACGATCCACGGCCGCGCCCGCGCCATGAAGCTGTTCCGCCGCATGGACGGTCGCGCGGGGTTCGAGGTGAAGATTCACCGCATTGCCGCCGACGGCGCCGCGGTGCTCACCGAGCGCAGCGATGCGCTGATCCTGGGCCCGCTGCGCCTGCAGTTCTGGGTGTGTGGCGTGTTCGAGGTCCACAACGGGCGAATCACGTTGTGGCGGGACTACTTTGACTTCTTCGACATGACTAAGGCGTTGCTGCGCGGGGTGGCGGCGCTGGTATTGCCGTCGCTCAAAGCGTCGTTCTAACGACGCGGTAATCCGCCGAGTTCGTCGAACGCCTGGGCCCAGCCGGTCAGGCGATCGGTAGCCTCGACCAGCTCGGCACGGTAGCGCTGGTGCGCATCGGCTAACCCGTCACCGTTCGCCGAGGAAACCAATTGCGCTGCGGCGGTGACCATTTCGTTGTACTGCCGGACGCCGGCGCTGAGCTGCGCGGTGAACGCATTGATGCTGGGCACCAGATACGCGCGCGACGATTCCGAATTGTGCGCTGCGCGCTCCATCGACACCACCTCCGCGGCGGTCGACGCCATCGCCGCCGAGGTCCTGTTCGCCGCGGCGGTCAAGTCGCTGATCTCGTCCGCCGGCAACATGGCGCCTCGCTCGATGACGCCCAACAGCGAGAAAAACCCGCGCTCGGAGGCGCCCAGCGCATACATCGCGGGTCGCGCAGCGGAGCCGGGCGGCGGCAGCCGGCGGGCATTGGCGGGCCGGCTGGCCGGCAGCGGCTCGGCCTTCAGCCAGTGATAGCGGAAGAACAGCAGCGTCGCGGGGATCGTCTCGAGGACCGCGATCCCGCCGGTGATCTGCAACAGCAATACGAACCAGCCCCACCACGCCAGCACGGCCGTGACCAATCCCCAGAACACGCTGCCGACGGTGAAGATCCAGGCCCACCGCAGCGCACGACGGCGGCGGCGCAGCAGCCGCGCGCGCGGGTCGGCGGCCGCGCTGATCTTCTGGGCGACGAAGCCGGTCAGGTCGGCGGCGGTGTCCAGCCCCTGCTGCAGCAGAGCGCGCCACAGCCCGCGCTGCGTTGCCTTCACCGCCATGTCACACCGACCGGGCTACTGGCCAAAGGGTTTCTCGGCCACCTGTCCGCCGGCACCCTCGGCCGGCGCGGGGGTGGCCGGCGTGGCTCCGGGAGCCGCGGCGGTTCCACCCGTCGGCAGGGCCTCGCCACGCATCGACGCGCGAATTTGCTCGAGCCTCGAGTGACCCGCCATCTCCACGCTGGCCTGCTGGACCTCCATCATGCGGCCCTGCACGGAGTTCTGCGCCAGTTCGGCCGAGCCGATCGCGTTGGCGTAGCGGCGTTCGATCTTGTCGCGCACCTCGTCGAGGCTCGGGGTATTGCCCGGGGCGGCGATCTCGCTCATCGACCGCAGCGACGCGCTGACCTGTTCCTGCATCTTGGCCTGCTCGAGCTGGCTGAGCAGCTTGGTGCGCTCGGCAATCTTCTGCTGCAGCACCATGGCGTTGCGTTCGACGGCCTTTTTGGCCTGCGCCGCCGCGCCCAGGGCTTGGTCGTGCAACGTCTTGAGGTCTTCGACGCTCTGCTCCCCGGTCACCAGCTGGGCCGCGAACGCCTCCGCGGCGTTGGTGTACTCGGTGGCCTTGGCGGCATCTCCGGCGGCGGTGGCCTGGTCGGCCAGCGTCAGTGCCTGACGCACGTTGACTTGCAGCTTCTCGATGTCGGCCAGCTGCCGGTTGAGCCGCATCTCCAGCTGACGCTGGTTGCCGATCACCTGCGCGGCCTGTTGGGTCAGCGCCTGATGGGTGCGCTGGGCTTCCTCGATGGCCTGCTGAATCTGGATCTTCGGGTCGGCGTGCTCGTCAATCTTCGCGTTGAACAGCGCCAAGACGTATTTCCACGCTTTGACGAACGGATTGGCCATGAGTTAGCTCCACCTTCGCTTCTGTGTGCCGGAGGACCCCTGCTGAGCCCTGGCGATCACCCTGCCGCTCAATTTAACGGGTTGGAGCCCTTCGCCCCACCCTCAGGCCACCGCGAACGACGCGACCTGCGGGATGACGACCTTCGTGGTGGCGTCGATGCTGGACGCGCTGGCCTCGGCCGTCTGTGCGGCCGCGCGTTCCTCGTCCGCCATCCGCTCACCGGCGTCGGTGAGCACCGTCGATAGCGGGACGTCCAGCGCGTCGCAGATGGCGTTCAGCAGCTCGCTGGAGGCCTCCTTGCGGCCGCGCTCCACCTCGGAGAGATAGCCGAGGCTCACCCGTGCCGTGTCCGATACCTCGCGCAGCGTTCGTCCTTGTGTCGTTCGGGCCAGGCGCAGCACCTCGCCAATGACCTCGCGCACCAATGGCGACATCCTGCTCTCCTTCGTCTCCAGAGCAAACCTGCTTCATCAGGTCAACGCCACCAGCCGCCGTCTAGGTTCCCGTCCGTCGCACTTCCTTGACGGTCGACGCCACATAGTCGATCCCGGTGAGCACGGTCAGCACCACCGCGGCACCCATCACCACCGACGCCGCCACCAGGAATCCCCCCGACAGCGGCAGCACGAACAGCCCGATGGCCAGCGCCTGGACCGCGGTCTTGAGTTTGCCGCCCCAGCTGGCCGGAATGACGCCGCGGCGAATCACGGCCAGTCGCAACAGCGTCACGCCGATCTCGCGGACCAGGATCAGCACTGTCACCCACCAGGGCAGGTCGCCCAGCATCGACAGTCCGACCAGGGCCGACCCGATCAGCATCTTGTCGGCGATCGGATCGACGAACGCACCGAATTCGGTCGCCATGCCATAGTTGCGGGCCAGCAGGCCGTCCAGCCGGTCGGTGATACACGCCACCGCGAACACCACGCAAGCCACGATCCGCGCGACGGTTTCGTGGCCCCCGCCGGCGAACAGCGCGAGCAGGAAGATCGGAACCAGGACCAGCCGCACCAGCGTGAGGACGTTAGCCAGGTTGGCGATGCTGACGCGTCCCGCCACCGGTCCTGTCTGCGGCTGACCCGACACGGCATCAGAATAACGGTTGACCAGCACAGCCGCCCCCGATGTCAATACTGATACCCGTGACCGAACGTTCTCGGGATAACCAGCAAGTGGTCGTCCGGCGCGCGCGAACATCCGACGTCCCCACGATCAAGCACCTCGTCGACACCTATGCGGGCAAGATCCTGCTGGAAAAAGCCCTGGTGACGCTATACGAGGCCGTCCAGGAGTTCTGGGTGGCCGAGCTGGATGGCAAGGTGGTCGGCTGTGGGGCGTTGCACGTGTTCTGGTCGGACCTCGGCGAGATCCGCACCGTCGCGGTCGACCCCGCCGCGACGGGCCATGGTGTCGGCCACGCGATCGTCCAGTGTCTGCTCGACGTCGCGCGCGAGCTGCAGCTGGAACGGATCTTCGTGCTGACCTTCGAAACCGAGTTTTTCGGCAAGCACGGGTTCACCGAGATCGAGGGCACGCCGGTCACCGCCGAGGTGTTCGAGGAGATGTGCCGCTCCTACGACATCGGTGTCGCCGAGTTCCTGGACCTGAGCTACGTCAAGCCCAACATCCTGGGGAACACCCGGATGCTGCTACTGCTCTAGCGGCCGCGCCAGGGCCCGCGCCGAACGTGACGTGGCTGCGAAATTTGGGCCGATTTTTCGCAGTGAGGCCACGTTCGCCGAATTACTCGCCGGCGTCGCCGCCGTCGGCGTTGGCACCGCCGCGGATCAGCGCCAGCGTGCCGGCCAGCTCGTCGGGCTTGACCAGCACCTCGCGCGCCTTGGAACCCTCGCTGGGCCCGACGATGCCGCGTGTCTCCATCAGGTCCATCAGCCGGCCGGCCTTGGCGAAGCCGACCCGCAGCTTGCGCTGCAGCATCGACGTCGAACCGAACTGGCTGGACACCACCAGCTCGACGGCCTGCAGGAAGACGTCCATGTCGTCGCCGATGTCGGGGTCGACATCGGTGCGCTCGGCGGTCGGCTTGGCGGTCGTGACGCCGTCGGTGTACTCGGGTTCGGCCTGGTCCTTGCAGGCGGTGACGACGGCGTGGATCTCGTCGTCGGTGATGTAGGCGCCCTGCAGCCGGACGGTCTTGTTCGCGCCCATCGGCAGGAACAGGGCGTCGCCCATGCCGATCAGCTTCTCGGCGCCCTGCTGGTCCAGGATCACCCGGCTGTCGGTCAGCGACGACGTCGCGAACGCCAGCCGCGACGGCACGTTGGTCTTGATCAGCCCGGTGACCACGTCGACGGACGGGCGCTGGGTGGCGAGCACCAGGTGGATGCCCGCGGCGCGGGCCTTCTGGGTGATCCGCACGATGGCGTCCTCGACGTCGCGCGGGGCGGTCATCATCAGGTCGGCCAGCTCGTCGACGATCGCCACGACGTACGGGTACGGACGGTACTCACGCTGGCTGCCCAGCGGCGCCGTGATGGCACCGGAGCGCACCTTCTCGTTGAAGTCGTCGATGTGGCGCACCCGCGACGCCTGCATGTCCTGGTAGCGCTGCTCCATCTCCTCGACCAGCCAGGCCAGCGCGGCCGCCGCCTTCTTCGGCTGGGTGATGATCGGCGTGATCAGGTGCGGAATGCCTTCGTAGGGCGTCAGTTCCACCATCTTCGGGTCGATCAGGATCATCCTGACCTCCTCGGGCGTGGCGCGGGTCAGCAGCGACACCAGCATCGAGTTGACGAAGCTGGACTTACCGGAACCGGTGGAGCCGGCCACCAGCAGGTGCGGCATCTTCGCCAGGTTGGCCGAGATCATCTCGCCCTCGATGTCCTTGCCCAACCCGATCACCAGCGGGTGGTGGTCGCGGCGGGTGGACGGGTCGGTGAGCACGTCGGCCAGCCGCACCATTTCCCGGTCGGTGTTGGGCACCTCGATGCCGACGGCGGACTTACCGGGGATCGGCGCCAGCATGCGCACGCTCTCGGTGGCCACCGCGTAGGCGATGTTCTTCTGCAGGGCGGTGATCTTCTCGACCTTGACGCCCGGCCCCAGCTCCACCTCGTAACGGGTGACCGTGGGCCCGCGGGTGCAGCCGGTGACGGCCGCATCGACCTTGAACTGGTTGAGCACCTCGCTGATCGCGTCGGCCATCGCGGTGTTGGCGGCGCTGCGCTTCTTGGGCGGATCGCCGGGGACCAACAGGTCCAGCGACGGCAGCGTGTACGGGCCCTCGACCACCCGGTCCAGCACCTGGGTGTCCGGCTTCTTGGCGGCACGACGGCGGCTCTTCGCCTCGCCGGCTTTCAAGGCGGGTTCTGGAACCGTCGGCGTTTCGTCCGGCAACGGGTCGTCGAGGACGACGGGGGGCTTGCCGGCCGACGGCCACGCCTTCGGCTCCTCGTCGAGCGCGCCGTCGTCGTAGTAACCGTCGGAAAAGTCTTCGCGCGCTTGGCCATCGGCGTCGTCGGCGTAGTCGTGGTCGTCCTCATCGGCGTACAGGTCGTCCACGAACGGGGTGCCGAATAGGGCCCGCATCATCTCGGGCAGCTCGCGCAAGGTGGTGCCGGTCAGCAACAGCAGCCCGAACAGTGCGCCGATGAACAACAGCGGCGCGGCGATCCAGGGCGTCAGCCCGTCGGCCAGCGGCCCGCCGATCGCGAAGCCGACAAATCCTGCTGCGCGACGGCGCAATTCGGGGTCGCCGGGCGAACCCGACCACAGGTGGCGCAGACCGAGCAACGAAAAGCTGATCATGCTCGCACCCAGGATCAGCCGCGGCCGCGCCTCGGGGTTGGGCTGGGTGCGCATCAGCACGATCGCCACCACGCCCAGGGCGGCCGGCAGCGCCAGGACGCCGGCTCCGATGAACGTGCGCAGCACCTCGTCGACCCACGCGCCGATCGGCCGCGCCGCGCCGAACCACGAACTCGCGGCGATCACCACGGCAAAGCCGAGCAGCACCAGCGCGATTCCGTCGCGACGGTGCCCGGGATCGATGTCACGGGCACGCCCGATCGACCGCGCCGCACCCCCGGTGCCTCGCGCCGCCATCAGCCAAGTAGCCCGCATCGCGCGCCCGCCGGTCACCCCGGCGGCGACGAGCAGCGACCGGTTGTGCCGCTTGGCCGGCCTGCGCGCCTTCTTGGCGGCCTTCTTGCGGGCAGGTGCCGGTCGCGCACTTCGGGATCCGCTGGAGCGCGAAGTGGCCTTTGACCTGCTCGTTCGGGTTGCGGAGCGGGCAGCGGTCTTACTAGCCATGGGGTCTAGCCTAGTCGCATTAGCCCCATATTCACCATCTGCCACACGGGTCACAAAAGTATGTCAATTCGGTCACCAACGCGCCCTCGCGTGCCGAAACGACTGTGACCGCGGCCCTCCCCATCCGGGTGGACGCAGGCTGACGACGGCCACTGTCGCGTGAGTAGGGTGACAATCATCGCCTCCGTCATCCCTCAAGGAGCTCCGCATGCCCGTCGTCGTCGTCGCCACCTTGACCGTCAAGCCCGAATCGGTTGACACCGTCCGCGACATCCTCAAGACCGCGGCCGAGGAGGTGCACTCCGAGCCCGGCTGCCAGCTCTATGCGGTGCACGAGTCGGGTGAGACCTTCGTCTTCGTCGAGCAATGGGCCGACGAAGAGGCGCTGAAGGCACACAGCACCGCGCCCGCGGTGGGCAAGATGTTCACCGCGGCCGGAGAGCACCTCGCCGGGGCGCCCGACATCAAGATGCTGCAGCCGGTCCCCGCGGGCGACGCGGATAAGGGACAACTGCGGCGGTGACCGCTGATGGCCCGCACCGGCCGCTGAACGGAAAAGTCGCGCTGATCACCGGAGCGGCCCGCGGTCAGGGCCGCGCGCACGCGGTGCGACTGGCCGGCGACGGCGCCGACGTGATCGCCGTCGACCTGTGCGCGCAGATCGCAAGTGTCCGCTACCCGCTGGCCACGCCCGAGGACCTGGCGGCCACCGTCAAGCTTGTCGAAGACACCGGCGCCCGCATCGTCGCCAAACAGGCCGACGTGCGCGATCGCGAATCGCTGTCGGCCGCGGTGCGGGCCGGTATCGAGGAGCTCGGCCGCCTCGACATCGTGGTGGCCAACGCCGGTATCGCGCCGATGCAATCCGGCGACGACGGCTGGCGCGATGTCATCGACGTCAACCTCACCGGCGTCTACAACACGATCAAGGCCGCGATACCGACCATGGTCGCCCAAGGCACCGGCGGGTCGATCGTGCTGATCAGTTCGAGTGCCGGGCTGGCCGGCGTCGGCAGTGCGGACGCCGGTTCGGTGGGCTACGTCGCCGCCAAGCACGGGGTGGTGGGGTTGATGCGGGTATACGCGAATCTGCTTGCGAGGGAGATGATTCGGGTCAACTCGATTCACCCGTCCGGGGTGGATACGCCGATGATCAACAACGAGTTCACCCGGGAATGGCTGGCCAAGATGGCCGCCGCGACCGACACGCCCGCGGCGATGGGCAACGCCATGCCGGTGGAGACGCTGGACGTAGAGGACATCGCCAACACGGTGGCGTGGCTGGTGTCCGATCAGGCGCGCTACATCACGGGAGTCACCTTGCCGGTCGACGCGGGCTTCCTGAACAAGTAGCGGACATGGCACGAAACCCAGCTGCGCAGACCGCTTTCGGCCCCGTGGTGCTGGCCGCCGTCGAGCAGAACGAACCGGCCGGGCGCCGGCTGGTCGACGACGACCTCGCGGATCTGTTCTTGCCGGCGCCGCTGCGCTGGCTGGTCGCGACAACCCGGGCCACGCCGATCCGGCGCCTGATGATTCGCGCATCGGAATACAGCGGCCCCGGCCTGTGGGCAAACCTGGCCTGCCGCAAGCGTTTCATCGCCGACAAGATCACCGAGTCGCTGGACGACATCGATGCGGTGGTCGTCCTCGGCGCCGGGCTGGACACCCGCGCCTACCTGCTGAACCGGCGGGTCCGAATGCCGGTCTTCGAAGTGGACCTGCCGGTCAACATCGCCCGCAAGGCCAAGACCCTGCGGCGGGTTCTGGGCGGGCCACCACTCTCGGTTCGCTTGGTGGCCTTGGATTTTGAGCGCGATGACCTGCTCACCGCCCTGGCTGAGCACGGCTATCGCACCGACTACCGGGCCTTCTTCGTCTGCGAAGGCGTGACACAGTACCTCACCGAAGAGGGCGTGCGGCGAACGCTCGACGGATTGCGCGCCGCCGCTTCGGGCAGCCGGCTGGTGTTCACCTACGTCCGCCGCGACTTCATCGACGGGACGAATCGCTACGGCACCCGCACGTTGTATCGCACCGTGCGCCAGCGCAAACAACTTTGGCATTTCGGCCTGGAGCCCGACGAGGTCGCCGACTTCATCGCCGAATACGGCTGGCGGCTGGTCGAGCAGGCCGGACCCGACGAACTGGTCGCGCGTTACGTCGCACCCACCGGCCGCAAACTCAAAGCGTCACAACTGGAATGGTCGGCCTACGCCGAGAAGGTCTAACGCGTTTCGACGTGATCAGCGATCCAGAAGCTGTCGGTCGATACTCTTGCCCGCTTCGTCGTCGGCGCTTCCGTAAACGGCCTTCGCGGTGCGCAGCTTGCCGGCAAGCCCGGTCGACGCCTTGCTCATCGCGTCGGCCGTCTTCTTGCGCGCGGCAGCGGCTTTGGTGAAGGCAACGTTGGAGACCCCGCTGACGACACCGTGGGTGACCCACACGGCAACTTCTACATTGGAGCCCGCAGACCCCGCGATAGAGGCCTGGGTAGCCGCTTGGTCTTGCTTGGTCGCCAGTTTGTCGAGGTGTTCTGGTGTGACGGCTAGATCAGTCATGGTTACTTCTCCTTGAATCCTGATGAATCACGTTGGGCTGCAACGAATCACGCGCTGCGCTGGGACGGGCTCGGCACCTCCGCTGGTGCGGTAGCCGCGGGTGTCGCCCCGATCGGTGCGCGCTCGGTTCCCTGGGCCGCCCGACTCGCGCCCGCACCCTCGTCGGTGTGGACCTCGTTGACGGGCACCGCGGCGTCTTCCTGTGGGTCTTGCTGGGCAAGCTGGCGCACCTGCGCCCTGGCCTGGTTGGCCAGACTTTCGGGCTGGGACACCCGACCGGACAGGTTCGTGCCGGACATTGCGGCGGCCTGAACAAGCGTGGGCATGGTGCCCGTTGGCACGGACGCGGAGGCGTAAGCGGGCGCTGCCGGTGCCGCTGGCGCGGCGGGTGCCGCGGGTGCAGCCGGTGCCGCGACGTCACGCTGCACGCGTTGTTGCGCGCGATCGTCGGCCGCGCGGGCCGGCGGCGCGACTGCGGGCGCGGCGGCGCTGGCGGACGGCCCGGACAGGCCGGCCGAGATGGCCTCGAAGCTCGACACCGCGGAGTTGGACTGGCCGGCGACGGTCACCTTCGGCTGAGCGACCGAATCGTTTTGAACGATCCCTGCGACCAGCGCCGCGTAGCTTTCGGCCAACGCATCCGCCTTCTTGCCATTCTCGATCGAATAGCCGAGCAAAGTCCCCAGGAAGCCCACGGCGGCCGAAATCCCCAAACTCGCAACCGTGATCGCGAAGATCTTCGCCACGGCGGGGCCGGCCGGCGCCGGCACCGCCACCGTGAGAATCAGCTCGATGATCAGGGCCGTGGTGAGGAGACCGTTCAATATGCTGAAGGCCAATTGCATATGGGTGACCCACTCGCCCTGGTTTTTCACCAGGGCCGCCAGCTGGCCGTCGAGGTCGGCCATTTGCTGCGCCGCAGCCTGCAGCGCCTTGTCCAGGTCGGCATAGGCTTGCGACGCATCGCCCTGCCACTCGGTGTCGGGAAGTGCGGAATTGAGCTGCCCGGCGAGCGAGGTGAATTGTTGCGAACCGGTTTGCAGGGACGCGCCGTCATAAGGCGTTCCGAATCCGGTCGTCAGCTGCAAAAGCTGGACGGTGGTGATGGTCCAGGAGATGATGCTGGCCGCTTTGGCGAAGTCGTTAACGCCCTTTTGCCCGCCCATCCGGGCCTGCAGCTGGATCAGATCACCCTGAGACATGTTCTTGATGGACTGAGACATCACCTTGCCGCCGATAGCGGCCCCAATCGAGCCCAGGTCGGCCGCGGTGTTGGTCGCTGTCGTCGCATAGCCTTCAGCGCCCGGCGTAGAGCCGCTCCAGCCACTGAAATCGAGGCCGAGGCCGGCGCCTTGCTGACCCAGGTTGGCCAGGCTGGCGATGCACCTGGCGGCAGAAGCAAAGATGGACATCCGAGATTCCCTTCGTTTGAACGGCAACGTTGCACCTAGGCAACAGTTGCGCATACGAAACGTAACACGGCTCCGGGTGGGGTCAGCGCACCAATTTTCGGCGCATCGATTGCAATTGAAAATCAGATTCAGTCAAATAAATACCCGGTAAACATGTGCATTCGGAACGGAAAAGCCGATTTAAACTTGAGGAGATACTGGATCGAAGGCGTGACCAGTTCAGCCCCCGAAAATACTGTTCCTGACCAGGGAAGGACGGCAATGATGACCGCCCCCATGCACCCGCAGGTCGCTGACGCACTGCAATTAGCACAGCAGTTTCAGTCGATTCTCGACGACCATATCCATCGAACGAACACCGATACCTTCACGGTCTCCGATGAAACCGAAACCGTCAAAGTGACCGTCGACGCGCACCTGGTACTGACTCACCTCAGCATCGAGCCGGGCCTGCTCAGGCTGGGCGCCGAGGCGGTCGAGGAGCGCATCAACGACGCGCTGCGCAAAGCAGAGGCCGCCGCGACCGCGGCCGGCGACGCCGACGACGAGCGCCTGGTCGCGTCACTCGCTGACGTTACCGGTTCGCTGCATAGCATTTTGGGCTTGGCCTGACCGGCGCTGAAACCGGAAAGTATTGCGCCAGATTATCTTTCGCGTAGCCGCGTCACACTTCGATGACGGTCGGCACGATCATCGGCTGGCGGCGATAGGTTTCGCCCACCCACTTGCCGACGGTGCGCCGTACGCCTTGCGCGATCCGGATCGGGTCGGTGACGTTGTCGGTGACCAACGCTTCGAGCTCTTCGGTGACCTTGCGCACCGCGGGCTCGAGCGCCTTGGGATCCTCGGAGAATCCGCGCGAGTATAGGTGCGGCGGCGCCACCGGCCGTCCGGTGCCACGGGTTACCACCACGGTCACCGCGATGAAGCCTTCGGACAGAATCAGTCGCTCGCCCAAGGTGATATCGCCGACGTCGCCGGTGATCAGCCCGTCGACGAACATCTTGCCGACCGGCACCGCACCGGCGATCGACGCCCTGCCGCCGACCAGATCGACGCTGACGCCGTTCTCGGCCAACAGGATTGACTCCTCCGGCACCCCGGTGGAGGCGGCCAGCTTGGCGTTGGCGCGCAACATGCGCCAGGTGCCGTGCACCGGCATCACATTGCGCGGCCGCACCCCGTTGTAGAGGAAGAGCAGTTCGCCGGCGTAGGCGTGGCCCGAAACATGCACCCGGGCTTGGGCATTGGTGACCACTCGGGCACCGACCTTGGCCAGCGCGTCGATCACGCCGTAGACGGCCTCCTCGTTGCCCGGGATCAGCGACGACGACAGCACGACCAGGTCCCCCGCGGTCAGCGTGATACTGCGATGCTCGCCGCGCGACATCCGGGACAACGCCGCCATCGGCTCGCCCTGGGTGCCGGTGGTGATCAGCACCACCCGCTCGGGCGCCATCATCTCGGCCGCCCCGATGTCGATCAGGTCGGAGTCGTTGACCCGCAGGAATCCCAGGTCCCGGGCGATGCTCATGTTGCGTACCATCGACCGCCCGACGAACGACACTCGCCGGCCCAAAGCCACTGCGGCATCGATGATTTGCTGTACCCGGTCGACGTTGGAGGCAAAGCATGCCACGATCACGCGGCCTTCGGCACCCCGGATCAGCCGGTGCAGCGTCGGGCCCACCTCGCTCTCCGACGGCCCGACGCCGGGGATCTCGGAGTTGGTCGAGTCACACAGGAACAGATCCACACCGGCGCCGCCGAGCCGCGACATGCCGGGGAGGTCGGTGGGCCGGCCGTCCAGCGGTAGTTGGTCGAGCTTGATATCGCCGGTGTGCAAAACCGTTCCCGCGCCGGTGTACACCGCGATGGCCAGCGCGTCCGGGATGGAGTGGTTCACCGCGAAGTATTCGCACTCGAACACGCCGTGGCGGCTGCTCTGTCCCTCTTTGACTTCGACGAACACCGGCTTGATTCGGTGCTCGCGGCACTTCGCGGCAACCATCGCCAGGGTGAACTTGGAGCCGACGACCGGGATGTCGGGCCGCAGCCGCAGCAGGAACGGGATCGCGCCGATGTGGTCCTCGTGCGCATGGGTCAGGACCAGCGCCTCGATGTCGTCGAGCCGGTCTTCGATGTGGCGCAGGTCGGGCAGGATCAGGTCGACACCGGGCTCGTCGTGGGTGGGAAACATCACCCCGCAGTCGATGATCAGCAGCCGGCCCAGATGCTCGAAAACCGTCATATTGCGGCCGATTTCGCTGATGCCGCCGAGCGCAGTCACCCGCAACCCACCTGTGGTCAACGGACCTGGCGGGCTGAGGTCTACATCCACTTTCAGACCACCCTTTGGGTCACCGCAGTACCGAGGCCGCGCGCATGTCGGCGGCCAGCGCGTCGATCTGCTCCGGCGTCGCCGGCACCTGCGGCAGCCGGGGATCGCCGACGTCAATGCCCTGCAGGCGCAGACCCGCCTTGGACAGCGTCACTCCGCCCAGGCGGCCCATCGCGTTGCACAGCGGCGCGACCTCGACGTTGATCTTGCGGGCGGTCGCGATGTCCCCGGAACCGAAGGCGGACAACAACTCCCGAAGCTGGCTCGGGGCGAGGTGAGAAATCACGCTGATGAAGCCCGTCGCACCCATCGCCAGCCAGGGCAGGTTGAGCGCGTCGTCTCCGGAGTAGTAGGCCAAACCGGTTTCGGCGATGATCTGGCCGCCGCTGTGCAGATCGGCCTTGGCGTCCTTGATCCCGACGATGTTCGGGTGCGACGCCAGGACGCGGATCGTGTCGGACTCGATGGGGATCACCGACCGCGGCGGGATGTCATACAGCAGCACCGGCAGGTCCGTGGCGTCGGCGACGGCGGTGAAGTGCGCGATCAGCCCGCGCTGCGGCGGCCGCGAGTAGTACGGCGTGACCACCAGCAGCCCGTGTGCGCCCTCGGCCGCGCTGGCCTTGGCCAGCTTGATGCTGTGCGCGGTGTCGTAGGTGCCCGCTCCGGCGATGACACGCGCGCGGTCGCCCACGGCTTCCAGGACCGCGCGCAGCAGCTCGAGCTTCTCGTCGTCGGTGGTGGTGGGCGATTCACCAGTGGTTCCCGAGACGACCAGGCCGTCGCAACCGGCGTCCACCAGGTGGTTTGCCACGCGCGCCGCGGCGGCGGTGTCAAGCGAACCGTCGGCGCCAAACGGCGTCACCATTGCGGTCAGCAAGGTTCCCAGACGCGCGGGGGCGTCGAATCCGACAGAACTCACGGGTCCAAGATTACCTGGCGGTGCCAACCCGATTTCGCCGCCGCGCGGCTCGGGCTCCGGTGGCGGGCCCTCGATTGTGCGCTGGGGGTTTCGAGTGTGCGTTCGGGGCGGCGACACGCCGGACGATGCCGCCCGGGACGCGCACTCGACGGCGCGGGCGCCTCAGGCTTCGGTGGCCAGCGGACTGGTCGCGACCTCGGTGCCATCGGCCAGGGTAGAGATCTCGAAATCGGCGAACACCGCCGGCGCGACGTCGACGAGCTGACGCAGGCATTCGATGGCCAGCCGCCGGATCTCCACGTCGGCGTGCTCGCTGGCGCGCATCGCGACGAAGTGGCGCCAGGCCCGGTAGTTCCCAGTCACGACGATGCGGGTTTCGGTGGCGTTCGGTAGCACCGCGCGGGCCGCCTGGCGCGCCTGCTTGCGACGCAGTGCTCCCATTTTCTCGATGGGCTGGCCCGTTGCGAACTTGGCCTCGAGCTTGGCCAGCAGTTCGGTGTAGGTGGCGCGGCTGGCGTCGGCGGCCGCCGCCAGGATCTCCCGCAATTCGGGGTCGTCCGCCATGCCCGGCGGCACGACGATCTGCGACTGGACCTCAGGCACGTAGCGCTGCGAAAGCTGCGAGTAGGAGAAATGGCGGTGCCGGATCAGTTCGTGCGTGCACGACCGCGAGATCCCGGTGATGTAGAACGACACATTCGCGTGCTCGAGCACCGAAAAGTGACCGACGTCGATGATGTGTTTGATGTAACCGGCGTTGGTGGCGGTCTTGGGGTTGGGTTTCGACCAGCTCTGGTAGCAGGCGCGCCCGGCGAACTCGACCAGCGCCGGCCCGCCCTCGGCGTCGGTGGTCCACGGCACGTCCGGGGGCGCCAAGAACTCGGTCTTGGCGATCAGTTGCACGCGCAGCGGCGCGGTCTCGGCCACGGCGCCTACCTTAGCTGGGCCTTGCCCGACATCAGCAACGGCAGCAGGGCGTCGCGGAAACCGGCCAGCCGCAGGGATTCATTGCGCCGGGCATGACACAGCGCACCCGCAGCGGTGATCGTCTGTGCCGCATCGGCGGTCAGACGCCGGGTGTCGCGCACCTCGACATCCAACAGGTCTCGCGGCTGGATGCGCTGGCGGCTGGTCGAGGTTCCGGCGGCCTGCTGCTGCAGTCGCTGCGAGACGTCGGGTTGCCCTACCGCGGCCCACAGCGCCGAGGTATCGACGCCCTTGGGTGTGAGTACGGCGAATTCCGTACTCGCCACAGCCATTTCGCAGGGCAGTTGCGCGACATTCCAGATACGCGGAATCCGCGGGTTGAGCTTGGCGAACAGCACGCACGGTTGCGACAGCTCGAACTTGCCGCTTTTCACGGTCGCCCGCTCGACGAGCCGCGCGGTGGCGCCGTCGTCGAACGCCGGAAGACTGAAATGCGCGACGACGCCGTCGAATTGCCGCGGTTTGCGAACGGCCGTGGAGAGTCGCGCCAGGCTCGACAGCGGTACGTGGTCGCGGATCGGCTCGACGAGGCCCAGCATCAGCCGCTCGGCGGCCTCGATCACGCGTTGGTTGGCCGCCACCTTGTCGTCGAACGCGCCGAGTAGTGCGGCAATCCGTTGCCGCTGGCGTCCCGGGACGGTCCGCACCGAAACGTCGCGCAGAATCGCCTGATTGAGCAGCGGTTGGCCCGAGCCGGCCCGGTGATCGCCCAGCCGGCAGGTTTGCAGTGCGTAATACCAATAGCGGGTCTCGGCAGGATCTTTGGCCCGGCACACCAGCGCGTTGTCGGTGACCCACACATCGGAATCGCAGTAACGCAGGCTGCCGCAATACGATCCGACGCGACCGAGCACGATCAGCGGGCCACTCGCATTGGACTGTGCCGCATACCCGATCGCGCCGTTGGCACCATAGACGGGAAACCGCCCATCGGGCACCCGGGCCGGCGCACCACTTCCGGTGCGGAAGTCGAGGTACTCTCCCAGCGTTGCCGTCAGCACAACCGATGCACCTGCTCTCGCACCACCGCTTCCATTCGCGCGGATTCATCCAGCGCCGTCAGCAGGTCGGCGGTCAGCCGTGCGATCTTCTCGTCGGCCGGCTCCGCGTCCTGGGCGGCTGCCGGAGTACCGACGTAGCGCCCCGGTGTGAGCAGGTAACCGGCGGCGGCGATGTCATCCAACGATGCGGACTTACAGAACCCCGGAATGTCCTCATAGACAATACTTTTCGCCGACAGTGACCCGCACCAGGCGTGGTAGGTGTCGCTGATCCGGATGACCTCCTCGTCGGTCAGCGCGCGTTGCGCCCGATCGACGAGATAGCCCAGCCCGCGGGCGTCGATGAACAGCACCTGCCCCGAGCGATCGCCTTTATCCATCGCAAATAACCACAGGCACACCGGTATTCCGGTGCTGCGAAACAGCTGGGCGGGCAGTGCGATCATGCAGGAAACCAGGTCCGCGTCGACGATCCGGGCGCGAATGTCGCCCTCCCCGATCGCATTCGACGACATCGAGCCGTTGGCCATCACCACCCCGGCCCGACCGCCCGGTGCCAGCTTGGCCAGGATGTGCTGAATCCAGGCGAAGTTGGCGTTGCCGGCCGCGGGAGCACCGAAGCGCCAGCGTGGATCGTGCTCGTCGCGGGCCCAATCCTTGATGTTGAAAGGCGGATTGGCCATCACGTAGTCCATGCACACGCCCGAGTGCAGGTCGTCGACGAACGTGTCACCGTGGGCCACGCCCGCGTTGTCGATGCCGTGAATAGCGAGGTTCAGCTTCGCCATCCGCCAGGTCTGCTCGACGCCCTCCTGACCATAGATGCGGATGTCGTTGGGGTCGCCGTCGCGGGCGGCGATGAAATTCTCGGTCTGCACGAACATGCCGCCGGAGCCGCAGCACGGGTCGTACACCCGCCCGCGCGCCGGTTCCAGCACCTCCACGATCAGCCGCACCACGCTGGGCGGGGTGAAGAACTCACCGCCCCGTCTCCCTTCTGCGCGCGCGAAATTGCCGAGGAAGTACTCGTAGACCTCCCCCATCAGGTCCCGGGGGCCCGGCCCACCGAATCGCACGTTCTCCAACAACTCGACCAGTTCACCGAGCCGGCGCTGGTCGAGGTCTTCGTAGATCCGCGGCAGCAGTCCGGCCAGGGCCGGGTTTGCCCCCATCACCGCGCCCATCGCGTCGTCGACGAGCCGGCCGACGCCAGGGGATTTTGCGTTGTGCACCAAGGTATTCCAGTGCGACTCGGAGATGTACTTGAGGAACACCAGCCCGAGCACGACGTCCTTGTACTGACCTGCCGACAGGGATCCGCGCAACTTGTCGGCCGCTTTCCACAGCGTTGCTTTGAGCTCCTTGGACGGCGTCATCGGCCGACCCGCTTGGCGGCAGTGCGCAATTCCGTGGCCAAGTCGCCGCGGCCGGAGACGGTAACCCCGCCCAGGCCAAGCCATGACGCCATCGACTCCAGCTCGCCGGCCAGCGCGGCGGCCACCCGTGAGCGCGGCACTCGATCGGCTTCGGAGGGCTCGCCGAACGCGCCCACCACCCGCAGCGTGTCGGCCGCACGGTCGGCCTTGAGATCGACCCGCGCCACCAGCTGGCCGTCCACCAGCAGCGGCCACACGTAATAGCCGTACTGCCGGTTGGCCGCGGGGGTGTAGATCTCGATGCGGTAGTGGAAATTGAACAGCCGCTGCACCCGAGGCCGGAAAAAGATCAACGGGTCGAACGGACACAGCAGCGCGGTGCCTCGATCCAGCCGGGGCACGGTGCGTCCGGCGTGCAGATACGCGGGCGCGGACCACCCGTCGACTTGTACCCGCTCGATCTCGCCGGCCGCGACCAGCTCGGCGATCGCCGGTTTGACCTGCCGCGCGGACAACCGGAAGTAGTCGCGGATATCGGCCTCGGTGGCCACGCCCAGTGCGGTCGCCGCGCGCAGGCTGAGCTCGCGGATGGCTTCGGCGTCGTCGACCTCGCGGGCCAGCACGCTGGCCGGTAGCACCCGTTCCACCAGGTCGTAGTGGCGGGCGAACCCGACCCGGGTGGCCGTGGTGAGCACCCCGGCGGCGAACAGCGCCTCGGCCACCCATTTGGTGTCGCTGCGGCTGCCCCACCAGCTTCCCCGGGGCCCGGATGTTTCGGCCTCGAGATGGGCCTCGATTTGTCCGGCGGTGCTGGGCCCGAGTTCACCGACCGCGTCGACGATCTTGTCGGCGAGCTTCGGGTTGGCCTTGACGATGTGGGTGCCCCACCGGCCGTGCCGGTACTGGCGCATCCGCCAGCGCAGCAGCGGCCAGTCGTCGACGGCCATCAGCGCGGCCTCGTGCGCCCAGTACTCGGCCAGCAGCCGCGACGAGCGTGGGCCCCACGCGGCGCGGTCCAGCACGTCGCGGTCATAGGGACCGAGCCGGCTGAACACCGGAGCGTAGTGCGCCCGCACCGCCACGGAGACTGAATCCAGTTGCAGCACTTGAATTCTCGAAATCAACCGGCGCAGGTGGGCGCGGGTGATCCCGCCGCGGGGTCGCGGCTCGGTAAACCCTTGGGCCGCAACGGCTATCCGCCGGGCCTGCGCGGCGGTCAGCCTGCTGGTCGACACGCGCCGAGAATACCGGTCAACCGGTCCGCCTCAGCGAAGGCTCACCCCGCGCTGACCTTCTCCTCCGCCGGTGCCGCGGCGTCGGCCTTCGGCGGATTCTTCTGTTCGTGGTACGCCGCCTCGAGTGCGGCCGGAACCGTTCCCAGGTCGCGGTAGACGCCCATCAGTTGTTCCAGCACCTTGATCCGCTGGTCGCACGCGGCGTTCACGGCGCGCCGGGCCTGCTCGCGATCCCGGTCGGCTCGCTCCCTGGCGTCGGCAAGCAGCTGCTCACGCGCCTTCTGGGCGTCGTCGCGCATCCTGGCCAGGTCGGCCTCGAGCTTTTCCCTGGTTTCGCGGTACTCGGCTTCCATGGCCTTTTGCTGCGATGCCAAATCCGCCAACACCTCGCGGTGTTTTCGTTGCTCGGCCTCGATTTCCGCTTCGGCCGCGGCGATCAGCGCCTCCGCCTCGGCCCGTGCCTCGGCCTGCATCTCGGAAATCTCCTCGACGGCGCGGCTCAGCATCTTTGCCATCCGCTGTTGCATCGCGTGCGGCGCGGGTGAGGTGTCGGTGAGCGCCGCGACCTCCTTGCGCAGCGCGGCCGCTTGTTCGCCGGCGTCCTTCAGCCGGGCCCGCAGGCTCTCGACGTCGTTGAGCAGCAGATTCTGCTTGGTGGTCAACATCTCGATGTGCGCATCGACCGCGGCCGAGTCATAGCCCATCCACTTGCGGGTGAATGCCGTTGTGGGTTCGGTGATCACTGCCAATTTCCCCTCCCTGGAAACTCCGGAAACCGCCTGGCGCCGACCCCACCAACCCCGTCGAGTATGTCAGGTCCGGCCACTGGCGCAGCCACGGCGCCGAGGCGAACGCTCAGGACCGACGATAGCTGTGAAACCGATACCGCAGGCCCGAGCGGCTGACCTGCCATTCGCCCGTCTGGCCGGCCCACGTCTCGTCGAGCACCGGCGCCAGCGCGTCCTCGTCCTCGCGGATCAGGTCGATCTCGATCTCGGTGACCTCGCATCGCGCGGCGTGGGGCAGCGCGAGCTGGTAGACCTGGGCACCGCCGATCACCCAGGCTTCGGGGTCGGTCAGGGCCTTGTCCAGGGAGTCGACCACTTCGGCTCCGTCGGCGACGAAGTCGCTGCGGCGGGACAGCACGATATTGCGGCGGCCGGGCAGCGGCCGCACCCTGGCCGGCAACGAGTCCCAGGTCAGCCGGCCCATCACGACGGTGTGGCCCACGGTTACCTGCTTGAAGCGGGCCAGGTCTTCGGGCACGTTCCAGGGGATGTCGCCATTGCGGCCGATGACACCGGATGTGGACTGAGCCCACACCAAACCGAGGTGCGTCATACAGCGACGGGAGCTTTGATCGCCGGGTGCGGATCGTAGTTCTTCACGACGACGTCGTCGTAGGTGTAGTCGAAGATCGAATCCCGTTGGGCCAAAACAAGTTCCGGATACGGCCGCGGATCGCGACTGAGCTGCGTGCGCACCTGCTCGACGTGGTTGTCATAGATGTGGCAGTCGCCGCCGGTCCAGACGAACTCGCCGACACCCAGGCCGGACTGGGCCGCCATCATGTGGGTCAGCAGCGCATAGCTGGCGATGTTGAACGGCACGCCCAGGAACAGATCCGCGCTGCGCTGATAGAGCTGGCAACTGAGCCTGCCGTCGGCCACGTAGAACTGGAAGAACGCGTGACACGGCGGCAGGGCCATCTGCGGGATTTCGCCGACGTTCCAGGCCGAGACGATGTTGCGCCGGGAGTTCGGATCGGTGCGCAGCAATTCCAGCGCGGCACTGATCTGGTCGATGTGCTCACCCGACGGGGTCGGCCAGGATCGCCACTGCACGCCGTAGATGGGGCCGAGATCGCCTGTGTCGCTGGCCCATTCATCCCAGATCGTGACGCCGTGCTGCTGTAGCCAGCCGACATTGGAGTCGCCGCGCAGGAACCACAGCAACTCGTAGACCACCGATTTGAGGTGCACCTTCTTGGTGGTCAGCAGCGGGAAGCCGGACGACAGGTCGTAGCGCAACTGATGGCCGAACAGGCTGCGGGTGCCGGTGCCGGTGCGGTCCGGTTTGACCGAACCCGTCTCGAGGACCAGCCGCAGTAAGTCCTCGTAGGGCGTGGGGATCGGCACGCGAAAAGCTTAGCGGCGATCGTGAGCGCGGCGAAGGCGGGCGCGGCGGGCGACGCGAATTAATTTGCTCTTGGTCCCAGGAGTAGAACGGGTGCCATGCCGAACATCACCGACACCATCACCACCGCGGACGGGACCTGCACGGTCCATTTGTTCACCCCCGGAGGTCCGGACACCCAAGCCCCCCACCCCGGCGTGATCATGTATCCCGACGCCGGCGGCGTGCGCGACACCTTTCAGCAAATGGCGGCCAAACTGGCCGGATTCGGTTACACGGTGCTGCTGCCGGACGTGTACTACCGCAACCCCGGCTGGGCCCCGTTCGACATGGCCAACGTGTTCGGTGACGAACAGGAACGCAAGCGCCTGTTTTCGATGATCGGCAGCCTGACGCCGGACAAGATCACCAGCGACGGCCGCGCGTTCTTCGACTACCTGGCGGACCGCCCCGAGGTGTCCGGTGAACGCTTCGGCGTGTGCGGCTACTGCATGGGCGGGCGAATCTCGCTGATGGTGGCCGGCCGGATTCCCGACCGCGTCGCGGCGGCGGCGTCCTTCCACGGCGGCGGCCTGGTCTCAGACACCCCGGACAGCCCGCACCTGCTGGCCGAGAAGATGACCGCCACGGTCTACGTCGGCGGCGCCGAGAACGATGCGTCGTTCACCACCGACCACGCCGAACAGCTCGACAAGGCACTGACGGCGGCCGGCGTGCGGCACACCATCGAGTGGTACTCCGCGGCCCACGGCTTCGCGGTCCCGGACAACGCGCCCTATGACGAGGCCGCCGCCGAGCGGCACTGGCAGGCGATGACGGAGGTCTTCGCGTCGGCGCTGCCGCGCTAAGGCTTTCCCTGACTCACCGCGTCGAGCAACAACTTTGCGGCCACCGCCGCGCCGTCAGCGCGGGTCATGGCCGCCACCGCGTTCGCCCGGGCGCGAGTCTCGTCGGTCAGGACCATCTCGAGCGCGGCCGGCAGCGAGCCCGGGGGCGGAGTCGGGCCGTCGCACGCGGTACCGATGCCCAGCTCCGCCACCCGGCAGGCCCAGTACACCTGGTCGGCCCCCTGCGGCACGACGAGCTGGGGCACGCCGGCGCGTGCTGCCGTCGTCGTCGTGCCCGCGCCGCCGTGGTGCACGACGGCGGCCACCCGCCCGAACAGCGCTTGCTGGTTGACCTCACCGACGGCCATGCAGTCGTCGCGGTCGTCGATGGGGACCAGCTCGGCCCAGCCGTGCGACAGCAGCACGCGCCTGCCCTGGGCTCGGATGGCCTCGATCGCCATCGGGACGACGTCCTTGGAACCCCACAGCGGCATGCTGCCGAAGCCCAGATACACCGGCGGCGTGCCGGCGTCCAAGAAATCCTCCAGCTCGGCCGACAGGGGGCGTTCGTCGGGCAGCACCCAGGCGCCGGTCTGCACGACGTGCAGGTCCGCGAGCGGCTGCCACGGGCCCAGTGTCGGGTCGGCCGCCAGCCACGGCCGGTTGGTGTAGGCGTAGCCGCGCACGTCGTCCACCGGGGCCAGACCGATCGCCGCGCGGTGACTGTTGAGCGTCGGACCGAACAACATATTGGCGTTGTGGGCGTTGTGGTTCCACATCATCCGGTGGTCGATCTCGCTCGTCCCCATTCCCCGGCCGACATACTCCGGCGGCGGGTGATAAGGCGACGGCAGGTGGGTCGGGTGATAGCTGCCGTAGACGTAGTGGATGCCGAGTTTCTCGGCTACCGAGCGTGCGCCGGCCGCGGTCCAGACCAGGGCGGTCGCCACTATCGCGTCGCACCCCTGCGCCGCGGCAGCGACCGTGTCGAACTGCGCGGCGAGCAGACCCAGCACATGCGCGCGCACGTCCGCCTCCGAAGACTGCGCCGCCGCGGTCGTCATCGCGCGCACCGACGGACCGAATCCCACCAGCGCAATCCCGAAAGCGGCTGCCCGCTCACTGAATTCGTCGTCGGGCGGTGCGCACACCACGGCCTGTGCGCCGAGTGCCTGCAGCTGCACCGCGACTGCCAGCAGTGGTTCGACGCCACCGCGAGTGTCGTACGTCGACAACAGCACACGCATGGCGGTTACGAGACCGGCAAGTCGACCAGGGCGCCCAGCCGGGCCCGATGACGGTAGGCGGTGCCGAAGGCCAACTGATCGCTCTTGGCCCGCTTGAGGTACAGGTGGGCCGGATACTCCCACGTCATGCCGATGCCACCGTGCAGCTGCACGCACTCCTCGGCCGCGTGCACCGCGATACCGCTGCAGTAGGCCTGCGCCACGGCCACGGCGATGCTCGCGTCGGGATCTTCCCGGGCGCAGGTATCCGCGGCGTAGCGCGCCGCGGCCGTCGCCGACCCGACCTCGAACCACAGATCCGCCAACCGGTGTTTGATCGCCTGGTATGACCCGATCGCACGGCCGAATTGCTTGCGCTGCTTGGTATAAGCCAGGGTGGTCTCGAAACACCACTGCGCCAACCCGAGTTGCTCGGACGCCAACAGCGCGGCACCGGCTTCCAGCGCCGCGGTTACCGCCTCGCCCGCCGGCCCGACGCGGATTGACGACGCCGCCGAAAAATGGACATTTGCAAGGGGTCTCGTCATATCCAAGGCCAGCAGCGGTGACACTTCGACCCCGGCGGCGCTATTGCGGACGGTGTGCAACTCGAGGCCGCCGCTGCCCGCGACCGGCACCACCAACACATCGGCCTCGGCGGCGCCGGCCACGCTGCTGACCGTCCCGGTCAATCCGTCGGCGCCGGCGCTCACCCCCGCGATCGGATCGCCGGGAGCCGCGGACAGCGGGACCACCAGCGCGGCGGTCTGCTCGCCCTGGGCCAGCGCGGACAGCGTTTCGGTGTCGCCGGCACGCAAGAGCGCAACCGTGGCGAGCACCGCGCTGGACAGAAACGGCACCGGCGCGACCGCGCGGCCGATCTCCTCCATCACCACCGCGGCCTCGCGGGCACTGGCGCCCGCACCGCCGAGCGACTCCGGCACTAGCAGGCCCGCTACCCCCAGCTCACCGGCCAGCCGCCGCCACACATCGGAAAAGTCCTGTGGCGCTGGACCATAGGCCCGGGCCACCATCTCGGGTGGGCACCGGTCGGCGAACAGGTGACGAACGCTATCCCGCAGGGCGTCCTCGGTGTCGGAGTACAGCAGATCGCCGATGCTCATCGACTCAAATCCTGCCAAGCGACATCCTTGTCGACGCGGTGTTCGCCGGGCAGGCCGAGAATTCGCTCGGAGATGGTGTTGCGCAAGATCTCTGATGTGCCGCCCTCGATCGAGTTGCCCCGCGCGCGCAGATACCGGTAACCGGGTTCGCGACCGACCAGGTCGACCGTCTCGGGTCTGCGCATGGTCCAGTCGTCGTACTGCAGTCCCGCCTCGCCGTGCAGTTCGATCTCGAAGCCCGAGATCGCCTGCGCCAGCGTCGCAAAGGCGATCTTCATGCCCGCCCCCTCCGGCCCGGGCTGGCCGGTGCTGGCCTGCTGTCCCAACCGTTCGCCGGCGAGCCGCAGCACCTCCGCCTCGACCCACAGTCGCATCAGCTCGTCGTGCATCGCGGGATCACGCAGTGCGGGCTCGTTTCGCCACGCTGTGGCGACCTTGCCGATGTGGCCGCTTTCCCGTGGCACCCCGGAACGAGAGCCGATCGCGACCCGCTCGTTGTTCAGCGTTGTGGTCGCGACCCGCCAGCCACCGCCCACCGGGCCGAGCCGATTCGCGTCGGGCACCCGGACATCGGTCAGGAACACCTCGTTGAACTCGGCCTCACCGGTGATCTGGCGCAACGGCCTGATGTCGACGCCGGGTTGGGTCACGTCGCACAGAAAGTAAGTCAGGCCAGCGTGTTTGGGTACCGACGGGTCGGTGCGGGCGACCAGGATGGCCATCTGGGCGTTCTGCGCCTGCGACGTCCACACCTTCTGCCCGTTGACAATCCAGTCGTCCCCGTCGCGGACCGCGCGGGTGGCCACCCCGGCCAGGTCCGATCCGGCACCGGGCTCGCTGAACAACTGGCAATAGATCTGTTCACCGGTGAACAACGGACGCAAGAACTTTCGCTTCTGCTCGTCGGTGCCGAAGGCCGCGATCGTGGGCGCGGCCATGCCCATCCCGATGTAGTTCTTCACCGTGCCGCCCACCGGTGCACCGGCTGCGGCCAGCTTCGTGTCGACGTACTCCTGGGCCTTGCGTGGCAGGTCCAGGCCGCCGAAACCCTCCGGCAGGTGGACCCAGGCCAGCCCGGCATCGAATTGCGCGCCCAGGAAATCGCGCGGGTCGGTGGTCGCCGGGTCGTGCTCGTCCAACAGTGCCTTTACCCGTGCGTCCAGATCTTCGATACTCATTGGTTGTCCTCGGGCCGCATTTGGAAGCCCTGCGCGCCGCCCAGCAGTAGACCCCCGTCGATCACCATCGTCTCGCCGGTGATCCAGCTCGCCGCGTCGGAAACCAGGAACGCGACCGCGTTGGCCACGTCGACGGGCTCGCCGATGCGGCCGAGCGCGATCTGCGACGCCAGCGGATCCTCGTGGTCCTTCCACAGTGCCTCGGCCAATTTGGTGCGAACGACGCCCGGAGCGATGGCGTTGACTCGCACCCGCGGCGACAGCTCCAGGGCCAGTTGTTTGGTGACGTGGATCAGCGCTGCCTTGGTGGCGTTGTACATCCCCATCGCCGGCGATTGATGCAGCCCGCCGATGGACGCGGTGTTGACGATGGCGCCGCCGTGCTCGCCCATCCATGCCTTGACCACCAGCGATGTCCACAGCAACGGAGCCCAGAGATTGACGTCGAAGATCTTGCTGAACCGCGCGTGATCCTGGTCGATCAGCGGGCCGTAAGCCGGATTGGTACCCGCGTTGTTGATCAAAACGTCGACGCTGCCGAACTTTTCCAGGGTGAGCTGCACGCAGTTGCGCGCGGCGTCCTCGTCGACAGCGTGAGCGCCGACGCCCAACGCCCGTTCCCCCACTTCAGCCGCGGCCGCATCCGCCGCTTCCTGTTTGCGCGCGGTCAACACCACATTGGCGCCCGCGGCCGCCAGCTGCTGCGCAATAGCCAACCCGATTCCGCGCGAGGCCCCCGTGACAATCGCAGTACGGCCGGTCAGATCCAGTGTGGTCATCGTTGTACACCTTTTGTTTCGTGGGGCCCGGGTTCACCAGCGAAGAACGCCGATTGCGATCAATCTTTCGTAGAGAGGTTTTGTCCGCGCGCGTGCGTGGTATGCGAGTCGCATGTTAGCGAAATTGACCCTCCTGAAACCACTAGTCATCGGCGGCGCAGTTGCTGCTGCGATCGCCGCTGCACCGATGGCCGCGGCGGATAGTTTTGCGACCGCCCCGGCAATGACCAGCCCGGCCCCCACCCACGTCGTCTTCAAGGATGACCCGGGTGGCGGCGGTTGCGACGCCAACGGCAACTGCGGTTCCGGCGGCCAGAACAGCGGTCCGGGTGGCGGCCCGGGCGGCACCGGCTGCATCCCGGGTGTCGGCTGCGGCTCCGGTGGCCAGAACGCGGGCCCGGGTGGTGTTCCGGGCGGCACTGGCTGTCTGCCCGGCGTGGGCTGCGGATCCGGCCACGCCTGATTCCCCAATCCAGACACGACCCTTCAGACTTCCGCGAGCCTGGTGATCCAGGCCCGGGAGTCTGAAGGGTCGATTACGTCGTCCAGCTCGAACGTCGTGGCGGCCCGCAGTGCCTTGCCGTGTTGATAGGCCGCCGCCACCAGCTTTTCGAATAGTTGCTCACGCTCACCCGCATCGGCCGCCGCGGCCAGCTCCTTGCTGAAGCCCAGGCGCACCGCGCCTTCCAGGCCCATGCCGCCGATCTCCCCCGTCGGCCAGGCGACGGTGAATTGCGGGGCGTGAAAAGAACCGCCGGCCATCGCCATTGCGCCCAATCCATACCCCTTGCGCAAGATGATCATTCCGAGCGGCACGGTCAGCCGGGCACCCAGCACGAACATCCGGCCGAACCGGCGAACCGCGGCCTGCTTTTCCGCGTCCGGCCCGACCATGAACCCCGGTGTGTCGCATAACGAAATCACCGGCAGCCGAAACGATTCGCACAACGTGAGAAAGTCGCCGGCCTTGTCGGCGGCCTCGGCATCGATCGCGCCGCCCAGGTGATGACTGCTGTTGGCCAGCAGTCCATATGCCACACCCTGGACCCGGACGAGTGCGGTGACGATGCCGACGCCGTAGTCGGGGCGCAGCTCGAGGACAGAGCCGACGTCGACGATGGATTCGATCGCGCGCCGTACGTCGTAGGCGCGTAACCGGTTCTCCGGCACCACATGTCGGGCCAGGCGTGGCTCGGGGGCTGCCCAGTCGCCGATGCTGCCCTGAAAGTACGACAGATACTGCTTGGCCAGCGACACCGCGTGCGCCTCGTCCCGCGCGACCAGGCTCACCACCCCGTTGTGGCGCTGCACGTCGATCGGGCCGATCGCCTCGGGCGGGTACACGCCGAGCCCGCCGCCCTCGATCATCGCCGGCCCGCCCATTCCGATGTTGGCGTCCGGGGTCGCGATGATCACATCGCACACCCCTGCCAGTGCGGCGTTGCCGGCGAAGCAACGCCCGGACACGATGGACACCAACGGCACCCGACCACGCAACCCGGCGAGCACTCGAAACGTCGGCACGTCCAGCCCGGCCGCCCCACCGACGTCGGTGTCTCCGGGCCGCCCGCCGCCACCCTCGGCAAACAGCACCACTGGCAACCCTTTTCGAGAGGCCACATCGAACACCCGGTCCGTCTTGGCGTGGTTGCGCATGCCCTGCGTCCCGGCCAGCACGGTGTAGTCGTAGGACACCACGACCGCCTCGGCGGCAGCCCGCCCGAATCGGTCGGCACCGATGGTCGCCAAGCCGGCAACCAGACCGTCGGCCGGGGTGTTGGCAATCAGATCCTCGTCCGTGCGCCGGCTGCGTTGCGCGGCGATGGCCAGCGCGCCGTACTCGATGAAGCTGCCGTCGTCGATCAGGTCGACGATGTTCTCCCGGGCGGTGCGACGACCCTGCTTGTGCCGCTTGGCGACCGCCGGTTGGCGGCCCTCGTCAAGAGTGACGACGTGGCGCCGCCGGACCTCGTCCAGGTCGGCACGGGTCCGGTCGAGATCGACTGCGGCGCTGACAGTTTCGCTGCCCAGGCTCTCCCCGGTGGGTGCGACGACCACCAGTGGATCGCCGGTTCCGACGACCTGGCCGGGTGCCACGAGATTGCGGACTGTGCGCAGCGCATCCGGCGCGACGAGCACATGCTGCATTTTCATCGCTTCCAGCACGACCAGTTGATCACCGGGCGACGCCTCGGTGCCCTCGGGCGCCACCTCCACCACGGTGCCGGCCAGCTGGGCGCGCAGCGCTTCTTCACCGGGATACAGCTCGACGGAGGCCACCCGGGTGTCATGCTCGTGGATCAGCGCCGCGGCCGCCAGCTCGGATAGCTTCGCGTCGAGGAAGCTCGTCGCCACCACACCCGACTCAATCTGGCTGTCGGACAACAGCTCTTGCAGGAAATTGACGTTCGTCCGGACACCCTCGACCTCGAACTCGGCCAGCGCGGTCCGCGACTTACGCAGCGCCGCAGCGAACGAGGATCCGCGGACATGGGTGACGACCTTGGCCAGCAGCGAGTCGTATCGCGTGCTCAATTCCAAGCCGGTACGGCCGAAGGTATCCACCCGCACTCCCGGACCGCTCGGCGGCGAAAACACTGTCAAGACGCCCGCCGCGGGCACCACGACTCCGTCCGCCGTCAGGGTTTCCATATTGACCCGGGCTTGTATCGCGATGCCGCGCCGGGCAGCGGGCTCGCCGATGACTTCCTCACCGTCAGAGGCGATCCCGGACGGCAACCCCAACTGGTAGTAGGAGGCGCCGCCGGCGATGGCGAGCTGGGCGGCAACCAGATCCACCCCGGTGGTTTCCTCGGTGATCGTGTGTTCGACCTGAATGCGGGGGTTGATCTCGAGGAAGACGAATTCTTCACCGGCGACCAGGAATTCGACGGTGGCCAGGCCGCGCAGACCGGCCCGCCCGCACAACCGGGCCGCGGCCAGATGCAGCTCGCGGCGTAGCGCATCCGAAACCCCTTGTGCAGGAGCTATTTCAACGATCTTTTGGTAGCGCCGTTGGATGCTGCAATCACGGTCGCCCAGCGCAAGCGCATGCGTTCTCGGCCCGGCCGGCGCGGCGACGATCTGCACCTCGATATGCCGGGCGTCGTCGAGAAGCGCCTCGGCGAACACGGCCGGATCGCCGAATCCCAGTTGCGCCTCTGCCGCACACTGGCGGTAGGCATTGTCGATCTGATCCGCACTGTCCACGCGGCGCATCCCGCGTCCACCCCCGCCGGCCACCGCCTTGATCATGACCGCCCCGCCTCGACCGGCGAAGAATGCCCGGACATCCTCGACGCTGCTGGGCCCATTGGTCGCCGGCAGCACCGGCACACCCGCGGCCGTGGCGGCGGCGCGGGCCGAGGATTTATTGCCGACCGTCTCGAGCACATCGGCATCGGGACCCACGAACGTGCAACCGGCGGCCGCGCAGGCACGAGCGAAATCGGCGTTCTCGGCAAGGAAGCCATAACCCGGATGAATCAGCTGCGCGCCGGCGCTTTTCGCCACCGCCAGCATCGATGACTGGTCCAGATACGCGTCGGGCCCGCTGCCCGGCAGACCGATCGCTTCGTCGGCCGCATGCACGTGCGGGCTCTCGGCGTCGTCGGTGGCGTAGACCGCAACCGTCGGCATGCCCAATTCGGTTGCGGTGCGGATGATCCGAAGGGCGATCTCACCGCGGTTGGCGATCAGCAACGTCGCATTCATCGCAGCGGCTCGCCCCATTGCATCTCAGCGCGAAGCTTGGTTTTGAGCACCTTCCCACCGGCATTGCGTGGCAACGCTTCTGAGGCAATCGTGACGTACTGCGGGACCTTGAAGTCGGCGAGTTGTGCCCGGCAATGCTCGAGCACTGCCGACACGTCAATCTGCGCCTCGCCGCCGAACAGTACGGCTCCGACCTTTTCTCCCATCACCTCGTCGGGCACCGCCAGCACGCAGGCATCGGCGACGTTGGGTGCGGCCAGCAGCACCCCCTCAACCTCCACGCTGGAGATGTTCTCGCCGCCGCGGTTGATGATGTCCTTGAGCCGATCGATGATGTGCACGCGGCCCGCGGCATCGACCCGGACCACGTCGCCGGTGTGCAGCCACCCGTCGACGATGGTGGCCTCGGTGGCCTGCGGCCGGTTCCAGTAGCCGGCCGTGATGTTGGCCCCGCGCACCACCAATTCACCGACACCAGGATCGTCACCGCGGGGGATCACGCCGAGAGCCACCGACGGGACCGCGTAGCCGACCGAGTCGGCGTGCTCGATCGCGTACGAGTCGGGCAGCACGGTCATCAGCGAGGCCGACTCGGTCATGCCGTAGCCGTTGAACACCGTCGCCCGCGGGAACGCGTCCTTAATCGACCGCACCATTGAAGGCGCGGTGGGTGCACCACCGTAGCCCACCCAGCGGACGCCGGACACATCTGTATTGTCAAATTGCTTGTGCCGCAACATTAGAGAGTAGATAGCGGGAACAGTTACCATCTGTGAAATGCGCTCGGCGGCCACGGTGGCGATCAATTCGTCCAGGTTCAGCGCCGGCAAGATCACCGACGTTCCCCCCGCCCGGGTGGATACCAAAAGCTGTGTGTTGCAGCCGGTCACATGAAACAGCGGAACCGAGATCAGGGTGCGCATCGCCTCGCCGAGGTCCGGTGGAATTCCCGAGCACCGGATCGCATTCTCGGTGTTGGTGACGAACGCCTGGTGGGTGGTCGGCACTCCTTTGGGGTGCCCGGTGGTCCCTGAAGTGTAGAAGATTGCGGCCGGGTCGCCACGCGTGAGTCCTTCGGCCACATAGGGATGGCCGTCGGGCAGCGGCGTGCCCGCGGCCAGATCCACCCGTGCCCCGGAATCGGACAAAATGAAGTCGACCTCGGGCTGCGCCGAGCGCGTATTGACCGCCACCGCAATGCCGCCGGCCATCACCGTGCCCCAAAATGCCAACACCCAGTCGATGCCCGCGGGGTGGCGCACCGCGATACGGTCACCGCGTTGCACGCCGGCTGCCCGCAGCCCACCACCGACCCGCGCGGCGCGGTCCCAGAGCTGCCGATAGGTCAATCGCCCGGCGCCTACTTCGACGACGGCCTCGCTGTCGGGACGCTGGGCCACCTGCTCGGCCAGGATGTCGAGCAGCGTGGCCGGCAGATCGTCGTAGTGCGGGATACCGTCGCGATCGCGGGAGACGCCCGTCGTGGCGAACGGGTTGTGCTCGCGCGAAATTTCGATCACTGGAGGCATGCCCGGTCCTTACTATCCGGTGTCCTATCGTGATGCGGTGACGATCGACGATTCCGCCATCATGCCCGAGGCGTTCTTCACTGTCGACGGCGACTCCTACATTCCGGGCCGGCTGACGAAAGGCCCGTGGGGCGCGGCGATGGGCGGCCAGATCGTCGGAGGCCTGTTGGGTTGGGGCATAGAGCAATCGGGCATCGATCCCGACTTTCAACCGGCCCGACTGACCGTCGACCTGTTGCGACCCGTGCTACTGCGGCCGGTGCAGATTCAGACCTCGATACAGCGGGAAGGCCGCCGCATCAGGCTGATCGATGCCGCCCTGATTCAGGGTGGCGAGATCGTCGCACGGGCCAGCGCGCTGTTTCTGCGCCGCGGCGATCATCCCGACGGCCAGGTGTGGTCCTTCCCGGTGCAGATGCCCGAGCTGCCGACGTCCTACGACGGCTTCCCGGCCGACATGCCGTTTCTCATCTGGGGATACGGGGCCACCTTGGAAGGCAGTCCCGGCATCGCCGCGGGCGAATGGGAGCAGTCGCACGCCCAGAAGTTCGCCTGGGCGAGGCTATTTCGCCCGATGGTGCACGGCCACCCGCTGACGCCGTTTACCCGTCTGGCCTTCGCCGGCGATATCACCAGCTCGCTCACGCATTGGGGCACAGGCGGATTGCGCTACATCAATGCCGACTACACCGTGACCGCGAGCCGACTGCCCGACGGTGAGTTCCTCGGGCTCGCTGCCCAAAGCCACTACGGCACGGCCGGTGTGGCCACCGGCGCGGCGACCCTGTTCGACTGCCACGGCCCGATCGGCACCAGCTCCGCACTGGCCGTGGCCCAGCCTGCCGACGCGTTCAAACCGACCCACACGTAGTCGGTCCGCTTCACGCCGACTGCGCCAGCACTATTCGAGCATCGGCTGCCCACCAATCTGCTCGACCGTCGAAATCTCGCACGGTGTGCGGTGTTTGGGCTATGCTGACCATCCACCACCTGCAGAACGGAGCTGCACAGCCCCGCAGCGGGGGGGACCGTCACTGTGGTGGGTGGACATTTCCCTTGGAGGGGAGTGCCGTGTACGTGCACGTCAGCCTGCGATCCTCCCCCAGCGCCGTCCGGGGGACGGCGCCCGCCACGGTGTGCCCTGCGCCGTGACCACTCCGGTGCTCGACCTCGACGGCCGGGTGGTCGACCGACGGCGGGAGCTCACCGAACTGCGGACCGCGGTCGAAACGGCCGGACGGGTCAGCGGAGGATGCGTCCTGCTCAGCGGGGCGCCGGGAGTAGGCAAGTCGGCGCTCACGCAGGCCTTCGGCGTCGAGGTCTCCCGTCGCAACTGCGTATTCGCCTACGGCAGGTGCCGCGACGGCGCACCGGCTCCGTATTCGGCGTTGGCGGACGCACTCGGCTCGCTTGTCCGGACCATGGAAGCCACCGGCCCGGCCGAACGCGATGGTTGGCGCGCCGACCTGATCAGTGAGATGTCGGGGTTTGCGGGCATTCTCTGCGATCTCGTGCCGGAACTGGCGCCGGTGCTGGGCGAATCCTCCGATGATGCCGACCTCGATGCCGCGGATGCTCGGCGTCGCCTGCACCGCGCGGCCATCCGGCTGGTGTCGACCACGGCGTCCTACCGCCCGGTGGTGCTTGCGATCGACGACCTGCAGTGGGCGGACCGAGACACCCTGCTGCTGTTGTCCGAACTGCTGACGGTGTCGCTCCGCAACGTCTTGGTCGTCGGTGCGCACCGCGCGGGTGAATTCGATCCGGCCGCGGCGGGCATCGACTCGGACAGCCTCAACACCATTGCGCTGGAACCGCTGGGCCCCGACGATGTCGAGGAGCTGCTCGCCGTCGTGTGCGGCCAGAGCGTGGAGTTGGGCGACGTGGCCGCCGAGTTCCACCATCGCACCGGGGGCAATCCGCTGCAGGTCCGTCAGCTGCTGTACCGCGCGCAGCGCGAAGGCGCGCTCGTCCCGGTCGGCCCCGGTGGCCACCCGAGCTGGGACCTGCGCGTGCTCACCTCGATCGAGGTCTCCGCGACGGCCGCCGAGTTCCTCGGCCGCTATCTCGACCAACTTCGCCCCGGCGACCGGGAGGTGCTGAGTTCGCTGTCGTGCATCGGTGGCGAGTTCGACCTGGACGACGCCACGGCAGCGGCCGCACGGTCGCCCGACGTCGTGGCCCATGCGCTGTGGGCCTGCCTCGAGCTGCGGCTGATCGAGGCTCTCGACGGCGGCGGCCAACGGATCACCAACGCGATCAGCCGCGATGCCCGCTATCGGTTCAGCCACGACCGCGTGGCCGAGGCGGCGCGGGCGGCACTGTCCGCCGACGACATGCGTGCCATCCATCTGCGCGTCGGTCGTCGGCTGGTCACCCTTGGGGACGATCGGCTGTTCGAAGCCGCGCGCCATGTCGGCATCGGTGGCCTGGGGCTGGCCGACGACGTTGAGCGCACCCTGTTCGTCGAGGTGGTGCGACGGGCTGCGCGCAAGGCTCGGGCGCAGGCCTCGTTCCCGTTGGCATTCGGGTACTGCCGGAGTGCTTTGGACCTGCTCGGTGAGCAACGTTGGGCCACGCACTTCCCGCTGACCCGGGAGCTACAGCTCGACGCCGCCGACGCGGCACTGCTGGTCGGTGACGTGACGGTGCTCAACGCGCTGCTCGACGAGGCCGAAGCGTTCCTGCGCGAGCCCGCGGACCGCGCTCGAGTCGCTTACCTGCGGATGAAGGGCCGGGTCGCAGAGAACCATCTCCAGGAGGCGCTGGAGATCGGGCTTACGGCGCTCGACGAGCTCGGCGAAGGGGTGCCGAGCGACGCGGGCAAGCCACGCATGGTCAACGCGGTCCTCCGGATGATGATGACGACTCGCGGCTGGAGCACCGAGCGGCTGCTGCGGCTGACGCACTGCACCGACGAGCGGGTCATCGAGATCCACCGCATTCTTCTCGAACTGCGCAACATGTCGTACCTCGTCCGGCCCAACCTCATGCCGTTGCTGGTACGAAAGCAGCTCGATCTCACGTTGACCCACGGCCACACGCCGTACTCGCCGCTGGTCATTGGCGGCTACGGGGTGATCCGGGTGGTGCTCGGTGATCATGCGGGCGGCCAGCGCTTCGGCGAGGTGGCGATGATGCTTGCCGAGCGCCCGGAATTCCGGGAGGCCCGGCCGCAGACGGTGTTCACGCACCTGAACTTCATCCGGCACTGGCGCCACCCACTGCGAGACGGCTTGGGCGAGCTTCGTGACGCCGTCGAAGAGGCACTCGACCAAGGCGATCAGGAATACGCCGGATTTCTGCTGGCGTGCCTGCTGGCCCAGATGTTCTGGGCCGGTCGTCCGCCCGCGGAGATCGACGCCCTCGCCCGCTCGCTGATCCCCCACATCCGTTCCCAGCCCGTGCCGAGCGCGCTTTGCCAAGGGATGCAGCAGCTTTGCCTGAACCTGATGGGCCGCAGCGCCGATCCCTTCCTGCTCGCCGGCGAGAGCGGCTACGACGAACGCGAGGTGCTGCCGGCGGCCCGCCTTGAGGGCGACGAGGTCGCCCTGGGCGTCGCGGCGGCGATGAAGCAGGGACTGCACTTCTGGTGTGGCGACCACGCCGGCGCGTTCGCCGCCACGCCGGAGGCAATCGAGAATCTCGGCGGGCTGGCCGGCACCCCGGCATCACAACTTGTCTATCTGGTCGGCGCCCTCAGCATGATCGAGTGCGCACCGCGGGACTCCTCGACGGCCCGTTTCGTGCGCCAGACCCTGGCCTCACACCGCAAGTGGGCGGCGGGCGCACCGGAAAACTACGCGGCGCCGTATGCCCTGATCCAGGGAGCCTGGGCGCGCGTGCGCGGGCACCACGCCACGGCGGAACGCCACCTTCACCAAGCGATTGAGCTCGCCGAGCAAAACCAACTTCCGACGATCAGTGCGCGCGCCCACGAGGAGGCCGCCGCCCTCTACGCCGAGACCGGGCGGACGACGCTGCGCGAGCACATGCTGCGTTCGGCGTATCAACGTTGGCTGAACCTGGGTTTCGCGGTGCGCACGGACTGGCTCGCGCGGGAGCATCCCTGGCTCCTGCGACGCGATCTCAAAACGGATTCCGCTGGCATCGACCCGGTCGGCGCGCACCAGCTGCTGCACGCGCTGTCGGGGGCACGGACCCCCGACGTGCTGGCGAATATCGTTTTGGGCTCGGTCGCGGACACGACCGGCGCCGGCCGCGTGCTGTTCGTCATCGGCGATGCGGAGAATCCGACGGTCCGAGCCATCAATGACCACGGCGACATTTCGATTGTGGACGGGCCATGGATCGAAGTGGACTACGACAGGAACCTGGTGCGCCGCGTGATGGACGCCGGCACCCCGGTGATCGCCGCCGCCGATCATCGGGCAGCGACTCCGTCGACCCTCGTCGTTCCGATAACGTTGCAGGACAGGGTAATCGGCGTTATTTATGCCGAACGGGACCAGGCCGGCGGCAACTTCGTCGCCGACCACGAACAAGCGGTCGCCTTCCTGTGCGCCCAGGCCGCCGCTCCCCTGTGGAACTTCCACCTCGAGGAACGACTACGGGCCGCCGACGAGTACCGACAGTCGCTGATGGACGTGCAATCGAGATTTGTGCCCAACGAATTGCTGCGCATCCTCGACATCGACGACCTTCGCCGGGTCCGCAGCGGCTACCGGGTGGAACGCGAAATGACGGTGCTTATCAGCGATATCCGGGGCTACACGACCATGATCGAGGACATGAACGTCGCCGAGGCGGGCAACTTGGCGATGGGCTTCCTGCGAGCGGTCGAGCTCCCGATCATCAGCTACCACGGCATGATTCAAGATGTGCGCGGGGACGAGATCGTCGCCGTCTTCGAGTCCGAGGCCGATGCGGTCCGCGCGGGACTGGCCATGCTGCGCTCGTTGGCCGAGCACAACCAGGAACGCAAGGCGCTGGGCTCCGAGGAGCTGCGGGCGGGCATCGGCATCAATACCGGCGCGGTGGCCGTTGGGCTCGTCGGTGGAGTAAACCGCATGGTGCTCACCATCATCGGCGACGCGGTGAACCTCGCCGCGCGCATCGAGAGCACCAACAAGCGCTACGGCTCCGCTCTGCTCATCTCCGATCGCACGTATAAGCGCCTCGCTGCGTCGGAGGAGTTCGACGTTCGGCGCATGGAGCGCGTCATGGTGGTCAACCGACGTCGACCGGTGACGATTTATGAAGTGTACGACGAGGATTCGGCTTCACTTCGCGAGGCGAAGCGCGCGGCGCAGTCCGCATTCGACGAGGCCTTCGCGTTGTTCGACGCGGGCGACGTCGACGGCGCCCGCGCCGCGTTCGAACGATGCCGCGAGTTGCTGCCCGACGATCCCGTCGCACCGTTGCACTTATCGCACTGCGACGCGGTGGCCCGCGGCGAAATGACCCCTGGTCAAGACGTTGCGCTTTTGAACAAGTAGTGGACTACTCCACTTCAGTAACTTCGGCGAATCAATTGCTTACGTGCCGAATTTGTCTCATGATTTGTACCGACAGCCGGGGGCCCGCGAGGAGTGGCAGCCATGTACCTGAGTGCGGAGCGGTTGGCCCTGGCCAATCACACGATCAAAGAGACATTCGAGCACACCAGCATTGCCTGGCAGGCGATTCCGCACTGGGATACCGGCGATCCGGGCCAGAGCAGGGTGCCCGACGACGTCGTCAACAACCCGGGATTCCTGAATCTCGATCTTGATCACAAAGATTTTCAAGTCACGCTGGTCCAGACGGTCGCTCCGACGCCCGACTCACTCATCGCCGAAGTCAACCTCGCGACAACACAACTCGCCCAAAGTTTCGACCAGACCGTGCTGTGGACGCTTGCTCTTTGGGCATTTTTCAACCACACCGTCCCGTACCATGCGTTGCCGCCCTCTTCGCTGCTCAGCGCGCTCATCGAGGCGCGGGCCCACGTCGAGGATCAAGGGTATCGAGCGCCGTCGTGCCTCGTCACGAACACCCAAGGACTCAAGGACCTCAGTGACTTGAGCGCCGGCTATCCCGTCACCGATCAACTGTTGGCCGCCGCGCACGTCAACTCTTTGCACAGGACGTCGCTGTACGACTTTGCCAACATTCAGGCGGTCCACCCGAACGACGACCCCGCCGTGGACCCGGGCGGCGTTGCGATCCTCAAACCGCCGACCGTGATGGTCATGGTGGGCCGACGCCAGCTCATTGCCCACGGCGGCGCGTGCTACGCCTCGCCCGGGGAGGAACCGGTGGACATCGCCGTCAGCGTGCTCCCGAGTCTGGAGGTGGTCGGGGAGACCGTGAACTCGCAAGTCGAGCTCTCCGTCCGAATCCGCTTCGCTCTGCGCGTCAAAGATCCGACGCCGCTTGTTCTTCTCTACGGGACACCAGTGGTATTTCCGTGATACGACATGACGTCGACCGTCCCTAGGGCTCGTTCAAGCCCGATCGCTGTGAACCCGCTCGACGACTATCTCGCCCTGTGCAAGCAAGCTTGTGACGGGGAGATCGCGCGGCTGTACGGTTCGGATGAGCGCGGGTCGAACAGTCTCTACGATCTGATCCTCGACTACCCCCTGCGCGGCGGGAAGGCGCTGCGACCGGCACTGTGCATCGCGACCTGCCTCGGACTCGGCGGCCACCTCGAGGCAATACTGCCGACCGCCGCCACGCTTGAGCTGTACCACAACGCGTTTCTCATCCACGACGACATCGAGGACGAATCCTGGTGGCGGCGAGGCAAACCCACGCTGCACATCGACCACGGCGTGCCGATTGCCGTCAATGTCGGTGACGCCATGCTGTCTTTGTCGTTGCAACCACTGCTGGACAACGTCGAACGGATCGGGCTCGGGCCGGCCCTGCGCATCCTGCGCGCCGTCGCCAAGATGACCCGGCTCACCGTCGACGGCCAGGCGCTGGAGCTCGAATGGGTCCGGTCCAACCGCTGGCGGCTCGACGATGACGACTACCTCACCATGGTCGAGCTCAAGACCAGCTGGTACACGTTCATCACCCCGCTACAGGCCGGCGCGATCGCCGCCGGGGCCGCACCCGAGCGGATGGCCCCTCTGGAGTCACTCGGCCGGCATCTGGGAGCGGCCTTCCAGATCACCGACGATCTGCTGAACTTGCGGGCCGATCCGCAGGAGTACGGCAAAGAGATCGGCGGCGACCTCTGGGAGGGCAAGCGAACCCTGATGCTGCTGCACGCATTGCGATGCGCCGAACCGAAGGACCGGGAACGCGCCGTGGCGATTCTGGCCAAGCGCCGCCCGGGCTCGGATGGCGAGTTGGAACTGATCGAGCTGTTGGATCGCCTCGCCGCCTGCGGACAACTGTCCGCGGCGGGCCGGACCGAAATTGCGGCTCGGCTGCACGGACAGCATCTCCCAGAGTCGAAGATAATCAACGACATTCAATGGCTCTACGAACTGATGCAACGGGTAGGTTCACTCAGGCACGCTCGAGGCGTCGCCGCCGGGCATGCCCAGAAGGCGGCCACCGTCCTCGCAAGCCTTGACTGGTTCCCGCGCAGTCGCCATCGAGACATGCTGGCCGACCTCGTGGACTATGTGCACGGGCGGACCCGATGAACCCCGAAGCCCTGCTCGCCATGCTGGCCGAACTCGAGCGCATCCGCGAGCTCACTCTCGACGTCATCGACCGGGAAACCCCGCAGTTGCGCCCCAAGCCGCCACAAGAGGCCGACGGCACGGAGCGGACCGCGTTCGACCTACTTGTCGGCGTGCGCCGCGCGGTGCTGGGTAATCCCGCGGCGGCGCGCGGGTTGCACGACCTTCTCGTCGCCGAAGGCCGCCGCTATGCGGACACCCCGCGCGGGGCGCGGCTGCGCGACGGGCTGGTCGCCTCCGAAGCAGTGGAGAACCTTCGACGAGTCTGGGAAATGGTGAGCCTCAACGTTCTCGACGGTCCCGCCGCACCCAACGCCGCCCCCGACGCCTGGGCGGACCTGCTGGCCGACGCCGTCATCGGGCACGGCCTCGACGACTCCGTCCTGGCTCGCCTGCGGCCCGAGGGATTCGCATGACGCTCACCGATCCTCGTGAAGCGCTGGCCGACCAGAGCAATTTCATCGGCTACCTGGTTGGTGTCGCCGGGGTGGCCCGGCTGGTTCACGCCCTGGCCGAGGACGACCGCCGAGCCGGGCCGCCCATCGAACCGGATGACTTCGTGCATGCGCTGCTCGGACTGGCGAGCCTCGGTGCCGCGGTCGGACGGCTCGCCAATTCCGCTACGGCGCAACAGAATACAGATTTTGAGGCGGCAGAGCCGTCGCCCGAACCGATTACGCGGTGGCTACGATGAGCACGCTGCTCGCCCGCAACGACTTCCTGCGCGCCCCGGTGCTGGCGACCGCCAGGCCGGCGGACTACAAGGAGTGGCACCACTTCGTGGTCCACGGGCGAGGCGTGCGGCTCCTGATCAACTTCAGCCTCAACCATGAAGCCTTCGGCGCCGATGGGGCCAGGCTTGCGCCACGCGTCATCGTGATCGCTCACGACCAGGACTGGACCGGCGCGATCGAGCGGTTCGACGGGAGCGCCCTGAACGTCTCGGCCGATCTGGGTGAACTGAGCATCGGCGCTAATCGGATGACCGTACTGCCCGACGGATACCGGGTAGTAATCGACCTGCCCGGCAAGGACATTCGGGGCGAGTTGCATTTCACCTCGGCAAGCCGGCCGTTCGTCGTCCGCAACCAGCCGCTTGGCGACGGCCGGATCAGCTGGCTGTTCGTACCGCGGCTGCGCGCCAACGGACTGCTCTGTATCGGCGGCCACCAGCACCGGATGGAGGACGACCTCGCCTATCACGACCACAACTGGGGCCGGTTCCGGTGGGGCGACGACTTCGGCTGGATATGGGGCACCATTTTGCCCACCGAACCCGGCAACCCGTGGTCGATGGTTTTCCTGCAGACGACCGACCGGAGCCGGCTGCGCTGCCTGTCCCAAGCGCTCTACGTCTGGCACCACGACGAGCCGGCCGCGATATTCCGGCACGCGGCGGTGCAGACGCGCTCGCAAGGCCGGCTCGCCCGCGCCGCCGACTGCACCTTGCCGCCTCCGATGCGGCTGCTGCTGGACGGCGAGGTGCCGGGCGTGCCGGACCGGATGGACATCACGGCGACGCGAGCGGGCGACAGCGTTCATGCCGAGTTCCACTCGCATTCTTATGCCCGCCTGGCGCAGCCCAGCGAAGCATTCCTCGACCGTTCGACCGTGCTCTGCGAGACGAGCGGCACCACCCGAGCGAGCGGCACAATCAACGGCGAGGACTTCGACCTAGTCGGCACTGGCGTATTCGAGTTCCTCTATGGCTGAACCGATTTCGTCGCTATTGCGGCGCTCGATCGAGCACCTCGAAGACGAGGTGCCCGACAGTTACCGATTGATCGTCGCCGAGCTGGGCCCGATGGTGGTCGAACTCCACGTCGACGGCGAGGTGTTTTCACTGCGCGGTGGCGGTGGTCGACTTCAGGTATCCAACGGTGCGGTGCCGATGGCCGGCACCCGCATCGTTGCCTCGCGAGCCACCATCCTCGACCTGCTCGATGCGCGGATGGGGCTGGGCGAGGCCGTGGAGACGGGGACGGTGGGCGTGCGAGGGACGCTCGACGACGTCCAGTGTGCGCACGACGCCCTGCTGGCGTACGTCCACGCCGCGGTCCGGGCCTCGTCGCAGCCCACGCTGCTGTCCGAACTCCGGGCGGGGACGCCATGACCGAGCGCATCACGACCCCGGGCTCCCGCGACCGACGCCCCACGGTGACGGTGCTCGGTGCCGGCATCGCCGGCCTTACCGCCGCGCACGAACTCGCCGAGCGCGGCTTCGTGGTCACGGTGTACGAGTCACGACAGGACGAACGCAACGGGTTGGGATCCGAGCCGGCCGGCACCTACCCGCCGGTCAAGCTCGGCGGCCTTGCCGCCTCGCAGTTTTCGACGGTGGGCACGCACGACGGGAGCCAAGCCGAGCTGCGGCCCTTCCCGGGGCGACCGGGCAGCCCGCGTGAGCCGCGGCAAGCGGTTCCGGGTGAACACGGCTTCCGCTTCTTTCCGGCGTTCTACCTACACATCTGGGACCTGTTCCAGCGCATCCCGGTCTATCAGCTCACGCCGACGGCGGGCGGTGCCGCCGGCTGGACAGCGACTTCACGCACCGTCTATGACAACGTCCGGCGGGTCGTCACCAAGGGCGTCACGGTGCACGGTCAGCCGTCGCTCGTCTTTCCCAGCGAACTCCCACGCAGCCCGGCTGAGTTTCTCGGAATCCTCAGCGAACTCGCGATATTGGGCTTCACCCCTGCCGACGTGGGGACCTACCTGAGCAGGCTGCTGCGTTACCTCGCCACCAGTCCGTTGCGTCGCGCGCGAGAACTGCAGAACATGTCCGCCTACGATTTCCTGGTCGGATACGACCGCAAGACCGGGATGAACCAGTACGTCTACTCACCGACGTGCGACAAGCTGTTGCGCCAAATGCCAAGAATCCTGGTTGCTCTCGATTCGATCTGGGGCGACGCGCGGACCAACATGAGCACCTATCTACAGCTGTACCTGAATATGGACCGCCGCGACAACAAGGCCGATGGGGTGCTCAACGGTCCCACCACCGAGTCGTGGTTAGACCACTGGTACCGCCACCTCGTCGCGCTCGGCGTCCGCTTCGTCCACAATGCGGCGACCCGCCTGGACCCTCCGGCGCCGCACCCGACGCAGCCACCCCATCTGCGGCCCCGCGTCCAGACCACGTTCGCCGACGGCACCCGGGTGAGTTCGGACTACACGGTCGTCGCCGTCGACGCTCCGGGAGCCGAATACATCACCACCGCGTTGCGCGCGGCCGGCACCGGCGGAACCGTGGCCGGGCTGGACGGATTCACCACCATCGCTCCCCCGCCGGACGGCCCGCTGCAACCCGATTCGACCCGGCCCCGGCAGCGGCGCAACCCGTACTCGATGGATGAGATGGGCCGGGTCCCATGGGATCGTTTCCAAACGCTGTGCGGTATCCAGTACTACTTCGACACGGAATTTCAGCTGTTGTTCGGACATCTGTTGCTGACCGGCACGGAGTGGGCGCTGTCGTCGATCAACCAGTCTGGATTGTGGGAGAAGCGACCGATTCTGGACCGTGACGGCTGCACCTCGGTGCTCTCGGTCGACATCGGGGATTTCAATACCCCCTCGGGTCATCTGCTCGACGAGTCCGGTCGGGGAAAGGCGGCCCGCGAGTGCACAGCCGACGAAATCGCCGTAGAGGTGTGGCGCCAGCTCATTTCCGCGCTCAGCAGCAATCCGGAATCCGTCGGCGAAGAGGTCGTGCCGTGGCCCGTGTGGTACGCGCTCGATCGCGGCCTGGTCATGGCTGCCGGGCCCGGTCAGGGCCATGGCCGCGTGGTCCGCAACGAGTCACCGTATCTGGTTCCCATCGTCGGAGACTGGGACAATCGGCCCGGCAGCGACCCGTGGAACCCGCACGGAACGTCCTATACGAGAACACCGCCAGAAGACGAGTGGCTGAAAGATCTTGAGCAGCACAATGTCTGGCAGGCTCGCCATGGCGGCTATCAGGTGCACAACAATTCGGTGGTCTTCGCGGGCACGTGGAACAAGACGTTCACCCGGGTGACGTCGATGGAGTCCGCGTGCGAATCGGGACGCCATGCCGTCAATGCCATTCTCGACCACTACATCTGGGTCGAATCGGGTGGTCTCGATCGCCGCGAAAAGGCCCCGGCGCTCGACTGGGAGTTCCCCTACGGCTTCCTCGACCAAAGTATGTCAAGCCCGATTCGGATGCCGACACCCGCGGGTGACTACTGCTACGTGTTCGACATCGAAAACCGCGAGCCGGCCGACACCCGCACGCTTCGCACGGTCGACTCGCAACTCTGCGAGCAGTCGCTGCCGCATCCGCTGGACCCACCGGCCGCGTTGTCGTTCGGTGCCCCAACGTCTCCCATCCCGCACTAGCTGGAGGTCAACAAATGTCCATGCCTGCAACCGATTACAACCAGCAGTTGCTCTGCTACCTGCAGAACTGGCGACAGCTTCTCGAGCAGTGGGCGGCCATGGCGGCCCGGTCACCATTGCTGACCGGCCCGGCGGGAGGGCCGTTGATGCCGCCGTTCATGCCGTTCATGCAATCCATGCCTCCGATGCCGCCCATGCCGATGGGGCCGATGGCGCCGCCCATGGCTCCGGTGTCACCGGCACCGCCCGCGCCGGCCGACTACGCCCAGCAACTCTTCAGCTATCTTCAGGCGTGGCGGCAGTACCTCGAGCAGGCGACGGGCGCGGCGCCGGTACCGACGCAGGCGTGGACCGCGTGGCAGCCGCCCGCGGGACCCGCCGGCGACGCCGGCAAAGCCGGTTCCCAGCCCTCCCCGGATGCTCCGGTTCCCCCCGGCGACGGCTACGCGAGCAAGGGCGCCCCACAGAGCGATGACGAAAATAGCTCGACCTCAACATGGCCGCCGAAGCTCGTGTATCGAGAGCCTGGCAAGTACTACCAGAGCCAACTCACTGCGGTCAGCTCCGACCCGGCCGCGACCCCGTTTGACGGCCCGCACGTTGACCGCCCACACGAGCAATTCCAGATGGCGGACCCTGCCACGCTCGCTGCTCGTCCCGCAGCCTCGCGCCCTGTCTCGCAGGCGACCGCGCGCCCCGAAGTCGGATCGGCCTTCCTCCGCACGATCAACAGCGTCGGGCCCATTGCGTCAGCGCCGGTCGCGCGATCGCTGTTCTCCGCTCCGAGCGCTTCGGCACAACTAAGAGACGCCGGCGAAACGCGTTCGCCCTGAACGGGTTTCACTCCATCAACGCAGCCGCGACGGTCGCCCCGAGGTTCCAGCACGCCTCGACGTCGTCCTTGCTGGGTTTACCTGAAACCGTAACGGTCGCTGCGGCTTTCACCCACCCCAGGCCCGTCGTGATGGCATCGACGGCGCGCTCGGCGCCCTCGGTGCCCTCGTTTCCGTGCAGGTACAAACCGAACGGACGTCCCTGCGTCGAATCGAGCAATTGGTAATAGGCGCAATCGAATGCGTGCTTGAGAGCGCCCGAGATGTAGCCGAGGTTGGCAGGCGTGCCGAGTAGGTAACCGTCGGCGTCGAGCATCTCGACGGGCGAGACCGTCAGCGCCGCCCGACGCACGACATCCACACCTTCGATCTCGGGGTCGGTCGCCCCCGCCACCACCGCCTCGAACATCTCCTGGCAGTGCGGTGACGGCGTGTGATGCACGATCAGCAGCATCTTGCTCACGGGCGGCCCTCCAATTCGACCGCCGTCTTCATGGCTTCCCGGGCGCGACGGCGATCCCCCGCATAGTCGTAGGCCCGGGCCAGCCGGTACCAATGCCGCCAGTCGTCGGGGTGAGCCTGCACTTCGGTGCGCACGGTGGCGAACAGCGCGTCGGCCGCGTCGCGCTGGATGCGACCCGACGCCCGCCGAGGCAGTCCGCTGGCATCGAGTTCCATTCCCTGCTCGGCGATCAGCCGGGCCAGCTTCTGGTGGGCGAATCCGGCGCGCAGCGTGGTGATCATCGCCCACAGCCCGATCACCGGCATGATCAACACCGCCAGCCCGAGGCCGACGGCGGGGGGCCGGCCCGACGCGATCATCGCGACGGCCAACCGCCCCAGCAGCACGAAGTACAACAACATCGCCGCGCACAGGAACGCGATCAGCAGTTGCGTGCGCAACAACCTGCTCATCGCAGGTTGAGCAGGGGCTCCAGCCCCACCGTCAGCCCGGGGTGTTCCTTGATGCGGCGCACCGCCAGCAGCACACCCGGCACGAACGAGGTGCGATCCAGGCTGTCGTGGCGGATGGTCAGTGTCTCCCCCTCGGTGCCGAACAGCACTTCCTGATGGGCGACCAGCCCGGCCAGCCGCACCGAGTGCACCGGGATTCCGTCGACGTCGGCGCCACGCGCTCCGGGCAGGCCGGTGCTGGTGGCATCGGGGTTGGGCGGCAGCCCTTTTCGAGATTCGGCGATAAGCTTGGCGGTTCGGGTCGCCGTACCCGACGGCGCGTCAGCCTTGTGCGGGTGATGCAGCTCGACGACCTCAGCCGAGTCGAAGAAGGGCGCGGCCTGCTTCGCGAAATGCATGGACAGCACCGCGCCGATCGCGAAATTCGGCGCGATCAGCACGGAAGTTCTTGGGCTGTCGGCCAGCCAGGCCTGCACCTGTTGCAGCCGCTCGGCGGTGAAGCCGGTGGTACCGACCACCGCGTGAATTCCGTTGCCGATCAAAAACTCCAGGTTGCCCATCACCACGTCGGGGTGGGTGAAGTCGATCACGACCTCGGTGTCGTGATCGGTCAGCAGACTCATCGGGTCGCCGGCGTCGACCTCGGCGGACAACGTCAGATCGTCAGCGGCCTGCACACCGGCCACCATCGCCGACCCGACCTTGCCCTTGGCTCCCAGCACTCCTACCCGCATGGTCTTCACCCTAGACGGGCCGTCGTGCCGGCCTCGTCCACAGTTGGGCGCTTGTCCACAGGCGGCGCCCTTCGGCGTGGCATCAGGGTTTGGGGAGCCATAGAATTCGAACATGCATTCGATCGAAGTTGACGCGGAGGTGACAGCCGCCCTGGACACGCTGGACGCCGGCGACGCCGCGATCCGCGGCTTGAACATCGATGTATTGAGCCCCATCGTCCGGCTGCGAGTGCTCGAACGGATGGAAGCCTCGCGCCGACGGCAGATCGCTTCGGGCCACGACGTCATCGCGAGCCTGGCCAAGGAGGAGCCGGCCGCCGTGGGTGGCCCGATCCACATGGTGATTGCCGATCGCCTGCGGATCAGTTACGCCGAAGCCCGCCGCCGGGTTCGGGATGCTGAACAGCTCTCTGCGCGTGTGACTCTCACCGGCCAGGAGTTGCCACCGGAGCTGCCGGCCACCGCGACGGCCTGGCGAGAGGGCGCGCTCGACGCGCAACACCTGCGCGTGATTCAGACCTTCGTCCGCAACCTCCCCGACGCGACACCCGCAGATACCGTCGAGGACGCCGAATGTTTTCTTGCCAAGCAGGCGACCAAGCTGCGTCCCGATCAGCTGGAAAGGGCCGCGCATCGGATGGCGCTGCATATCAATCCCGACGGGAAGTTCTCCGACTCCGACCGCGCACGTCAACGCGGCTTCACTTGGTGCGGTCAGCGCAGCGACGGCATGAGCATCGGAAAGCTCATTGCGTCACCAGAATTGCGTGCCAACCTCGACGCGTGGCTCGCTCGATTCGCCGCACCCGGCATGTGCAACCCGGATGACGAATACCCTTGCACCACTGGCGAACCCGCCGATGATTTGATTAGTCGTGATGCGCGAACGCCGGGACAGCGGCGGCACGACGCGCTCAATGCCTTAGTCCGCGGTCAGTTGGGCGACCCGAAGCTCGGTCAGCACAACGGCTTGCCGGTCAGCGTCATTGTGTCGACCACGCTGCAGGAGCTGACGACGGGCGCGGGCCGAGCGGTGACGGGTGGCGGAACGCTGCTGCCCATGCGGGATGTGATCCGGATGGCCGGCCACGCCTACCACTATCTCGCCGTATTCGACGAGCATCAAAGCCGGCCACTGTATCTCGGCCGATCACGCCGAGTTGCCACACCGGATCAACGCGTGGTCCTATACGCCAAGGACCGCGGCTGCACGCACCCGGGCTGCGACGCGCCCGGCTATTGGTGCGAAGTCCACCACGTCGACGAGTGGGCTGCCGGCGGCGCGACCGACGTCGACAACCTCACGTTCGCATGTAGGGCCCACCACAAACTCGCCGGAATAGGTTGGCGAACAGGGAAATTGGCGAACGGGCGCACCGAGTGGATCCCTCCGCCGCAGTTTGACGCCGGCGCGCGCACCAACGACTATCACCATCCGGAACGGCTCCTGGGCGACGGCGAAGCGGGCTGAGGCTAGAGCTTGAACCGCCCGGCGAACCCGCGCAGCGGAAGGTCCGCACTGGTGATCAGCCCCGGGGGCGCCGCCACCACAGACCTGATCGAGGCCAGGGCGGGCATGCCGGTCACAGTCATGCCGATGGAGGCGAAGTTCTCCGGGTTGGACAGGTCGACGCCGGGCTTGGGAAAGATCATGTGCTTGTTATAGACGCAGGGGTCGCCCTTGATCTGGGTGATGTAGCAGCCCTTGATATCCCAGTGCGGATCGGTGTGCGGGGTCATCTGCCATTCCAGGTGCGTCTCCACCCGGGGCACCCCGTCCACCATGCCCTGGTACTTGAGGTAATTGCCGCCCAGCGAACCCTTGGGCAGGACGTACCAGCCCAGGTCGACATCCTTGGTGCACGCGCCCAACTCGTAGCTGAACTTGACCTCGTCGAGTTTGACGTCGAAGCAGTCGGCCATCATCAACACGCTGTCGGCGAACACCCGGGTGTACTTCTCCAGCTTGGCCGGGATCGACGGATCATTAACCGGCAGGCCGTAGCCCACCTCGATCCAGGTGTCCTTGGAGTGGTGACACGACACGTCGACGGACTCGATCGTGGTGACGTTTTCTATGTCGGCGACGTCGGCCGAGCACACCACACCGAGAATCTGGTTGAGCCCCGGGTTCATTCCGGTGCCATAGAACGTCGCACCGCCCTTTTCGCACGCCTCGGCCAGCAACTGGGTTACCGGCTTGCCGGACGGGTGCGGGTGGTTGGTGTCGCGGTGCCATCCGGTGATCCAGTCGGCGGTGGTGACGATATCGATGCCCGCCTCCAGCACAGCGACGTAGAGGTCCTCGTCGGGGAACACGCCGTGGAACGTCAGCACGTCGGGCTTGGCGGCGATGATCTCATCGATGCTCCCGGTGAACTTCACCCCGTTGGCCCCCACGCCGGCGAACTCGCCGGTGTCCTTTCCGACCTTCTCCGGCGAATAGGCATGCACACCAATGAGTTCGAGATCAGGCTGGGTCGCGATCCGCCTGATCATCTCCGACCCGACGTTTCCACTTCCAACTTGGAAGACGCGAATTGGTCCAGCGGGTGCGTTCATTGCATTCAGCCTTTCTGGGATGCTGCGTAGACTTCGGCGGCGCTGCCACCGATGCCGTCGGGATAGAACTGCTTGGCCCACTTGCGGATTGCCGTGAATCCTTCGTACTCGTCGGTGGCGAGCGCGGGCGGATCCGAATACCGCTGGTGCTGCCAGATTTCGATGTCCTGTTCGAACTGCCGGATGACTTCTCGGCCGAATTCCTGGGCCTTCATCTCGGTGCGGACCGGATCCTTGTGCGGCGTGCGGCCGATGTACACCATGAACCGGACATCGGATGTGCACTCGTCGACCGGGGTGATCGCCGAGATGGTGCGGTTGTCGACCATGCCCCAGCTCTTGGTCACCGCGATGCCCAGACCGCCGTTGATCGCCTCGACGCCGCTGTTGACGTCCTCGATCCGCTGCCCGTCGTCGCCCTCGAAGGTGATGGTGAAGTCCACGAAAGATACCGGCTCGCCGAAGTCGTGGCGAGTGAACACCGGCACGATCGGCGTGTTGTGCACGTACTTGAAGTGCGCGAAGTCCACCCCGTTTTCCAGCACGTACTGCGGATGCAACTCCAGGCCGGCGCGGTACAACCGCTGCTGCGGGTAATAGCCGTCGGGACTGCTGCCGTCGCCGAACGAGGCGAACACGTCCGGAGCGTCGAAGAACGGTTCGCGACGGTCGACGTCGTGCCAGATGTAGACCGACTCGTTGCGCTCCACCACGGGATAGGTGCGCACCCGGCGGCCGCGATTGGGGAGGTCCTGATACGGAATGCACACGTTGCGGCCCTCGTTGCTCCACTGCCAGCCGTGGAAAGGACACTGCAGCACCTCGCCGACGACCTTGCCGCCGTACCCCAGATGCGCACCCAGGTGTTCGCAATAGGCGTTCATCACGGTGAGCTGACCGGAGTCGGCCCGCCAGGCGACCATTTCCTGGTCGAAGTACTTCATCTTGTGGACGTCCCCGACGCCGATCTCCTCGGACCAGGCGACCTGGAACCATCCGGTCGGTTTCATCGACAACGGCGGCTTAGCCATCGAACTCAACCATCAGAGCTGCCCTCCTCGCAACGAATGATAGCGGCGCCGGCCAACAATCAAAGTACCCTCTATGAAAATGTAGTTCGCTCCGCGGCTGCGTGCAAACAATCGATTAGGATCGGCCGATGGCGCAGCGGGCTACCAGGCACGTTTCGGAGGCCGGCATCGTGGGCCGGCGGCCGAACCGGCGCGGCAGCGCAACTCGCGAGAACATGCTCGAGGCCGCACTGCGGTCGCTGGGCTCGGGCGAGCCGGGGTCGGTGTCGGCCAATCGCATCGCCAAGGACATCGGCGCCACCTGGGGCGCGGTGCAGTATCAGTTCGGCGACACCGACGGCTTCTGGGCGGCCGTGCTGCACCGGACCGCCGAGCGACGGGCGGCGACCTTCTCGTCGCTGTCGACACCGGTCCAACCGAATGCACCGCTGCGCGAGCGTGTCAGCGCCATCATCGAAACCTTGTACCGCGGTCTGGCGTCGCCGGATTCGCGCGCGATCGAAAATCTGCGCGCCGCCCTCCCCCGCGACCCCGACGAGCTGGAGCGCCTGTACCCGCGCACCGCCGCCGAGCTGTTCTCCTGGGGCAAGAGCTGGCTGGAAACCTGTCAGAACGCCTTCGCCGGGCTCGACGTCGACCCGGACCGCGTTCGCGAAGTGGCCGCGCTGATCCCGGGCGCGATGCGCGGCCTGGTGTCCGAGCGTCAACTGGGCTCCTATGCCGACCTGGACATGGCGCGGCGAGGTCTGATCAATGCCCTGGTCGCCTATCTCGAGCATTCCCGGCCGGATTGACCTTAAGGTGGCCCTGTGAAATCGAAGGACGTCAAGATCCGTAGGGCCGGACCAGGCGATTTCGAGAAGGTCGCGGCGATGCACTATCCGGTGTGGCGGCGGTCCTTCGCCGGAATCCTGGAAGATCACCTGCTCGACGTGATCGCGACGCCGAAGTTGTGGGCCACGGTGAAGTACCGCGAAGCACTGAATCAGCCGGGATGGGGTATGTGGGTTGCCGAGGCCCGCGGCAAGATATTGGGGATGACGGTCTTCGGGCCCGCTTCCACCAGTAGCGATGACCTGCAAATCGACGCCCTCTACACCGCAGACGAAGCCAAGGGACTCGGGGTCGGTGTACGCCTGCTGAACAAGGCCGTGAACGCCAATCCGTCGGGCGATGTGGTTCTGTGGTGTGCAGAAAAGAATGAATCGGCGCGACAATTCTACGAGGACAACGATTTTCAACTTGACGACCGTGCGCTCGTCTGGGAGCCGCTGCCCGGCGTAACGGTGCGCCACGTCGGCTACCGACGTCATCGATCGGCGGCCGAAGACTGAGCGCTCAGGCGTCGATGACGAGCCGCCGGGCTTTAGCCCGCGACACGCAGACCAGCATCTCGTCGTCGCCGACCGCCGTGCGCCCGCGGTGATCGACTTGTCCGGCAAGGACTTTGACCTTACATGTCCCGCAGAAGCCCTGCTGGCAGGAGTACGGGGTGCTCGGTTCAAGGTCTCGCATCACGTCCAGCGCGGACCGATTGGCCGGAACATCGAGCAGCCGCTGTGACCGCGCGAGCTCGAGCTCGAATGCAACGCCGTCGACGACCGGTGGCGGACTGAATCGCTCGTAATGCAAAGCCGCGTCAGCATGTTCGTTGCGGGCTACGCGAACCCCCTCGAGCATCCCGGTCGGGCCGCACACGTAAACGGCCGTCGCCGGTCCGGCGCCGGCGAGCAGGTCATCGACGGCGGCACAGCGGCCGTGTTCGTCGTCGGCCCAGATGGTGACCCGGCCCGGGGCCACCGCCATCACTTCGTCGAGCAACGGCATGTATTCCCTGCTGCGCCCGGCATAGATTGCACGCCAATTGATTCCGCGTTGCTGGGCAACCTGGATCATCGGCAGAATCGGCGTCACACCAATGCCGCCGATCACGAACAACACGTCGCGCTCGGCCGAGCCGAGATAAAAGGCGTTACGCGGGCCTTCGAACTCACATGTGGATCCGACGTGGAACGCGTCGTGCATTTCGATCGAACCGCCTCCGCCGCCGGCGATCCGGCGTACGGCGATGCGGTAGTCGGTGCGCCGCCCGGGCGGACCGCACAGCGAGTACTGGCGGCGCCGCCCCGAAGGGAGCACCACGTCGATGTGCCCGCCGGGCGTCCAGGACGGGAGCAACCCGCCGTCCGGGTCGGCCAGCGTCAGCGCGACGACATCGGGCGCGACGAGTTCACGCTTGGTCACGACGGCGGCCCGGGTGCGCCGCACCGGCTTGATCCGCGACGGCTCCCACCGCGACACCGAGTTGAATCCGTCGAACAACAACCGGATCCCCGACAGCACCGTGCCGAGACGGTCGCGGTCGCGCCGGCCGTAAAGGTCGTCGGGCCTACTGGTCCAGATACTATCCCGCACAGGCAAATCCCCCACCACGCTTACGTCGGCCGAATGTCCAACCGCGCGAGCAGCCGCACCGCCCCCGGGCTGATCCGGCGCATCGCGTAGCCGATTCTGGACTCGGCGGCGACCGGTAACACCGCGGGGCCGGTCTTGATGGCCCTGACGATCGCCTCGGCCACGGCTTCCGGGGTGTAGTTACGGCGCCGGTAAGCGGCGTCGGCCTTGTCCCGGGCCCGCTCCTGCTCGGCGTCCGACATCCCCGCATAGACAGTGCTTTTGGCGATATCGGTGTTGACGAATCCGGGGCACACCGCGGTCACGGCAATACCCTCGTCGGCGAAATCGGCACGCAGCGATTCGCTGAACCCCAGCACCGCCGCCTTCGTGGTGCTGTAGGCGACCATGGATTTCGACGGCAGGTACGCCGACGCCGACGCCACGTTGATGATCGTCCCGCCCTCGCCACGCTCGACCATCTGCGCGCCGAAAGCCCGGCTGCCGGTGATGACACCGCGCAGGTTGACCCCGATGATGTCCTCCCAGTTCCCGGAGCTGGTCTCCAGGAACCGGCCCGCCATGCCGATACCAGCGTTGTTCACCAGGATGTCGACCACACCGTGGTCGTTAAGCACTTGGGCGGCAAGGTCGTTCATCGACTCTTCGTCGCTGACATCGGCTTGGTACACCACGGCCTCGGCGCACGCGGCGCGAACGGCGTCCGCGGTTTCGTTGGCGGCGTCAAGGTTTCGATCGACGATGATCACCTTGCGAGCACCGTGACGGGCCAGTTCCACCGCGGTGGCCCGGCCGATCCCGGCACCGGCGCCGGTGATCAACGCGAGCTTGCCCGGTATCTCGTGCGGGCCGCCCTGCACCGCAGGTTCGCCCGCGGGGGCCGCGCCGGCGACGCTGCGATCGATCCACTCGCTGGTGAGCCGGGCCACCACATCGGGACGAGACGTCACCACCCAGTGACCGCCCTCGATCGAAACCACCCTGCCCCCAGCGGGAATCGCGCCGGTAAAGCGCTGTAGCGCGGGAGTCACGAAGAGGTCCATGCGCGGTACCAGCACCTGGACCGCGACGTTGGTCTTCGGTAGTTCGCGCCCCGGCAACAACATCGGCGCAGGCATGTTGGCCCGGTACAGGTTCAGTCCGTTGACATAGTCCGCGGTCGAGCGCGGCGTCGCACGACGCTGACTGCGCGTGCTCGATCGGCCGATGCGTTCTATGGCCTCAACGACTTTGACGCCGATTCCGGAATGAAACGCCGCTTCCGGCACGCCGGGGCACAGGAAGAAGCCGATGTAGGTCGAAGCCATCAGCTGGCCTGCGACCTGGGCCAGCCCCCGCGGGTTGCGCGCCGACCGCAAGAACCTGCCCGCGTACTGCAGATGCGGTCCCGAGATCGAGGTGAACGAGGCGATCTTGTCCATCATCGATTCGTCCGTGATGGCCGCCCAGGCCTGGATCGAACCCCAGTCGTGGGCCAGCAGGTGGACCTTCTCGCCCCCCAGGCTGTCGATCACCGCCCCGAGATCGGACACCAGATGCTCGAAGGCATACCCGGATTGCTTTGCCGGACGCGACGATTCGCCGGCGCCGCGGACGTCGTAGGCGACGAAGTTGTATCGGCCGGCGTAGTTCTGCGCGAATTCCTCGGCGATCGGGTCCCAGACGTGATGGTTATCGGGCCAGCCGTGAATGGCAAGGATCGTCGGGCGTTGCGGGTCGATTTCGGTGTAACGATGGACGGCCAGGGCCACACCGTTGGATGCGGTGAATCCGAAGTCAATGGTCATAGATCAGTGCGATGCCCTCGCTGCAGGAGAGACGGCCAGATAGTCGACTGCCTGCCCAAGCCCGCCCAATTGCGAGGGGTGGAAGCCCGGCCGGTAGTAATCGGCGATACCACGCAGGAATCGTAGCGGGCCGGGCAACAGGCCGCGGCGGGCCGCGTTGACGTAGTCGCGCCAGCGCGGCTTGGTGCCCGGCGACAACAGCGGGTCCACCGAATAGAGGTAACGCACGCCGCGGATCCACAGCAGCAACATCGCCGGCGAGACGACCAGATGCGCGCGCACCTGCCGCCAATACCCGGCCTGCAGATGTTTCATCGTGTCGAAGGCCACCGCCTTGTGCTCGACTTCTTCGGCGCCGTGCCAGCGCAGCATGTCCAGCATCACCGGATCGGTGCCGATCGCATCGTGCGCCGGGGTGTTCAGAATCCACTCGCCCAAGATCGCGGTGTAGTGCTCGATTGCGGAGACGAACGAGACCTGCTCGAGCAGCCAGCTGTCCCGGCGCCGCTTACTCCACCCGGGTCTGGACCCCAGCAGCTTCTCGAACATCCACCTGATCTGGCCGGTGTAGGGCGTCACGTCGATGCCCTGGGCGTCGAACCGGGCGAGCACGCCCGAGTGCGCCTGCGAATGCACCGCCTCCTGGCCGATGAAACCCTGGACATCCAGCCGCAGCTGGTCGTCCCGGATCAGCGGTAGCGCTCGCTTGAACACCTCGACGAAGAACTCCTCACCCGCGGGGAGCAGCAGGTGCAAGACGTTGAGCATGTGCGTGGTGAACGGTTCGTTGGGCACGTAGTGCACCGGTAGGTTCGCCCAGTCGAAAGCCACATCACGCGCCTCGAGCACCAGGCGCTCATGGTCGAGCGATGCCCCCAGCCTTCCTGAGCGTGAACCCGCGGCCTGATCGTCGACGGTGAACATATGGCCCCCTACCTGCGTTTACCCCGACCAGAAGTCGTCTCGGTGAACATCGGGCATGGCCAGTATAAGTTTGCCGCGCGAATATGCGAAACCACCGGTACCGGGTTTCTCGCGAAGTCCCTGGCTAGCCGGCTTCGGCGCGCTGCTTGAGGCGTTGAAGCGTGAGCTCGATGTTCTTGGTGTTGGCGGCCACCCGGTCGGTGACGCCGGTGGCCCTGCCGGAGAGCTTGCGGAACCAGCCGGGACGGCGGTCCCAGGTGCTTTCGGTGACCAGGCAGCCGCCGTCGGAGGCGACGATGTCGTATTGCCAGCGCGCGATCGGAAAGACCGTGTGCCGCACGTCGAACGCGAACCGCCGGCCCGGCTCGGCGTCGGTGACGGTGCACTTCGTGTTCCACCGCTTGCTGCCGTTCTCGTTGCGGCCGGCGAATACCGCCCCCGAACACGCCGCATCGCCCTTGCACCACTGCATCGCGACCGCCTCTTCGGCCAGCGAGGTCAACGTCGGCAGGTCGGTGATCAGCGAATAGACCACGTCGGGGCGCGCTTCGATCTGGACAGTGGCCGACACGCACGGGTCGCTCATCGGCAGATAATAAGCCTAGATCGGCGCGGCTCCACGGAGATGTTCGAAGATCAACGAGGTCTGAGTGCCGGCGACGTCGGCGTCGGCGTTGAGATTCTCCACCACGAACGAACGCAGGTCCTCGGTGTCGCGGGCAGCGACATGCAGGATGAAATCGTCTGCCCCCGCGAGGAAGTAGACGTCCATCACCTGGCGGCGTGCCCGGATCTGGTGGATGAAGCTGCGGATCTTGCCGCGCGCGTTGGATTGCAGGGTCACCGAGATCATCGCCTGCAGCGGCATGCCCACCTCGACCGGATCGATGTCGGTGAAGAAACCGCGGATCACGCCGAGGTCGACCAGCCGCCGTACCCGCCCGTGACACGTGGACGCCGCGATGCCGACCGCCTCGGCCAGCGCATTGTTGGTAATACGTGCGTCGGCGTGCAGCAGGCCCAGGATTTTGCGGTCCACGGCATCGAGATCGGCCGACCGAACATCCTTCGGCCTGACACCCGGCGCACCCACAAGATCCGTTGACTTGTCGGTCATGTCCCGATCTTATGGAATTAACATCAGCCTGTTTGCCGCTTCATCGAACTTTCTTCACACTTGTGGCATGCGAGTCGGCATTCCCACCGAGACCAAAAACAACGAGTTCAGGGTGGCCATTACCCCGGCAGGCGTCGCCGAATTGACGCACCGCGGCCACGAGGTGCTGGTGCAAGCCGGCGCCGGAGAGGGGTCGGCAATCACCGATATGGAGTTCAAGGCCGCGGGCGCGCAGCTCCTCAGCTCCGCCGAGCAGCTGTGGACCGAGGCCGACCTGCTGCTCAAGGTCAAGGAACCGATGCCCGCCGAGTATGCGCTGTTGCGCGGCGGGCAGGTCCTGTTCACCTATCTGCATCTGGCGGCGTCGAGTGCCTGCACCGACGCGCTATTGACTTCGGGCACAACGTCGATCGCCTACGAGACCGTGCAGACCGCCGACGGCGCGCTGCCGCTGCTGGCCCCGATGAGCGAAGTCGCCGGCCGGTTGTCGGCTCAGATCGGGGCGTATCACCTGATGCGGACGCAGGGCGGACGCGGCGCGTTGATGGGCGGGGTGCCGGGCGTCAAGCCCGCCGACGTCGTGGTCATCGGCGCCGGCACCGCCGGCTATAACGCGGCCCGGGTGGCCAGTGGCATGGGGGCCAGTGTCCGGGTGCTCGACCTCAACATCGACAAGTTGCGACTGCTCGATGCCGAGTTCACCGGCCGCATCCAGACTCGCCACTCGTCCACCTACGAGCTCGAGGGCGCGGTCAGGCACGCCGATCTGGTGATCGGGGCCGTGCTGGTGCCCGGCTCCAAGGCACCGAGGTTGATCTCGAATTCGCTTGTCGCACAGATGAAACCAGGCGCTGTGCTGGTGGACATCTCCATCGATCAGGGCGGGTGCTTCGAGGATTCGCGGCCCACCACCCACGACGACCCGACGTTCACGGTGCACGATGCGCTGTTCTACTGCGTGGCCAACATGCCCAGCGCGGTCCCGAAGACCTCGACCTACGCGCTGACCAACGCGACGATGCCGTACGTGCTCCGGCTCGCCGACCAGGGCTGGCGGCAGGCCTGCCGGTCGGATCCGGCTCTGGCAAAAGGTCTTTCGACACACGAAGGCGCGCTGCTGTCCGAACGGGTGGCCGCCGACCTGAGCTTGCCGTTCACCGACCCGGCCGGCGTGCTGGCCTAGCACTCAGCCCTGCGCGGTCAGCCATCCCAGCACCGATTTCGTCACCTCGACGATCAGCGGACGCAGGGCATCGGCGCCGGGGGTCGCCGACTGCGAGCGCGTCATCAACGACAGCACCACGCGCTCCCCGGCCGGCCCGTAGACCATGCCGATGTCGTTGGTGCTGCCATAGTCCCCGCTGCCGGTCTTGTCGGCGCTGGTCCACCCCGGCGGCAGACCCGCCCGCATGCTCGAGGTCACATTGTCGCGCATCCACTGTTCCAGCTGGCTGCGCTGCGCGTCACCGAGAACCGTTCCGGTGAGCAGGTTTTGGACTCCGGTGCCAAGCGCCCGCGGGGTGCTGGTATCGCGCGGGTCGCCGGGGATCGCGGTGTTCAATTCGATCTCCCACCGATCGAGCCGGGTGCGCTCGTCTCCGATGGAGCGAGCGAAGTCGGTGATGGCCGACGGTCCGCCGATCTGCGCCAGCAGCAGGTTGGCGGCCACATTGTCGCTGCGCTGCAACGCGGCCGCGCACAGCTGCGCGAGCGGCATGGTGTGGCCGGCCTGCGGCGCGGTCACCGGTGAGTTGGGCAGCAACGCGGCGGGATCGATGAAGATCGACTGCCGCAAGTCTAATTCGCCGCGCTGCGCCTTCTGCAACACCCGCGCCGCGGCATAGGCCTTGAACGTCGAGCACATCGCGAAGGGGTCGTCGTCGCGATGTGCGCACGTGCGCCCCGACCCGAGATCTGCGGCGAAAAGCCCGATGTAGGCGTTGTATTGGCGCTCGAGCTCGGCAAGGCGGCCGTAGACCTGCGGCGGATCGGCGTGCGCGGTCGCGCGGGTGCTCAGCGCCGGGACCGCCATCGCGGCCACCAACAACCGCCGGCGGGTGAGTTCTGGCACGCCGGGCTAGTCGTTGGGGGTGAGACTCGCGACGATGTCGGCCACCGGACCCGCCTGCGCCTCGCGAAAAGACGTTCCCGCCCAGAGGTTCATGCCCTGCGGATCTTCCCGCTCGGTCGCCGCCTCCCGAATCGGCAGCGTCATCTGGTTCACCTCGGGATAGCCCAGTGGCGCCACATTGTCGAACAGGCGAATGAATTCGTTCTCCAGGCTGCGCGCATACCGGCCCGAGAAGGCCCGCGTGACGATGGTCTTGGAAAAGAGTTGATTCTTCATGGCGACGCGTTGCCCGGTGCTGGTGCCGGCTTCGTCACTGAGCAGCAGCGCGGTGCCCACCTGCGCGGCCACCGCTCCCCGGCGCAGCACACCCGCGACGTCCTCGGCGGTGCCCAGGCCACCCGCGGCGATGATCGGGACGTCGCGATGTGCCCGGTGGATGCGGTCGATCAGCTGATGCAGCGACTCGCTGCCGGGATCCATATCGGGTGCGAAGGTGGCGCGGTTCCCGCCGGCATTCGGACCCTGGACCACCAGGCTGTCCGCACCGGCGGCGACGGCCACCCCGGCCTCGTAAAGCGACGTCACCGTGACCATCACCAACAGCCCGAGAGCACCGAACCGCCGGATCACATCCGGCGACGGCACTCCGTAGGTGAACGACACCAGTTCCGGACGCAGGTCGGCGACGACTTCGAGCTTGCGCGCCCAGTCGTCGTCGTGCCCGAATTCGGGCCGGCCCACATAAACCTGGTAGTGCTCAGCGATCCCTTCGAGGGCTTCCGCGTAGTAGTCCAGCGCCACCCAGTCGGCGACACTGGGTTGCGGCACAAGCAGGTTCACACCGAGCGGACCGGTGGTGGCCGCGCGCGCCGCGGCGACATCCTGCGCAAACTGGTCGGCGCTCACGTATCCGGCCGGGACGAAACCGAGTCCGCCCGCGTTGGACACCGCCGCCGCCAACGCCGGGCTGCCGGGTCCGCCCGACATCGGTGCGCCCACGATGGGCACCGCGATATCCCAAAAACCCAGCACCATCTGGCTAATCCGGCGACGGCGAGCGCCGGCACGGCGCGAGTAAGGAGGCGGACATTGCGCTAATTTACCATCGCCCGAAGTTGTTGCGGCAGTGCTCGTTTCGAAGTATACGGGCCCAGCACCGCGGCGCCGTAGCGCTTGGTCAGCAGCTGGCCGGCCACCGCGTTGACCTCGTCGACAGTGACGTCGTCGATCTTCCGCAGGGTGTGCTCGATGCTGCGGTGCTTGCCATAGTTCAATTCGCTACGACCGATCCGGCTCATACGAGAACTGGAGTCTTCCAGGCCGAGCACGATCCCGCCACGCATGGAGCCCTTGGCGATGCGGCACTCCGCCTCGGTGATGCCGTCGCGGGCCACCGATTCGAGCACCTCGGTGGTCACCCGCATCACCTCGGCGAACCGCTCGGGCAGGCAGGCGGCATAGACCGACAGCGCACCGCTGTCGGAGAACATGTCGACCGAGGAGTAGACCGAGTAGGCCAGCCCGCGTAGCTCGCGAACCTCTTGGAACAGCCGGGAGCTCAGCCCGCCACCCAGCGCGGTGTGCAGCACCGACAGCGCCCACCGATGTTCCCAATTGCGCCCGGGAGTGCGCACGCCCAGCAAGACGTGGGTCTGCTCGGCGTCGCGTTTGGCCACCGAGAATCCCGGTTGGCCGTTCACGCGTCCGGTGCCCTTGCGCGGCGAAATGGGCTGGCGCCCACGCACCAAACGGGATCCGAAGTGCTGGCGCACCAAGGCGACCACCTCGTCGTGATCGACGTTGCCGGCCACCGCGACCACCATCCGTTCGGGCGTATAGCGCCGCATGTGGAAGGAGTGCAGCTGCGCGCGGGTCATCGCCGACACCGAGTGCGCGGTACCGATGACCGGGCGCCCCACCGGATGATCGCCGAACAGTGCCGAGAGGAACATATCTCCCAGCGCGTCTTCGGGGTCGTCGTCGCGCATCGCGATCTCCTCGAGGACGACGTCGCGTTCGAGCTCGACGTCGTCGACGGCGCAGCGGCCGTTGAGGACCACGTCGGCCACCAGGTCGACAGCCAGCTCGAGATCGCTGTCGAGCACGTGCGCGTAGTAGCAGGTGTGCTCCTTGGCAGTGAACGCGTTCAGCTCGCCGCCGACGGCGTCCATCGCCTGGGCGATGTCGACGGCGGTGCGCGTCGGCGTCGACTTGAACAGCAGATGCTCGAGGAAGTGCGCCGCACCGGCAACGGTCGCACCTTCGTCCCGCGATCCGACACCGACCCACACCCCGACGGACGCGGAACGCACCGCGGGCAGGTATTCGGTGACCACCCGCAGGCCACCCGGCAACGTGGTGCGGCGCAAGGTGGCCTGCAGCGCAGGTTCAGCCTCGGGGCCGTGCTTGCCCCGCCGCAGGGCACCCACTCGACCGGGGCGCGCCCCGGGTACGTCAGCTACTGGCTGTCGCGGCATCGGCTGGCGCGGTCTCCGGGGAATCGGCAGCGGGTGCTGCGGTGTCTTCCTCGACCACGACCAGCGAGATCTTGCCCCGCTTGTCGATGTCGGCGATCTCCACGCGCAGCTTGTCGCCGACGTTCACCACGTCCTCGACCTTGGCGATGCGCTTGCCCCTACCGAGCTTGGAGATGTGCACCAGACCGTCGCGGCCCGGCAGCAGCGACACGAAAGCACCGAAATCCGTTGTCTTGACCACGGTCCCGAGGAATCGCTCGCCCACCGTCGGCAGCTGCGGGTTGGCAATGGCGTTGATCCGGTCGATCGCGGCCTGCGCCGAGGGACCGTTGGTGGCACCGACGAACACGGTGCCGTCGTCCTCGATGGAGATCTGCGCGCCGGTCTCCTCGGTGATGGAATTGATCATCTTGCCCTTGGGGCCGATGACCTCACCGATCTTGTCCACTGGGACCTTGATGGTGGTCACCACCGGCGCGTACGGGCTCATCTGGTCGGGCTCGTCGATGGCCTCGGCCATCACCTCGAGGATCGTCAGCCGCGCGTCCTTGGCTTGGGCCAGCGCACCCGCGAGCACCTGCGACGGGATCCCGTCGAGCTTGGTGTCCAGCTGCAGCGCGGTGACGTAGTCCTTGGTGCCGGCGCACTTGAAGTCCATGTCGCCGAACGCGTCCTCGGCACCCAGGATGTCGGTCAGGGTGACGAAACGGCGTTCGGTGGATTTTGTGCCGTCTCCCGCCTCGATTTCTACGTCGTCGGAGACCAGGCCCATCGCGATACCGGCCACCGGCGCCTTCAGCGGAACCCCGGCGTTCAGCAGCGCCAGCGTGGACGCGCAGACCGATCCCATCGACGTTGAACCGTTGGAGCCCAACGCTTCCGACACCTGGCGGATCGCGTAGGGGAATTCCTCGACGCTGGGCAGCACCGGGATCAGCGCCCGCTCGGCCAGCGCGCCGTGCCCGATCTCACGCCGCTTCGGCGAACCGACGCGGCCCGTCTCACCGGTGGAGAACGGCGGGAAGTTGTAGTGGTGCATGTACCGCTTGGAGGTTTCCGGCCCCAGCGAGTCGATCTGCTGGGCCATCTTGACCATGTCCAGTGTGGTGACACCCAGGATCTGGGTCTCGCCCCGCTCGAACAGCGCGCTGCCGTGCGCCCGCGGCACGACGGCTACCTCGGCCGACAGCGCGCGGATATCGGTGATGCCGCGGCCGTCGATGCGGAAGTGGTCGGTCAGGATGCGCTGGCGCACCAGCTTCTTGGTCAACGATCGGAATGCGGCGCTGACCTCTTTCTCGCGGCCCTCGTAGGTCGCAGAGGGCCCAGTGAGCCGCTCGGCCACCTCGGCCTTGAGTTCGTCGGTGCGCGCGTCGCGCTCGGCCTTGCCGCCGATGGTCAGCGCCTTGGCCAGCTCGTCGGTGGCCACCGAGGCGACCGCGTAGTAGACGTCTTCGCCGTAGTCCGGGAACGTCGGGTACTCACCGACGGGCTTGGCGACCGCGTCGGCCAGCTCCTGCTGAGCGGTGCACAGCGCGGCGATGAACGGCTTGGCGGCCTCCAGGCCTTCGGCCACAACGGTTTCCGTGGGCGCCTGGGCGCCGCCCTCGACGAGCTCGATGAGGTTTTCGGTGGCCTCGGCCTCGACCATCATGATGGCCACGTCTTTTTGGTCGCCTTCGCCGACCGTGCGGCCGGCCACGACCATGTCGAACACGGCCCGTTCGAGCTGCTCGACGGTCGGGAACGCGACCCACTGGCCGTCGATCAGCGCGACGCGCACGCCCCCGATGGGGCCGGAGAACGGCAGCCCGCTGATCTGGGTGGATGCCGACGCGGCGTTGATCGCCAGCACGTCGTACAGGTCGTTGGGGTCCAGGCTCAGGATCGTGACGACGACCTGGATCTCGTTGCGCAGGCCGGAGATGAACGACGGCCGCAGCGGACGGTCGATGAGCCGGCAGGTCAGGATCGCGTCGGTGGAGGGGCGGCCCTCACGACGGAAGAACGAACCGGGGATGCGCCCGGCGGCGTACATCCGCTCCTCGACGTCGACCGTCAGCGGGAAGAAGTCGAAGTGTTCCTTGGGTGACTTGCTGGCGGTGGTCGCCGACAGCAGCATGTTCTCGTCGTCGAGGTAGGCGACGACGGCACCGGCGGCCTGCTGGGCCAGCCGACCGGTCTCGAAACGAATGGTCCGGGATCCAAAGGTCCCGTTGTCGATTGTGGCGGTCGTCTCGAACACGCCTTCATCAATTTGAGCTACAGACATAGGTGTCCGTACAGCCTCTCTGGGTTATTCAGCTTTTTCGCGTCGTCACACGCAACCCGCAGAGGGTTCGGAGCAACCCTCGCGAAACTAAAGTCTGAATGCGGCTACGGCCATCGATCGAAGCGGCCGACCTGCCCCAGATCCGGAGAGCCCGGCTGCCACTACCGAAGACCGCCCGATACAGACCGGGGTGCTTCCGTCGTGACACGCTGGAACGGCACACACGGATCTGTGCGTACCGCACCGTTTGTTCAGGCCAGACTGGCCCAGAACGCCCCCACTCTACACCGGCGAATTTGGCCCGCCGGGGTGGCGTGGGATGGACTCTGCGTCAGCGACGCAGGCCCAGCCGATCGATCAGCGAGCGGTAGCGCTCGACGTCGATCTGCGAGATGTACTTGATCAGCCGGCGCCGGCGACCGACCAGCAGCAGCAAGCCGCGCCGCGAGTGGTGGTCGTGCTTGTGCACCTTGAGGTGCTCGGTAAGGTCGGCGATCCGCTTGGTCAGCAGCGCGATCTGCGCCTCCGGCGATCCGGTGTCGGTGTCGTGCAGGCCGTATTGGCCCAGAATTTCTTTTTTCTGCTCGGCAGTAAGCGCCACGAAATTAACTCCATCAATCGGTCCGCGAATGTTCACAGTCAGGCACGGCCGCCGCGAACCGCAGCACGCGCCGATGTCGTCCGGGAGTTTAGCAGCCATGAGCTGCCCGGACCGAATCGTCGGAGTGCGGCCTGCCGCGGGTCAGTCGCCGAGCAGCGTGCGCGTTCGGTTGGTGTCGACGCCGATCTCGGCCACCAGTTCCTTCACCGAATCGAACTTGTGCTGTCCGCGAATGCGGGCGACGAAGTCCAGGGCGACATGTTGTCCGTACAGGTCAGCGGTCGTATCGAGGACGAACGCCTCGACGGTGCGGGTGCGCCCGGAGAAGGTCGGGTTGGTGCCGACGGAGACCGCGGCCTGATAGCGCTCCCCCGGGACGACGGTGCCGGTCACCGGTCCGTGCCCCAGCACGGTGAACCAGGCGGCGTACACGCCGTCGGCCGGGATCGCCGAGTACATCGGCGGGGCGACGTTCGCGGTCGGAAAGCCCAACTCGGCGCCCCGCCCGTGACCCCGCACGACGACGCCTTCGACGCGGTGCGGGCGGCCCAGCGCCTCGGTGGCCGCCACCATGTCGCCGGCGTCGACGCAGGAGCGGATGTAGGTCGACGAGAACGTCACGGTCTCGTTGCTGTGATGCTCGGACAGCAGCGACATCGATTCCACCGCGAATCCGAACCGGTCACCGGCCTTGCGCAAGGTGTCGACCGAGCCGAGCGCCTTCTTGCCGAAGGTGAAGTTCTCCCCCACCACGACCTCGACCACATGCAGCTTCTCCACCAGCAGCTCGTGGACGTAGCGCTCCGGAGTGAGCTTCATGAAGTCCGTGGTGAACGGCATAACGAGGAAGACGTCGACACCCAACTCCTCGACGAGCTCGGCGCGCCGGGTCAGCGTGGTCAGCTGCGCCGGGTGACTGCCCGGATAGACCACTTCCATTGGATGCGGATCGAACGTCATCAGCACGGCCGGCACGTTGCGTGCCCGCCCGGCTTTCACCGCGTGCGCAATCAATTCCGCATGACCGCGGTGCACACCGTCGAACACCCCGATCGTGAGCACGCATCGGCCCCAGTCAGTGGGGATCTCGTCTTGGCCGCGCCACCGCTGCACGATGGCAAGCCTACGGTGCGCTCCGGCCCGACGCGCCGTAGGTTCCCGATTCCGCAGCACCGGGGCCGGTGTTTTCGGCACGGCCACACCCGCCGGGCCGGTCAGCACGCCAGACCAGCCCTAGATTGCCTAAACTTTTCGTTTGTGAGGGCTGACGAAGAGGCCGGCGGTCTCACCGCGGTTGGCCAGGACTATCTCAAGGTCATTTGGAATGCCCAGGAGTGGTCGGTGGAAAAGGTCAGCACCAAGATGCTGGCCGACCGAATCGGCGTGTCGGCCAGCACGGCGTCGGAATCGATCCGCAAGCTCGCCGAGCAGGGCCTGGTCGACCACGCGAAGTACGGCGCCGTGACCCTGACCGAAGCGGGCCGGCGCGCGGCGCTCGAAGTGGTGCGCCGGCACCGGCTGCTGGAGACCTTCCTGGTCAGCGAGCTCGGCTACGGCTGGGACGAGGTGCACGACGAGGCCGAGGTGCTCGAGCACGCGGTATCGGACCGGCTGGTGGACCGCATCGACGCCAAACTGGGCTTCCCGCGCCGCGACCCGCACGGCGACCCCATCCCGGCTTCCGACGGCCAGGTGCCCACCCGGCCGGTGCGCCAGCTGTGGGCGTGCGGCGAGGACGAAACCATCACGGTGGCCCGCATCTCCGACAAGGACCCGGAGATGCTGCGGTATTTCGACAGCGTCGGGATCAACCTCGACTCGCAGGTGCGGGTGGTGACCCGCCGCGAATTCGCCGGGATGATCTCGGTCGCGATCGAAGCCGCCGACGGCGCCGAGACCACCGTCGATCTGGGCAGTCCCGCCGCCCGGGCGATCTGGGTCGTGCCTTAACCGGTCAGCAGACCCTTGGCGATGTGAGTGACCTGAACCTCGTTGCTGCCGGCGTAAATCATCAGCGACTTGGCGTCGCGGGCCAGCTGCTCGACGCGGTACTCGGCCATATAGCCGTTGCCACCGAACAACTGCACGGCCTCCATCGCCACCTCGGTGGCCGTCTCCGAGGAGTACAGCTTGACGGCCGACGCCTCGGCCAGCGTCAGCGGTTTACCGGCCTGTTGCCGCTCGATCGTCATGAATACCATGTTCTGCACGTTCATCCGGGCGATTTCCATCTTCGCCAGCTTGAGCTGGATCAGCTGGAACTGCCCTATGTTCTTGCCCCACAGCGTGCGGGTCTTCGCGTAATCCACACAGAGCCGGTGACATTCGTCGATGATGCCCAGCGCCATCATCGCGATCCCGATCCGCTCGGCGGCGAAATTGTCGCGCGCGCTTTCGCGGCCGTCGCCGCTGGCGTGCTGTTCGCTCTCGCCGAGCAGCCGGTCCGGGCTCAGCCGCACGTTGTCGAAGAACAGCTCCCCGGTCGGCGAGGACATCATGCCCATCTTCTTGAACGGCTTGCCCTGCGTCAGGCCTTCCATCCCGGCGTCGAGCACGAACACCAGCACCGGGCGGTTGCGCTTGTCCACCTTCTTGTCCGGGGCCGCGTCGCCCTCGTCGAGCTTGGCGTACACGACCAGCACGTCGGCGTACGGCCCGTTGGTGATGAATGTCTTCTGCCCGTTGAGGATGTAGTCCGCGCCGTCGCGCTTGACGTAGGTCTTCATGCCACCGAACGCATCCGAGCCGGAATCCGGCTCGGTAATCGCCCACGCCGCAATCTTTTCCAGCGTCATCAGCTCGGGCAGCCAGCGCTCTTTCTGGGCCAGCGTGCCGCGGCTCATGATCGTCGCCGCGCCCAGACCGAGGCTGACCGATGCGGTGCTCAGCAATCCGATGCTGACCCGCGCGATTTCGGAGACCAGCACCGCAACCATCGACTGCTGTCCGCCCAGGCCACCGGAATCGTCCGCACCGTCCCGCTTTTCACCCTTGGGTTCACCGTTGGCCTTGGCGCGCTCACGGTCCAGCATCTTCTTGACCGACTCTGCGGCCATCGCGTCGAGGCCGAACTGGCTGAAGAACTTCCGCGCGATCGGATACGGCGACAGCGCACCGGTTTCCAGTTCGTCGATATGCGGGCGGATCTCCTTGTCCACGAACTGACGAACGGCATCCCGCATCATCAGATCGGTCTCGGACCACTCGATCACGGCTTGTCCCCCTGGGCCGGCCCGCCCGCTGCGCCGCTCAGCGCTCGGCCCGCTGGTATGCGGTGACGACGGCGGCGCCACCCAGCCCGATGTTGTGTTGCAGTGCGGCACTGACGTTGTCGACCTGACGCTTGTCGGCCTGGCCGCGCAGCTGCCAGTTCAGCTCGGCGCACTGCGCCAGCCCGGTCGCGCCCAGCGGATGGCCCTTGGAGATCAGGCCGCCGGACGGGTTGACCACCCAGCGTCCGCCGTAGGTGGTGTCGCCGTTGTCGATCAGCTTCGGCGCTTCGCCCGGTCCGCATAGCCCGAGGGCTTCGTAGAGCAGCAGCTCGTTGGCCGAGAAGCAGTCGTGCAGCTCGATCACCTGGAAGTCCTCCGGGCCAAGCCCGGACTGCTGGTAAACCCGTTGTGCCGCTTGCACATTCATGTCGTAGCCGATCAGGCCCTTGGCACTGCCGTCGAAGGTGGACTTGAAGTCGGTGGTCATCGCCTGCCCGACGATCTCGACCGCCTGGCCGGCCAGCTCGTGGCGGTCGACGAACCCCTCCGAGGCCAGGATCGCCGCGCCCGAGCCGTCCGAGGTCGGCGAGCACTGCAGCTTGGTCAGCGGGTCATAGATCATCTTGGCGGCCAGGATGTCGTCGAGGGTGTACTCGTCCTGGAACTGCGCGAACGGGTTGTTCACCGAGTGCTTGTGGTTCTTGTAGCCGATCTTGGCGAAGTGCTCGGCGGTGCTGCCGTATTGCAACATGTGCTCGCGGCCCGCCGCGCCGAACATCCACGGCGCCGCCGGGAAGGCGAACTCGCTGATCTCGGCCATCGCCTTGACGTGCTTGTCCATCGGGTTGGTCCGGTCTTCGTAGGTCGTCCCCAGCGACCCGGGCTTCATCTTCTCGAACCCCAGCGCGATCGTGCAGTCCGCCAGCCCGCCGCGAATCGCCTGCGCCGCCAAGAACAGCGCGGTGGAGCCGGTCGAACAGTTGTTGTTTACGTTGACGATCGGAATACCGGTCAGGCCCAATTCGTAGAGGGCTCGTTGCCCCGAGGTCGACTCGCCGTACACATAGCCGACGTAGCCCTGCTCGATCTCGCTGTAGTCGATGCCCGCGTCGGTCAGCGCGTTGGTTCCCGACTCGCGCGCCATGTCCGGGTAGTCCCAGCCCTCACGGCGGCCCGGCTTCTCGAACTTCGTCATGCCGACGCCGACGACGTAAACCTTGTTGGACATCACTGTCCCCTTCCGCCCGGTCTGGGTTCTTGACACCTGTCTAGTCGGCAGCTTAGCCGCGTGGGGTTGCCGCTTGAAGCCCCGGGCGCAGACGACCGCCCCGGATTCGTGCCAAGCTCATCGCCCGCGGCTTGCGTAGGCTCGAACCAATACCGAACGACGAAAGAATCATGACCATGAACGCAGCGGTTACCCCCGAAGCCGCCGGCGCCGTCGTCGACATCGCGCAGCGCCACGGCCTGTCCCAAGAAGCAGTGCTGTCCATGCTGTTCGCCCTGCGCGCCGGCGGCGGCACGATGGCTCAGTTCGACATCCCCGAGCTCGGCGGGAGCGGGCAATGGATGCGGGGCGGAATGACGATGGTCGGCAACATGTTCGACAACGCGCTCAAGGCGCGCGTCGACGCGCTGTGCAACGACTTGGTTCAGCTGCTCGCGACCACCACGGTATTCCCACCCGCGACCGCGCACACCCAGCTGGATATCGGCGCGAACAACTGGTGGCCTGCCGACCTCGGCGTCCCGAGCTCGTCGGGCGCGCAGAACGACGTGCGCTACGCGTTCTTCCCCGGCACCCGGCGACTGGCAATCCAGATCGGCGGTGTGACAAGGGTTTTCGATACCGGGGAGCATCACATCGGCGGCGTGCAACAGCAGCAGGGCGGTGGATACGGCTCGGTGGTCTTCACCAGCCAACTCGGCACCTTCGGTGTGTCGAGTTTGCGTGACCTCGGTTCCGCGCCGGCGCCCGAAGCTCATGTCGCGGCGCCGGGAACGCAGTCCCAGTCGCAGTACCAGCATCCCCCGCAGCCGCGGTCGGCACCGGAGACGCCGGCGCCCAAGCCCCCTTCCGCCGCGTCCGGGGGTTCGGCGGAGATCGTCGCCGCCATCGAATCGCTGGCCGGGTTGCACGAGCGGGGCATCCTCTCCGACGAGGAATTCGCCAACAAGAAGGCCGAACTGCTCAGCCGGCTCTGACGGGCTACAGCGTCGCGGGACGCCGTCTGATTGCCCGACTCCTCGTCAGAGCGTGCCGTTCTGCATCGTCGCGGGACGGATCACCACGACCGACTTGGTCCGCGAACCCTCGTCGCGCAGCAGCGCGATCACCCGGCCGGCGTCGTCGCTGGCGGCATAGACGCCGTCGATTCCGGTCGGCGACAACGGCCGGCCGTGACTGCTCGCCTCGGCCTCCTCGGGCGTCAGGACGCGGCGCGGGAACACCAGCAGGCACGCCTCGTCCAACGTCCAGCTCAGCCGTGGCCGCTCGGCGAGTTCGTCGAGCGTAAGCGCCTGGTCCAGCTCGAAGCGCCCGACCCGGCTGCGCCGCAACGCCGTCAGGTGCCCGCCCACCCCGAGCGCCGTGCCGAGGTCGCGGGCCAGCGCGCGGATGTAGGTTCCCGATGAGCAGTCGACGTCGACGTCGAGATCGATCACGTCGCCGCGGCGCCGGGTCGCCGACACCTCGAACCGGTCGATGCGCACCGGGCGGGCCTTGAGCTCCACGGCCTCGCCCTCGCGGACCCGTTGGTATGCGCGCTTGCCGTCGACCTTGATTGCGCTGACCGCCGATGGCACTTGCTCGATGTCGCCACGCAGCCCGGCGATCGCTTCAGCGACGGCCTGGTCCGTCACATGTGAGGCCGAAATAGTTTGCAGCAGTTCGCCTTCGGCGTCCTCGGTGGAGGTGGTCTGACCCAGGCGGATGGTGGCCGCATACGACTTCTCCGATGCAGTCAGCAGGCCGAGGATTTTGGTGGCGCGGTCGACTCCGATCACCAGCACACCGGTGGCCATCGGGTCCAGGGTCCCCGCGTGGCCCACCCGCCGGGTGGAAAAGATTCGTCGGCAGCGCCCCACCACGTCGTGACTGGTCATTCCGGCGGGCTTGTCGACGACGACCAATCCCGGACCGGTGGGGCTTTCGGTCATAGCACGATCGCGGTCAGCACGAGTTCGCGGTCGACCGACCAACGGCCCCGCAGCGCGGTCAGCGGCGGACCCGACAGCGCCCCAGGATCGATCAGGATCTGCGAGACGAACGTGCCGGCCGCCGGGCCGTCGGCCTCGAAGCTGATGTGGGCGTCTTCAAAACCCAGCCATCGCTTGGTCAGCGGGAACCACGCCTTGTACGTTGCTTCCTTGGCGCAGAACAGGATTCGATCCCAATGCAGACCATCCGGCATCGCCTGCGGAATTTCGGCGCGCTCCTCGGCCAGGCTGATCGCGTCCAGCACGCCATTGGGCAACACGTCGTGCGGCTCGGCGTCGATGCCCACCGAGCGCACCGCGGCACTGCGCCCCACCACCGCACCGCGATACCCCGTGCAGTGCGTGAGGCTGCCGACCACGCCCTCGGGCCAGCAGGGTTCGCCCTTGTCGCCCTTGAGGATTGGCGCCGGCGCCACGCCCAGCTCGCTCAGCGCGATCCGCGCACAGTACCTGACGGTGATGAACTCGTTGCGCCGCTTGGCCACCGACTTGGCGATCAGCGGCTCTTCTTCGGGTAGCGGGGTCAGGCCGGGCGGGTCGGAGTACACCTCCGAGTACGCCATCGCATGCGCCGTCTGCGAGGTCGCCGGCAACACCGACGACACCAACATGTCTGCGGTCATCGTGACTGTCGCTGCCGCAACTTTTCCCGGAACTGTTCGGACTGCGCCTTCATCTCGGGGGTGATCGTGAAGTGACCGCCGAAGTCGTTGAGGTAGCCGGGCGCGTATTTCGGATCGGGAAGGATCTGGCGCAGCCAGCTGTACGGCTTGCGGCGCCGCCACTCTCGCGGGTAGCCGACCGAGACTTCCTCGAAGCGCACGTCGTCGTACCACGTGGTCCGCGGGATGTGCAGGTGGCCGTAGACCGAGCAGACGGCGTTGTAACGGGTGTGCCAGTCGGCGGTCTTGGTGGTCCCGCACCACAGCGAGAACTCCGGATAGAACAACGCGTCGCACGGGTCGCGCACCAACGGGAAGTGGTTCACCAGAACGGTCGGTGTCATCCAGTCGAGTTGCTCCAGGCGGGCCCGGGTGATGTCCACCCGCTCCCGACACCACGCGTCGCGGCTGGGGTACGGCTCGCAGGAGAGCAGGAATTCATCGGTGGCCACCACGTTTTGCTGACGCGCGATTTCCAGGCCTTGGGCTTTGCTCAGCGCCCCCTCGGGCAAGAAGGTGTAGTCGTAGAGCAAGAACATCGGCACGATCGTCGCCGGGCCGCCGCGTTCGGTCCACACCGGGAAGGGATGTTCCGGCGTGATCACGCCCATCTCGTCGCACATGTTGACCAGGTAGTCGTAGCGGGCCTTGCCGAAGACCTGGTTGGGATCGCGATTGGTGGTCCACAGCTCGTGGTTGCCCGGCACCCAGATCACCTTGGCGAACCGGCGTCGCAGCAGGTCAAGGGCCCAACGGATCTCGTCGGTGCGCTCGGCGACGTCGCCGGCGACAATCAGCCAGTCATCCGGCGACGACGGATGCAGCGATTCGGTGACCGGCTTATTGCCCATGTGGCCGGTGTGCAAGTCGGAGACCGCCCACAGCGTCGGTTGGGGGGTCGGCTGTCCCCCATTAGTCGAGTCCTGCCCCGATTCTTTCCCTACCACGACTAACCAGCCTAACGACCCGGCGCGGCGGCCCCTGTCCCACTGCGGCTTTCGGCCCCGTTTCCGGCCCTGCTTCCGCCCTTTGCCACCTGCCGATTAGAACAAGTTCAGGTTTGGCTGTGACCTCTCGCACGTGACTTGTAAACTCCCCGCAAAAGGGACGGCCGAGGGGTAGGGGGTGTCATGTTTACCAAGGTGCGCCTGCTCGGGGCGCTCGGTGCGGTGATGACAGCGGTCGTGCTGGGCTGGCACGGCGCGCCGCCCGCACCCACCGGCGGCGGCAAGACCGTCGATCTGCGGTCGACGGCGCAGCCGATGGAAACCACGATGAAGAGCCCGATCATCGCCACCACCGACCCGAGCCCGTTCGATCCGTGCCGGGACATCCCGTTCGACGCGCTGCAGCGGCTCGGGCTGGCGTTCACCCCGCCCGAGCCCCAGGACGGCCTGCGCTGCCAATTCGACGCCGGCAACTATCAGCTGGCCGTCGAGCCCATCATCTGGCGCACCTACGAGCAGTCCCTGCCCCCCGACGCCCTCGAGACCACGATCCAGGGGCACCGCGCCGCGACCTACTGGGTGCTGAAACCGACCTACCACAACAGCTACTGGTTCTTCTCCTGCATGGTGGCGTTCAAGACCAGCTACGGCGTGCTGCAGCAGGCGCTGTTCTACTCGACCGTCTACTCCAACCCCGAGGTCGACTGCCCGTCGACCAACCTGCAGCGGGCCAACGACCTGATGCCGTACTACAAGTTCTAGCCGCGCCGTCCGCCGCTGAACAAGATGTTTTGTGGCTGAAATGAATTCGCGTCGGCGTCAATAACCACTGCCGGTCGGCCTTAACCTGATGAGCGTGAGCATGACATCGACTCGACGAGCCGAACCCGCGCTGCACAGCCTGACCGAGGCCGGCGTCAACGCCGCGGGGCGGCTGCTCGGTCTGCGGCCGGCCACCACCGGTTACCGCGTGAACCGAGTCGAAGTCCCGATGCGCGACGGGGTGCGGCTGGTCGCCGATCACTACGCACCGGCCACCTCCAGCCCGGCCGGCACCGTGCTGGTGCGCGGACCCTACGGGCGTGGATTTCCGTTCTCGCTGTTGTTCGCCCGGCCGTATGCCGCGCGCGGCTACCACGTGGTGCTGCAAAGTGTGCGCGGGACGTTCGGCTCCGCCGGCGTATTCGAGCCGATGGTCAACGAGGCCACCGACGGCGCCGACACGGTCGCCTGGTTGGTCGAGCAGCCGTGGTTCACCGGCAGCTTTGCCACGATCGGACCGTCCTATCTGGGCTTCACCCAATGGGCGATATTGCAGAAGCCACCGCCCCAGCTGGCCGCGGCGGTGATCACCGCGGGCCCGCACGATTTCGCGGACTCGGTCTACGGCACCGGGTCGTTTGCGGTCAGCGACTTTCTGGGCTGGAGCGATCTCGTTGCCCATCAGGAAGACCCGATCCGCCTCAAGTCGGGCATCCGGCAACTGCGGGCGCCGCGACGGGTCGCCAAGGCGGTCGCCGGGGCGCCGTTCGGCGCGTCGGCCCGTCGGATGCTGGGCGCCGGGGCGCCGTGGTTCGAGTCGTGGGTGGAAAATCCCGACCCGGACCACCCATTCTGGGAACGGCTGCGGTTCGGCTCCTCACTGGATCGCGTGCAGGTGCCGGTGCTGTTGCTCGGTGGCTGGCAGGACATCTTCGTACGGCAAACGATGCAGCAATACGGCCGCCTGCGCCGCCGCGGCATCGACGTCGCGATGACGATCGGCCCCTGGACACACACCGAGCTGCTCACCAAGGGGCTGGGCACCAGCCTGCGCGAAACACTGGACTGGCTGGACACCCATCTGGCGGGCACCGCGTCGCTCGGCCGCCCCGGCAGGGTCCGCGTTTGCGTCACCGGCCAGGGCTGGCGCAACCTGCCGGACTGGCCGCCCGCCACCTCGCAACGCGCGCTGTACCTGCGGCCCGGCCGCTACCTGGACGACACGTCGCCCACCGACCTGCCGAAGCTGCCGCCGGCGACCTTCCGCTACGACCCCGCCAATCCGACGCCGACCATCGGCGGTGCGCTGCTATCTCCGATCGGCGGCTACCGCGACGACAGTCGCCTCGCGTTGCGCGACGACGTGCTGACCTTCACCAGCGCCACCCTGCTGCACGATCTGTGCGTATACGGGAACCCGGTCGTCGAGCTGGCGCACCGCTCGAACAATCCGAACGTCGACCTGTTCGTTCGGGTCAGCGAGGTCTTCGATATCGGGGCCAAGGGCCGGTCGCGCAACGTCAGCGATGGCTACCGGCGGCTGTCCGCGCCGGCGAAGACCGTCAAGATCGAACTCGACCCGATCGCGCACCGCTTCCGCGCCGGCTCGCGGATCCGGCTGCTTATCACCGGCAGCTGGTCGCCCCGCTACGCGCGCAACCTGGGCACCGGCGAGCCGACGCTGACGGCGCGGCATCTGAAACCGGCTACCCACAGCATCACCTACGGGCGCTCCCGGCTGCTGCTTCCGATCGGGCCGCTCGACCTGTCAGCCAACGGCGTCGCGAATCCGGGCGGCGACGTCGGCTAGTACGGCTTGGTCATGAACGGAGTCGTGGGTCGGCGCCGCGAAGGCCGGCCGCACGGGCAGCTGCACCCAGCTGGTGCAGCCGCCGTACTCGGGAGTGCGGGTCAGGCGTATCGGCTCGACCAGCGGGCTGACCGACACCACCAGCGCGGCGAGTTTGTGCTTGGGCCGGAAATCGAGCCGGTCGGCACGCACCGACTCGGCGGTCCAGATGTGCAGATCCTCGATCTCCGGCAGCTGCTCTGGCCGGTTAACCTCCAGTGCCGCAACCACTTTCGCCGCCGCACGGATCACCAGCCGATCCTCGGTACTATCGGTCGCCGCGGCGGCCAGCAGGTCGCGATGCTCGGGCCGCACCCGCTCGGCGTGGCTGTGCGCAACCGTCGGAAACAGCAAGAACTCCGAAGATGCGACTTCGAACCGCTTCTCCCCGATGCCGCCCTTGCGTAACAGCACGTACTGACGACCCTGCAGCAGAGCATGCACGGCCGCGCTCCACTCCTTGAGCGCGGGCGTCGTTGCGGTCAGCGTCATTTCAGCATCATTTCGACGCGGCGAGGCGGGCGACGACCTCGGGTCGGCGCAACGGGGGCACCGTCTTGGGCGGCTGGCGCCGCGGCGGCAGCGACTCCAGCAAGCGCGTCGTCGTCTGCGTGACCTCGGCGACCGCGGCCTCGAACGCCTCGACGTTGGCGGCCGATGGGCGCGTGATGCCACTGACTTTGCGCACATACTGGCGCGCCGCCGCGGCAATCTCCTCGGCGGTGGCCGACGGCTGCAAACCGCGCAGTTCGGTGATGTTCCGGCACATCCCTCAACGATAGGCGCAGCGAGTGACCCTCTACGGTGATGCCATGAGCGACGACATCCTGCTGATCTCCACCGACGAGCGGGTGCGCACCCTGACCCTGAACCGGCCGCAGTCCCGCAATGCGCTGTCCTCGGCGCTGCGGGATCGGTTCTTCGGGGCGCTGACGGAGGCCGAAACCGATGACGACGTCGACGTGGTGATCCTCACCGGCGCCGATCCGGTGTTCTGCGCCGGGCTGGATCTCAAGGAGCTGGGCGATTCGACGGCACTGCCCGACATTTCGCCGCGATGGCCATCGATGACCAAGCCGGTGATCGGCGCGATCAACGGAGCCGCGGTCACCGGCGGGCTGGAGCTGGTGCTGTACTGCGACATCGTGATCGCGTCGGAGCAGGCCCGCTTCGCCGACACCCACGCCCGGGTCGGCCTGCTGCCGACCTGGGGCCTGTCTGTTCGGCTGCCCCAGAAGGTGGGCGTGGGTCTGGCCCGGCGGATGAGCATGACCGGTGATTACCTGTCCGCTTTCGACGCGCTGCGCGCCGGGCTGGCCACCGAGGTGGTGCCGCACGACCGGCTGCTGCCCACGGCACGCCAGGTGGCCGCGTCGATCGTCGGCAACAACCAGAACGCCGTGCGCGCGCTGCTGGCCTCCTACCACCGCATCGACGAGTCGCAGACCAGCGAGGGCCTGTGGCTGGAAGCCATGGCGGCCAGGCAGTTTCGGACCACCGGCGACGACATCGCCGCCAACCGGGAGGCCGTGCTGCAACGCGGGCGGGCTCAGGTGCGGTAGTGGCGGTATGCGCGATCATCGCGACGGCGTAATTGCCTGCTTCGGGCAAATCGAATTGAACGCCTTCGGCTCGGTGATCCCCCACAATTTCGCTTTATCTGCCGTTGGCCGGACCGGCGAAATTTTTGATCGCCAGGCGCGCCAATAGCCAATACGATCCCAACAAACGACCCGAAACAATTCGGCACTGCAGGAGGAATCGATGCGCATGATCGTCGACCTCACCATGCGGGTTCTCGGCGTCTCGGCACTGGTCATCGCATCGGCGATCGCGTCCGGACAGCACGCGGCCGCACAGCCGCCGCCGCGATTTCCCAATCTCGACGCATTCACCGCGGTTCCGGCCGACGGATATGTCTCCACATCGTTGCCCGGAAACGCACCCCGGATAATCTTTTCGGCGCCGAACTCGGTGGTGTGCGACTTCTACGGCGGCCCGGCGCCCGCGCCGCAACCCTCACAAGACATCAAGTGCAATGGCGAAGTGCCCGGAATAGACGACGTTCTCTTTCCCGGCGGCGGCCACCCGAGACCGGGCGACTGTGTGCAGGGCTCGGTCAGTTTCAAGGGACCCGGCTACGAATTGAGCCGGATGACCTACGGCGGATGCGGCGGCAACCCGGCCGCATTGCCCTACGCCGGTAAGCCATTGGCCGCCGGGCAGAAATTGTCCCATCTCAACGTCACCTGCGCGGTGGGCGCCGACAACATGATCGCCTGTCTGGATACCACCAGTGGGGACCACGGATTCGTCCTGCAGTCGGTGGGAAGCTGGGCGTTCTAGCCCAGCTCTAACCAAGCGCCGCCCGCAGCGAGGCCACCACCTCGTCGATCGGGCCGGAGGTCGAATAGCCGGCGGCGAGCCGGTGGCCACCGCCACCGAACACCGACGCGACGGCGGCCAGGTCCACCTCGGCCTTCGCCCGCATCGACACCGACCACTGTTGCGGGTCAATTTCTTTGAACACCGCGGCGACCTCGGCCTGCTGCGTGGTGCGCACGATATCGACGATGCTCTCGACTTCCTCCGGACGTGAACTGGTCCAGTCCTGGTTGTCGACGACCGCGTACACCAGCCCACGCCCCTCGACCGCGTCCGGCACCAGTTGCGCCGAGCCGAGCACCCGCGACAGCAGTGGCAGCCACACGAACGGGTGCGTGTCCATCAGCGTCCGGCTGATCTTGGCGTTGTCCACACCGAGCTCGACCAGCCGGGCGGCCAGCCGGAAGGCGCGGGCACTGGCCCAGCGGAACGAGCCGGTGTCGGTGGTCAGTCCGGCGTAGATGCAGTGCGCGACGTCGCGGTCGATCGGCTTGCCCCAGGCGTCGAGCAGTTCGGCCACCAAGAACGTCGTCGAATCCGCGGACGGGTCAACGTAATTCGCGGTACCGAACATCTCGTTGGAGGCGTGGTGATCGATCACCAGCAGCGGCTGGTCCGGGCCGAACGCGTCGCCGAGCGCGCCGAGCCTCTTGCGGCTCGGAACATCCACCGTCACAACCAAATCGACGTCCCGGCGCATCCTGTCCGGGCTCACCAGCAGCTGGCACCCGGGCAGCGAAAGCAGCGACTCCGGCAGCGTGGCCGGTGCGGCGAAGCTCACCTCGACGTCTTTGTCGCTTCGGTCGAGCACCGTGGCCAGCGCCAAGCCTGCACCGATGGTGTCGGCGTCGGGATGGACGTGGCAGATCACCCCGATTGTCGTTGCCGCCGAAAGCAACTCGGCGGCAACCACGGCGTCCACCCGCGCCCCCGCGATCGGGGCGCGGGCCAGCTCAGTCTTCGGGTCGATGGTCGTCACCGCGGTCCTCGCCGTCCGCTGCCCCCGTCGCCGCCCCGCTCTCACGGTAGGGATCGGCCTCCCCGGCCGGCTTGGCCCCCACCCGGACCCGCGCCACGTCGGCGTCGGCCGCACGGGCACGCGCCAGCAGCTCGTCCATCCGCGCCACGGTGTCGGTCGTCGTGTCCCGGGTGAACGTCAGCGTCGGAGTGAAGCGCACACCGGTGCCCGCACCGACCATGGTGCGCAACGTTCCCTTGGCCCGCTCCAGCGCGGCAGCGGCCCCCTCGTAGTCGGGCTCGTCGTCCAGTGTGGGTCCCAGCACGGTGTAGAACACCGTCGCGTCGTGCAGGTCGGCGGTCACCTTCGTGTCGACGATGGTCACCCCATCCAGTCTCGGATCCTTGATCTCGAATTCGATCGCCGAGGCGACGATGGTGTTGATCCTCTTGGCCAGCCGGCGCGCCCGTGCAGGGTCTGCCATCAGGCGCGTTCCTTCTCGACGAGCTCGAAGGACTCGATGACGTCGCCTTCCTTGATGTCGGAATAGGTCAGCGTCATACCGCATTCGAAGCCGTCGCGAACCTCGGTCACGTCGTCCTTCTCGCGGCGCAGCGAGGAGATCGTCAAGTTGTCGGCGACCACGATGTTGTCGCGCAACAACCGGGCCTTGGCGTTGCGTCGCACGACGCCGGAGGTGATCAGGCAGCCGGCGATGACACCGACCTTCGAGGACCGGAAGATCGCGCGGATCTCGGCGCGGCCCAGCTGGTTCTCCTCGTAGATCGGCTTGAGCATGCCGCGCAGGGCCTTCTCGATCTCGTCGATGGCCTGGTAGATCACCGAGTAGTAGCGGATGTCCACGCCTTCACGGTTGGCCAGCTCGGTCGCCTTGCCCTCGGCACGCACGTTGAAGCCGATGATCACCGCGTCCGAGGCCGACGCCAGGTTGACGTTGGTCTCGGTGATGCCACCGACGCCGCGGTCGATGACGCGCAGTTCCACCTCGTCGTCGATCTCGATTCCCAGCAGGGCCTCTTCGAGCGCCTCGACGGTACCGGCGTTGTCGCCCTTGAGGATCAGGTTCAGCTGGCTGGTTTCCTTCAGCGCCGAGTCCAGGTCTTCCAGGCTGATCCGCTTGCGCGAACGTGCCGCGAGCGCGTTGCGCTTGCGCGCGCTGCGCCGGTCGGCGATCTGGCGGGCGATCCGGTCCTCGTCGACGACCAACAGGTTGTCACCGGCGCCGGGCACCGACGTGAAACCGATGACCTGCACCGGCCGCGACGGCAGCGCCTCGTGGACGTCCTCGCCGTGCTCGTCGACCATCCGCCGGACACGGCCGTAGGCGTCGCCGGCGACGATCGAGTCACCGACCCGCAGCGTGCCGCGCTGGATCAGCACGGTGGCGACGGGTCCGCGACCGCGGTCCAGGTGCGCCTCGATCGCCACACCCTGGGCTTCCATGTCGGGGTTGGCCCGCAGGTCCAGGGCGGCATCGGCGGTCAGCAGCACCGCTTCTTCCAGCGCCTCGATATTGGTGCCCTGCTTGGCCGAGATGTCGACGAACATCGTGTCGCCACCGAAATCCTCGGCCACCAAACCGTATTCGGTGAGCTGGCCGCGAATCTTGGCCGGGTCGGCGCCTTCCTTGTCAATCTTGTTGACCGCCACCACAATCGGCACGTCGGCCGCCTGCGCGTGGTTGATCGCCTCCACCGTCTGCGGCATCACGCCGTCGTCGGCGGCGACCACCAGGATCGCGATGTCGGTGGCCTTGGCACCGCGGGCACGCATGGCGGTGAACGCCTCGTGACCCGGGGTGTCGATGAAGGTGATCAGCCGTTCGCTGCCCTCGAAGTCGACCCCGACCTGGTAGGCACCGATGTGCTGGGTGATGCCGCCGGCCTCGCCCTCGCGGACGCTGGCGTTTCGGATGGTGTCCAGCAGTCGGGTTTTACCGTGGTCGACGTGACCCATCACGGTCACCACCGGCGGGCGGGTCTGCAGATCGTCCTCGCCGCCCTCGTCCTCGCCGTAGGTTAGGTCGAACGACTCCAGCAGCTCACGGTCTTCGTCCTCTGGACTGACGACCTGGACGACGTAGTTCATCTCGCTGCCCAGCAGCTCGAGCGTCTCGTCGCCGACCGACTGGGTCGCGGTGACCATCTCGCCGAGGTTGAACAGCGCCTGCACCAGCGAAGCGGGGTTGGCGTTGATCTTGTCGGCGAAGTCGGAGAGCGACGCGCCGCGGGCCAGCCGGATGGTCTCGCCGTTGCCGTGCGGCAACCGCACCCCACCGACGACCGGGGCCTGCATGTTCTCGTACTCGGCGCGTTTCGCCCGCTTCGACTTGCGACCGCGCCGGGGCGCACCACCGGGCCGGCCGAACGCACCGGCCGCACCGCCGCGCTGGCCGGGACGGCCACCGCCGCCACCACCACCGGGACGACCTTGGAAACCGCCGCCACCGCCGGGCGCGGCACCGACGCCGCCACCGCCGCCGCGGTAGTTACCGCCGCCGCCGCCTTCGCGGCCACCGCCGGGACCACCGGGCCGGCCACCGCCGGGACGGGCGCCGCCGCCGGGCCGCGGGCCACGGAACCCACCGCCGGAGGCGCCGCTACCACCACCGGGACGCGGCGGCATGCTGCCCGGCGACGCACCGCCGCCGGGCCGCGGGGCACCGGGCCGGGGCGCACCCGGGCGTGGCGCCTGCGGACGTGGAATGGGCCGGTCGACGGGCTGCGCCGACGAGAACGGGTTGTTGCCGACGCGCGGGGTACGGGCCGCCGGCTTCGGCATCGGGCCGGGCCGCGGGCCGGGCGTCGCACCGGGCGACGGCGGCTGCTGGCCGGGCGCCTGGCCGCCGGGCGACGGCGGTTTCGGCTGCGCGGGCGACGGCGCCGCGGGACGCGCGGGCGGCGGTGCGGGCCGTCGGGGCGCAGGCGTCGGCGCCGCGGACGTTTCGGTCCGCGCCGCCGGGGCGGGCTGGGCGGCCGGGGCAGCCGCTGTGTCAGCGGGCTTCGCCGGGGCGGTCGTCGCCTCACCGTTACCGGAGGGCTTCTGAATCGCCCTGTCCAGTGCCTTGTCGAGCGAGCGGTCCGGGGCCTTCGGGGCGCTCTTGACGCCGGCCGACGGCTTGCCGCCACCGAACGACTCGCGCAGCCGCCGCGCTACCGGCGCTTCTACGGTCGACGATGCGGATTTGACGAATTCGCCCTGTTCATTCAGCCGGGCGAGAACTTCCTTGCTGGTGACACCGAGTTCCTTAGCCAACTCGTGTACGCGGGCCTTACCTGCCACTACATCTCCTGTCTATGAGGCGACAGCAGCGGGCCGCGCCTCGGGTTTAGCTATGACGCATGGTCATCGGGACTTCACGGTGTGCTCATGTTCTTCGCTACCTGTTCTGTTGCCGGGTGAGTCGAGTACCTCTAAGTACTCGACCAACGCGGATGTGTCCGGTGGACGGTCGATGCGCAGCGCCTTGGTGAAAGCCCGCCGCCGGATCGCTTCGGCCGCGCACCGCGGTACGGGATGCAGCCACGCACCCCGCCCCGGCAGGCGGGTCGCCGTGTCAACGATTACGGCGTACTCGCCGTTCCCGCTGGACACTGCCACCACTCGGAGCAATTGGACGGCCAACTCTCGCTTCCGGCACCCGACACACGTCCGCACGGGTCCGCCCGTGTGTGTGCGCGCCGCGGCCGAAGGCTCGCGCTGGATCACGGCTCAGTCTAGCGTCACGGAACCGATGGTCAGAACCACCCGCAACCGCACCGTAACCTGCGCGCCCGATCGCTAGTGATCGTGAGCCATCGGGTGGCTGGTGTCATGTTCGGGCTGGTCCTCCGATGCGCCTGCCGAAGCAGCGGGCGAATCGCCGCGGATGTCGATGCGCCAGCCGGTGAGCCGGGCGGCCAACCGCGCATTCTGCCCTTCCTTGCCGATCGCCAGGGACAGCTGGAAGTCGGGCACCACCACGCGGGCCGCGCGGGCGCTCTGGTCGATCACCGACACCGAGACCACCTTGGCCGGCGACAGGGCGTTGGCGACGAAGCGGGCCGGATCCTCGTCGTAGTCGATGATGTCGATCTTCTCCCCGGACAGCTCGCTCATCACGTTGCGGACCCGCTGCCCCATCGGCCCGATGCACGCGCCCTTGGCGTTCAGGCCCGGCACCTTTGACGCGACGGCGATCTTGGACCGATGGCCCGCCTCGCGCGCCACCGCCACGATCTCCACCGATCCGTCGGCGATCTCGGGCACTTCCAGCGAGAACAGCTTGCGCACCAGGTTGGGATGGGTGCGCGACAACGTGATCACCGGCTCACGGGATCCGCGCGTCACGCCGACCACGTAGCAGCGCACCCGATTGCCGTGTTCGTAGCTCTCGCCGGGCACCTGTTCGGCCGCGGGGATGACGCCCTCAGAGGCCTTGGTTTCGCTGCCCATCCGCACGACGACCAGACCGCGGGCGTTCGCGCGGCTGTCACGCTGAATCACGCCGGCGACGATTTCGCCCTCGCGGGTGGAGAACTCGCCGTAGGTGCGCTCGTTCTCGGCGTCGCGGAAACGCTGCAGCATCACCTGGCGCGCGGTGGTAGCCGCGATCCGCCCGAATCCTTCGGGGGTGTCGTCCCATTCGCTGATGACGTTGCCGTCCTCGTCGACCTCGCGGGCCATCACCTTCACGACGCCGGTCTTGCGGTCGATCTCGATCCGCGCATCGTTCTGGTGGCCCTGGGTGTGCCGGTAGGCGGTCAGCAACGCCGACTTGATCGTCTCGAGCAGTTCATTGACCGAGATGCCCCGGTCCACCTCGATCGCGTGCAGCGCGCCCATGTCGATATTCATGCTCCGGCCTCCGTCCTGTCGGCCTCACGGACACCCGCCAAATCCAGTTCAGCTGCCGATGGCGACGAAAACTCAACCTGGACAACCGCTTTCGCGATCTCGGCGAGCGGGATCTCGCGCACCGCCCAGTCGCGGCCGTCGCGGACCACCAGCGCCACCGCGTCGGCACCGCTCTGTCCCACCCGGCCGGTCAACCGCGATCCGTCCGCCAGCTCCAGCTCGACCTTGCGGCCGCGTGCGCGGCGGAAGTGCTTCTCGTTGGTGAGCGGACGGTCCACCCCGGGCGAGGAGACCTCGAGCACGTAGCTGTCGCCGATGCCGTCCAACCCGTCCAGCAAAGCCGATGCCGACCGTGACAGGGTCGCGACGGTGTCCAAATCCAGAGCGGTGTCGCCGTCGGCAATCACCGTGATACGGGGCGGGCGCACCCGGGGGTCGATGACCACGTCTTCGATTTCATAGCCGGCGCGCGCGAACTCTCCACCGAGTAGCTCGATCACCTGCGTCTGCGACGGTAGCCCGGTGGTCACGGCGAGCTCCTCATCTTGAGTTGTCCGGTCATCTGGCTGATGTCGCCGCCCACCCATCTTCGGGCGGCTTCCGGCGTCTCGGTGGAACCGCTTCGTGTTCCGCGAGAACCGGCTACCAACGATACGCCAGGAATCGCGTATGACGAGGTGATCGCGTAGGTCGAGGTCCTGGCGGCAGGCCTGGCCGCCGCCCAATGGCAGGATGTTGGGCGTGCCTAGCGCTGTACCCGTCACGAGCCGGCGGGGTGTGCTCGCCGGGGGTGCCGCGCTTGCTGCGCTCGGGGTGGTCGTATCCGCCTGCGGTGAGTCCCCGCCGAAACCCCCAGCGGTCGAACAACTGTTGGGTCCGTTAGACCAGGCCAGACACGACAGTGCGCTCGCCGGTGCCGCCGCCGCGGCCGTCGGCGTCGCGCCGCAGGTCGCGGCCGCGCTGTCGGTGGTGGCAAGCCAGCGCGCCGCGCACGCCCGCGCGCTGTCCACCGAGATCGCCCGAGCAGCCGGCAAGCTCAGCGCCTCCACCAGCGAAACCACCGGCGCCGCCCCCAGTCCGGCCGCGCCGGCAGGGCCACCGCCGCCACCCCCGGTGTCCGACGTGATCAATGCGCTGAAGACCTCGGCCGACAACGCCGCCCGCCTGGTGTCGGCCGAGTCCGGCTACCGGGCCGGGCTGCTCGCGTCGATCGCCGCGTCATGCACGGCGTCCTACCTGGTTGCACTGGTGCCCGGGGGGCCGTCGATATGACCTCCGGCAAAGACGCCGACAACCAGGCGCTCTGCGATGCACTGGCCGTCGAGCACTCGACGATCTACGGCTACGGCATCGTGTCCGCGCTCTCGCCGCCCAGCGTCAACAACCTGGTGGTCGAGGCGCTGCTGCAACACCGCCAGCGTCGCGATGACGTGATCGCCATGCTGGCCGCCCGCAAGGTCACCCCACCACCCGCCGCCGCGGGCTATCAGTTGCCGCTGCTGGTGGGCAGTCCGGCCGACGCGGCTCGCCTGGCGGTGCGGATGGAAAACGACGGCGCGACGGCGTGGCGCGCGGTCACCGAGCACGCCGAGACCGCCGACGACCGTGCGTTCGCCTCGACGGCCCTGACCCAGAGCGCGGTGATGAGCGCCCGATGGAGCCGCATCCTGGGCGCCTGGCCGATCACGAGCAGTTTCCCGGGCGGCAACGAATAACCGGCTAGCCGGACATCGCGTTCACGATGGCGGTGGCCAGCGAGACCCCGGCCGCCAGTTCGCGCGTCTGCCCGCCGAAGCGGTCGCGCAGCTCCACGACGCCGTTGGCCCAACCCCGGCCGACCACGACGATCCAGGGCATCCCGAGCAGCTCGGCGTCTTTGAACTTGACCCCGGGCGAGGCGGTGCGGTCGTCCAGCAACACCTCGAGGCCGAGCCGACTCAGGTCGGCGGCCAGCGTCGTGGCGCCTTGGCGGGCCTCGGCATCTTTGTTGGCGATCACCAGGTGCACGTCGAACGGCGCAATCGATGCCGGCCAGCGCAGGCCCAGCTCGTCGTGCTGCTGCTCGGCGACGACGGCGACCAGCCGTGACACCCCGATGCCGTAGGAGCCCATCGTCAGTCGCACCGGCTTGCCGTCCTCGCCGAGCACGTCGACGGCGAACGCGTCGGTGTATTTGCGGCCCAGCTGGAAGATGTGCCCGATCTCGATGCCGCGCGCCATGATCAGCGGGCCGGCACCGTCGGGAGACGGGTCGCCTTCGCGCACTTCGGCGGCCTCGATGGTGCCGTCGGCGGTGAAGTCACGGCCGGCCACCAGCCCGACCACATGTCTCCCCGGCTCGTCGGCACCGGTGATCCAGCTGGTGCCGTCCACCACCCGCGGGTCGACGAGATAGCGAACCCCGTTGTCCCGCAAGGCCTTCGGACCGATATAGCCCTTCACCAGGAACGGGTACTTGGCGAAATCGGCGTCGCCGAGCAATTCGTATTCGGCCGGCTCCAGCGCGGCGCCCAGCCGTTTGTCGTCGACCTCACGGTCCCCGGGCACCCCGATGGCCAGCAGCTCCCACTCGCCGCCCGGCGCGCGGACCTTGACCAGAACGTTCTTCAGCGTGTCGGCCGCGGTGACGGTGCGGCCCAGGCCGGCGCCGTTGGCCCACTGGACCAGCGTGGCGATGGTCGGGGTATCGCCGGTGTCGTGCACGACCGCCTCGGGCAGCCCGTCGACAGGCCTGGCCTCGGGCTGGGCGGTGAGCACCGCTTCGACGTTGGCCGCATACCCGGATTCCACGCACCGGACGAAGGTGTCCTCACCGATCGGGCTCTCGGCCAGGAACTCTTCCGACGCGCTGCCGCCCATCGCGCCCGACACCGCCGACACGATCACGTAGCGAACCTGCAACCGGTCGAAGATGCGCTGGTAGGCCTCCCGGTGCGCGTGGTAGGCCGCCTTGAGCCCGGCGGCGTCGATGTCGAAGGAGTAAGAGTCCTTCATCACGAATTCTCTGGCCCGCAGGATGCCGGCGCGCGGCCGGGCCTCGTCGCGGTACTTGATCTGAATTTGGTACAGGGTCAGCGGGAAATCCTTGTAGGAGCTGTACTCGCCCTTGACGGCCAGGGTGAAGAACTCTTCGTGCGTGGGAGCGAGCATGTAGTCGTTCCCGCGGCGGTCCTGCACCCGGAACACCCCGTCGCCGTACTCGGTCCAGCGATTCGTCGTCTCATACGGCCCGCGCGGGAGCAGCCCGGGGAACAGAATCTCCTGCCCGCCAATCGCATTCATCTCCTCGCGGACAACGCGTTCGATATTGCGCAGCACCCGCAGCCCCAGCGGCAGCCAGCTGTACAGCCCGGGGGCGACCTGCCGGATGTATCCGGCCCGCACCAGCAGTTTGTGGCTGGGCACTTCGGCGTCGGCGGGATCGTCGCGCAGGGTGCGCAGGAACAGCTCGGACATCCGGGTGATCACAGCGGGCCAGCCTAGCGTGACGACTCACGGCGTCCAGCCGTGGGAAAGGACAGACGAGTTACAGCTCGCCGGCGTCGATGGCTTCCTTGACCTCTTGCGCGTGCGCGACCTGCTCCGGGGTGTACCCGATGAACAGGGCGGCAAGGCCGACGATGACGGCCGTGCCGGCCACCCACAGCAATCCGTAGGTGTAGCCGTGGTCAAGCGCCTGCAATTGGGCGTCGTTCATCCCCTTCACCGGGCCGGTGGTGCCGCCCAGGTACAGCGTGCGTGAGGTGATGACGGCCTGGATGACGGCCAGCACCAGCGGGCCGCCCAGGCTTTGCAGCATCAGCGTCATCGCCGACACCGGGCCGATCTGGTCGAAACCGACGCCCGCGATCGCGGCCAGCGTCAGCGGGACGACGACCATGCCGATGCCGATTCCGCCGACGACGATCGGCAGCACCAGGTTCGGGAAGTAAGGGACGCCGCGGTGCATGAACGCCCAGCCGTAGATCATGGCCAGCAGCAGCAGCCAGCCGCCGCCGATGGTCAGCACTCGCGGCGAGAACCGCGACACCAGCTGCGAGGAGATACCCAGACCGATGCCCATCGCGATGACGAACGGGATGAATCCGACCCCGGCGCGCAGCGCGCTGTAGCCCAGGATGTCCTGAACGTAGAGGCCGATGCAGACGGTGAGGCTGAACATCACGCCACCGGCCAGCAGGATCGCGGTGAAGGTGACCAGGCGGTTGCGGTCGCGGAACAACTGGAACGGCACGACGGGATTCTCGGCGGTGCGCTCGACGATGGCGAACGCGATGGCGGCGGCCACGGCGACGACACCCGAACCGAGGGTGATCGCCGATATCCAGCCTTTTTCCGGGCCCATCGAGAAAGCGAACACCGCAGCGGTGCAGGCCAAGGTGGCCAGCATGGCCCCGGTGGCATCGAGCTTCATCCGCTCTCGGTTGGTTTCGCGCAGCGCGGTGCGCGCCAGGTAGATCATCGCCAGCCCGATCGGCACGTTGACCAGGAACGCGAGCCGCCACGACCACTCGGTCAGCGCCCCGCCGACGACCAGGCCCATCACCGAGCCGATCGCGGTCATCGCGGCGAACACCGCGGTGGCCGCGTTGCGCGCCGGGCCCTTGGCAAACGTCGTCGCTACCAGCGCCAGACCGGTCGGCGAGGCGATGGCCGACCCGACACCCTGGGACAGCCGGGCGATGACCAGCGTCGCCTCGTCCCAGGCCACCGCGCACAGGATCGAGGAGATGGTGAACAGCGTGACGCCGACGATGAAGGTGCGTTTGCGGCCGATGGTGTCACCGAGGCGCCCGCCCAGCAGCATCAGCCCGCCGAAGGTGAGCACATAGGCGGTGATCACCCAGCTACGGCCGGCGTCCGACAGGCTCAGCTCGTTCTGAATCTTAGGAAGCGCGACGATCGCGACGGTGCTGTCCATCGTTGCCAGCAGCTGCATGCCGCCGATGGCGATCACCGCGGCGATGAAGCGCCGAGAAGGCAGCCAGGCCGGATAATACCTGCTAGTGCGCGTGGTGGCGGACCCGGCAGTGGTCTCCGACGGGCGCTCGGTGCGCTGCGGAGCCGGACGATCGGGGCGCGTTGCGGACCAGTTTCGGGCCGCGCGCTCAGTGTCGTTGAGGGCCGTCATAACGAGTTACCTTACAGTAATCTTAAGAATCGTTTAAAGCCCGAATGCCGCCACCGGCCCGATCACGATGATCGCGGGAGGTCTGATCCCCTCCGACCGGACCTTTTGCGGCGTGTCGGCCAGGGTGGCCCGCAACGTGTGCTGCGCCGGGGTGGTTCCGTGCTGCACCACCAGGACCGGCGTATCCGCAGGTCGGCCGCCTGCAAGCAGTGCGTCGACGAAGAGTTCGATGCGTTCGACGGCCATCAGTAAAACGATCGTGCCGGACAACGCGGCCAGTGCATTCCAATTCACTAACGATTCGGGATGCCCGGGCGCCAGATGGCCGCTGACCACCACGAACTCGTGATTTATCGCTCGATGAGTGACGGGAACGCCCGCCAGCGCGGGCACCGCTATGGCACTCGTCACACCGGGCACCACGGTGACCGGAATGCCGGCGTCGGCGCACGCGATCACTTCCTCATAACCGCGGGCGAACACGAACGGGTCACCGCCCTTGAGGCGAACCACGAAGCTTCCGGCGCGGGCCCGCTCGATCATGACGTCGTTGATCGCGTCCTGGGCCATGGCCCGCCCGTACGGGATCTTGGCGGCGTCGATGACTTCGACGTGCGGCGCCAGCTCGGCGAGCAATTCGGGCGGGGCCAGGCGATCGGCGACCACGACGTCGGCCTGGGCGAGCAGCCGCCGCCCGCGGACGGTGATCAGCTCGGGGTCGCCGGGACCGCCACCGATCAGCGCCACCCCGCCGCGCACGACGTCGGAGCTCGCGGAACTTTCGGGTGTGATCAGGCCCTGTTGCAGCGCCTCGCGGATGGCCGAGCGGATGGCTGCCGACCGGCGATGCTCGCCACCGGCCAGCACGCCCACCGACAGGCCGGCGTACTCGAACGACGCCGGGGTCACCGCGGTGCCCTCGATGGCGATGTCGGCGCGCACACAGAAGATCTGCCGGCTGTCGGCCTCGGCGACGATGGCCTCGTTGACCGCGGGGTCGTCGGTGGCCGCAATCGCATACCAGGCTCCGTCGAGGTCACCGTCGCGGTATGCGCGCACCGTCAGGGTGATTCCGCTCATCGCCTCGACGGCGGGGGTGGCGGTCCGGCTGATCACGTGCACGTCGGCGCCGCTGGCGATGAGCAGGGGTAGCCGGCGCTGGGCGACCGTGCCTCCGCCGACCACGACGACCTTCTTGCCGGTCAGCCGCAGTCCGACGAGGTAGGGGCTCTCGGTCACGCGGCAAGCCTAATGAAGACGATTGGCGCGGCCGTCACGACGGGCGCGGCGCGGCGCGCGCGACGAAACGCGCCACCGCGTGAGGCACCGCGGCCGGGTGGGTGTGCAGATACGACGCGTGCACCCCGGCGTGCACCACGCCGTCGCGCATCGGCGCCGCGTCCGAGTCCGCGTCGCCGGCACGGTAGACCCAGGCCGGCTGGTAGCTCTCGGTGAAGGTGATCACGGTTCGGTGAAATTCGTGTCCGACCACCCGGGCCCCGGCGGCATACAGCGCCGAATCGGCCACGGCGACCGCGTCGCGATACGCCAGCTTCAGCTGCGGGGTAAACCGCGCCGATCCGCCCAGCACCCCGCACATCGGGTAGCCGTCGAGTTCGGAAGCCAGGTAGATCAGGCCCGCACATTCGGCGTGCACTGGAGCTCCGGCGGCCGCCAAGTCGCGGATCTGTTGTCGCACAACATCATTGGCGGACAAATCGGCGGTGAACTGTTCGGGGAAGCCGCCGGGCAGCAGCACGGCGCCGGTGCCGTCGGGCAGCGTATCGACCAGGGGGTCGAACTCGACCACGTCGGCACCGGCGGCGCTCAACAGCTCGGCGTGTTCGGCGTAGCCGAAGCTGAACGCCTTACCGGCGGCCATTGCGACCGTGGCGCGGCACGGCGCGGTCTCCCCCATCGCCGCCACGGGATCCCACGCTGTGCCGATGTTGCGGCTTGCCGCGTATGCCAGCACCGCGGCCAGGTCGACGTGCCGCGTGATCAGGTCGGTCATCGCCTCGACGGCGAGCCGGGCCCGCCGCCCGTATTCGACCGCGGTGACCAGGCCCAAATACCTTGTCGGCAGCTCCAATTCGGCGGTACGCGGAATGGCACCCAACACCGGGATGCCGGTGTGCTCGCAGGCCTGTCGCAACACCTGCTCGTGCCGGGGTGATCCCACCCGGTTGAGGATCACGCCGGCGATCCGGGTGGCGGTATCGAACGTCGAAAAGCCATGCAGCAGTGCGGCAATGCTGTGGCTCTGGCCACGCGCGTCGACGACCAGGATCACCGGGGCGCCCACCAGCGCGGCGACGTGCGCCGTAGAGCCCGGCGGCGGGGACGCCACTGGATCTTCCCGGGGCCCGATCCGCCCGTCGAACAGCCCCATCACGCCCTCGATCACCGCGATGTCGGCGCCGGCGGCGCCGTGCGCGTAGAGCGGGCCGATCAGCGCTTCGCCCACCATCACCGGGTCGAGGTTGCGTCCGGGCCGGCCCGCGGCCAGGCCGTGGTAGCCGGGGTCGATGAAGTCGGGCCCCACCTTGAACGGCGCGACCGTGTGCCCGGCCCGGCGCAGCGCCCCGATCAAACCCGTTGCGATCGTGGTCTTTCCGCTACCCGACGCGGGTGCGGCGATGACGACCGCGGGGGCGTTCACCACTCGATGCCCTGCTGGCCCTTGCGGCCCGCATCCATTGGATGCTTGACCTTGGTCATCTCGGTGACCAGGTCGGCGACCTCGACCAGTCGCGGCGGGGCGGCGCGTCCGGTGATCACCACATGCTGATGGCCGGGCCTGGCCAGCAATACGTCCACCACCTCGTCGACGTCGACCCAACCCCACTTCAACGGGTAGGTGAACTCGTCGAGCACATAGAAGTCGTGACGCTGCTCGGCCAGCCGGCGCGAGATCTCCGCCCAGCCGTCGGCGGCCGCGGCCGCGTGATCGTCCTCGCTACCGGATTTACGCGTCCAGGACCAGCCGCTGCCCATCTTGTGCCACTGGACCGCTGCACCGATGCCGTGCTCGTCGTGCAACCGGCCCAGCTGCCGAAACACGGCTTCCTCCCCCACTTTCCATTTCGCGCTTTTGACGAACTGAAACACCGCGACGTCGAGGCCGACGTTCCACGCGCGCAACGCCATTCCGAACGCCGCGGTCGACTTGCCCTTGCCGTCGCCGGTGTGCACCGCCAGCACCGGCAGGTTGCGCCGAGCCCGGGTGCTCAGTCCGTCATCCGGGACCTGCAGCGGGGTTCCCTGGGGCATACGGGCACACCTCCTTCGTCGCGGCGTACCGGCTAGGCCGCGCTGCGCACGGCCCGCGTGAGATGGTCGGCGTGCAGTTGCTCCAGCCGGATGGTCGGTGCACCGAGTTGGCGGGCCAGCTGCTGAGCCAACCCCAGTCGCACATAAGATGTTTCGCAGTCCACGACCACCGCCGCGGCACCCTCGGCGACCAGTCGCGACGCTGCGATTCGACTGCGGCCCAAGGGGTCCGGGCCCGCGGTGGCCCTGCCGTCGGTCAGCACCACCACCAGCGGACGGCGCGCCCGATCGCGGGCCCGCTCCCGGACGATCAGCGCACGCGCGGCCAGCAGGCCCTCGGCCAGCGGGGTCCTGCCGCCGGTGTCGAATCGGGCCAGCCGCCGGCCGGCGATGTGGGCCGATGAGGTCGGCGGCAGCAACAGCCGCGCCTCCTGCCGGCGGAAGGTGATCACCGCGACCTTGTCGCGCCGCTGATAGGCGTCGCGCAACAGCGACAGGGTGGCACCGCTGACGGCGGCCATCCGGTCCCGGGCGGCCATCGACCCGGACGCGTCGACGACGAAGATCACCAGGTTGCCTTCGCGCCCCTCGCGGACCGCGCGGCGTATGTCGTCGGGCCGCGGGCGCAGCGGCCCCGCTCCGGCCTGCTCGGCGGCCGACAGCAGGGTGGCGAACAGGTGCAGACCATGGGCGCCCGGGGCGTTGGCCTCGGCGGCGGCCACGACGCTGCCCGACAGGTTGCGGGCCCGCGAGCGGCGGCCGGGCGCCCCGTCACCGACGCCGGGAACCGTCAACGCCCGAGTGCGAAACGTCTTCGACGGCGGGGCGCTGGGTCGTGTCTGGGGCGGCTGCGGTTTCGCGTCTGAAGACGAATCTTGTTGTGCAGCTCCGTCATTGGCGGACTGGCCGCCGCCGGGCGGGTCGGGATCGGGCTCTAGATCATTACGGGCCGCCTGCAGAGCCTCGTCCAGCTGCTCGCGATCGATGCCCGGGTCGTCGAACGGGTCGCGGCGGCGCCGATGCGGCAGCGCCAGTTCGGCGGCCACCCGGATGTCCTGCTCGGCCACGGTTGTCGCGCCCCGCCAGGCGGCGTGCGCGACGGCGGTGCGGGCCACCACCAGGTCGGCGCGCATCCCGTCGACGTCGAACGCCGCGCACAGCGCCGCGATGCGTCGTAATTCGTTGTCCGGCAACACCACATCGTCGACCAACGCGCGGGCCGCGGCGATGCGCTGGGCCAGCTCGGCGTCGTCGGCGGCGTAGCGCGTGGCGAACCCATCCGGGTCGGCCTCATAGGCCATCCGCTGCCGGATCACCTCCGCGCGCACCTCGACGTCGCGCGAGGCGTGCACCTCGACCGTCAGCCCGAACCGGTCGAGCAGCTGCGGGCGCAGTTCGCCTTCCTCTGGATTCATCGTGCCGATCAGCACGAAACGGGCCTCATGCGAATGCGAGATGCCGTCGCGTTCGATGTGCACCCGGCCCATCGCCGCGGCGTCGAGCAGCACGTCGACCAAATGATCGTGCAGCAGGTTGACCTCGTCGACGTACAGCACGCCGCCGTGGGCACGCGCGAGCAACCCGGGCGAGAAAGCATGCTCGCCGTCGCGCAGCACCCGCTGCAGATCCAGCGAACCGATAACCCGGTCTTCGGTTGCGCCGAGCGGCATTTCGACCAGGCCGGACCCGGCGCCATTGTTTGCGGTCGCCGCGGACAACAGCGCGGCAAGCCCGCGCACGGCCGTCGATTTGGCGGTGCCCTTCTCGCCACGGATCAGCGCCCCACCGATTTCCGGGCGCACCGCACACAGCAGGAGCGCCAGCCGCAACTGGTCGTGGCCGACGATCGCGCTGAACGGATACGGCTTCACGGCTTGGCCGTCTGGCCGGAACCGGGCCGCAGCATCGGGACGTGCGGCACGCCGTCGTCGACGAAATCGTCGCCGTCGCGCACAAAACCATGGTGGGCGTACATCTCGGCGAGGTAGGTCTGCGCGTTGATCCGGCACGGGTAGTCGCCGACCTCGGCCAGCGCGGCGCGCAACAGGCGGGTGGTGTGGCCCTGTCCGCGTGCGCTGCGTTTGGTGCACAGCCGGCCGATCCGGAACACCTTCTCGCCCCCGGCGTGCTCCTCCATCAGCCGCAGCGTGCAGATCACGTCGCCGTCCGGGGTTTCCAGCCAGAAGTGCCGGGTCTCGGCGAGCAGGTCGCGTCCGTCCAGCTCCGGATACGGGATAGCCTGCTCGACGACGAACACCTCGACGCGCAGCTTGAGCAGCTCGTAAAGGGTTTGCGCGTCAAGGTCTTTGGCCCAGATGCGGCGTAGCGCTTCACTCATTGGGCGCCGCTCCTCCTCATCACTTTTCACTTCGCTCGCCGGTGCGGTTCATGAGCCGTTCAACTGTAATATCTTGGCACTCCACGCGCGCACCTCGTCGTAGAGCGCCGGTTCGTCGGATAGCCGGGTTCCCAGCGAGGGCACCATCTCCTGGAGCCTGGGCAGCCAGGACTGGTAGCGGTCGGCAAAGCAGCTCGCCAGTACGTCGAGCATGATCGGCACGGCGGTCGAGGCGCCGGGCGAGCCACCGAGCAGACCCGCAATGCTGCCGTCGGCCGAACCCACCACGGTGGTGCCGAACTCGAGCGCCCCGCCTTTGCCCGCGGCCCGCCGGATCACCTGCACGCGCTGGCCGGCCACCGTCAGCTGCCAATCCGAATCCCGCGCGCTGGGGGCGAATTCGCGCAGCACATCCAGCCGGTCGCGTTCGGTGAGCCGCAGTTGGCGGATCAAGTAATTGACCAGCGTCGTCTCAGAGATGCCGACCCCCAGCATCGACACCACGTTGTCCCGCCGGACCGAACGGGGCAAGTCGCTGACGTGGCCTTGCTTCAAGAACTTAGGCGACCAGCCGGCATACGGCCCGAAGACCAGCCACGACTTGCCGTTGACGAACCGCAGGTCCAGATGCAGCGCCCCGAGCGGCGGGGCGCCGGGCGCCGGGACGCCGTAGACCTTGGCCCGGTGCGCGGCGGTCAACGCCGGGTTGTCGGTGCGCAGGAACCGGCCGCCGATCGGGAAGCCGGCGAAGCCCTTGACCTCTGCAATGCCGGACTTCTGTAACAGCGGCAGTGCGTCACCACCGCCGCCGACGAACACGAATTTCGCGTCCAGCTTGCGCTTTTCGCCGGTGCGCCGATTTCCGATCTGCAGCGTCCAACCACCGTCCGGGCGGCGGGTCAGGTTGCGCACCTCGTGGCCGAACAGCGCCGTGGCACCGTTGCGCACGCAATAGCCGATGAGCTGCTTGGTCAGCGCGCCGAAGTCGACGTCGGTGCCGTCGGCGGCCCAGTTGAGCGCAATCGGTTCGGAGAAGTCACGTTCGGCGGCCATGAACGGCAGCCGGCGGGCGAACTCGTCCGGGTCGTCGACCAGTTCCGTCCCGGCGAACAGCGGGTTCGGCGCCAGCGCCTGCTGGCGGCGCCGCAGATAGTCGACGTGCCTCGCGCCGTGCACGAAGCTGACATGAGGGACGGGGTTGACGAAGCGCCGATCGGTGAGGATGCCGTTCTCGACGGCATAGGCCCAGAACTGACGCGTCACCTGGAATTGCTCGTTGATCGACACGGCTTTGGTGATGTCGATCGACCCCTGAGAACCCGGGCGCTCGGGTGTGTAGTTCATCTCGCACAGCCCGGCGTGCCCGGTGCCGGCGTTGTTCCACGGGCTGCTGCTCTCCGCGGCAACCGCATCGAGCCGCTCGACCACGGTGATCGACCAGTCCGGCTCCAGCCGCCGCAGCAATGCGGCCAGGGTGGCGCTCATGATCCCGGCGCCGACCAGCACGACGTCGGTGCGCACCGTTGTGTCTGACACCGAAACGCTGGCCCTTCCTAGTTCTTGTCGAGGTTCTTGTCGAGGTTCTTGTCGAGGTTCTTTTCTGGCCGGTCATCCAGGCTATCCCGGCCGGCGCGGCCACACCGACCCGAACCTGCCGCGACCAGCAAAAAGATTCGCCACGCTAAGCTGACCTGGTGACTGGCTGGGTGCCCGATGTCCTGCCTGGCTATTGGCAGTACACCATCGCATTGGGACCCGATCCCGCCGGCGAGGGCGACATCTTCGCAACCCTGATTCGGCGCGGCCCCGGCGGTGGCAGCGGTCTCGAGCACGCGGTTCTGACGGTGCACGGTTACACCGACTACTTCTTCAACACCGCGCTGGCCGATCACTTCGCCAGCCGCGGTTTCACCTTCTACGCATTGGACCTGCAGAAGTGCGGACGGTCGCGGCGCGACGGCCAGACCCCGCATTTCATCACCGATCTCGCGCACTACGACACCGAACTCGAACACGCCCTGACCGTCATCGGCGAACAGGCCCCCGACGTCCGGGTCCTGATGTACGGCCATTCCGCCGGCGGCCTGATCGTGCCGCTGTGGCTGGACCGGTTGCGGCGCCGAAACGCCAAGGCGCACGCCCGCATCGGCGGCTTGGTGCTCAACAGCCCCTTCCTGGATCTGCACGGCCCGGCGGTGCTGCGCCTGGGAATGACGGCGGCGATGATCGGCGGCCTGTCGCGAGTGCGTTCGAAAGTCGTGTTGCGGGGCACCAGCAAGGGCGGCTACGGCACCACGCTGCACCGCGACTACGACGGCGAGTTCGACTACAACCTGGAGTGGAAACCGTTGGGCGGCTTCCCTATTACCGCGGGATGGCTGAACGCCGTGCGCCGCGGCCAGGCCCGCCTACACCGCGGCCTCGACGTCGGGGTGCCGAACCTGATCCTGCGCTCGGACCACAGCGTGGCCGAATCCGCCGACGCGATGGCGATGCAACGTGGCGACGCGGTCCTCGACGTCACCCAGATCGCCCGGCGGGCGGGCTGCATCGGCAACCGCAGCACCATCGTTCCGGTGACCGACGCCAAACACGACGTGTTCCTGTCCCTGCAGGGTCCGCGCGAGGTCGCCTATCGGCAACTGGATCTGTGGCTGGACGGCTACCTGCACACCACCAACACCGACGCCTCGGCATCATTCGGAAAGGGGTGACGGCGTGCAGACCTACGACGTCGCGATCATCGGAACCGGCTCGGGCAACACCGTTCTCGATGACCGCTTCGCCGACAAGCGCGTTGCGATCTGCGAGCAGGGCACCTTCGGGGGCACCTGCCTCAACGTCGGCTGCATCCCGACCAAGATGTTCGTCTACGCCGCCGAGGTCGCCCAAACCATCCGCGAGGCATCGCGTTACGGCATCGACGCACGCATCGACCGGGTGCGCTGGGACGACATCGTCTCGCGCGTCTTCGGGCGCATCGATCCGATCGGGGTCGGCGGTGAGGACTATCGCGGCTCGGCGCCCAACATCGACGTGTACAAGCAGCACACCCGATTCGGTCCGGTCCGGGCCGACGGGGGCTATCTGCTGCGCACCGAGGCCGGCGACGAGTTCACCGCCGAGCAGGTGGTGATCGCCGCGGGCGCTCGGGCCGTGGTTCCCCCGGCGATCCTCGACTGCGGCGCGCAGTACTACACCAGCGACACGATCATGCGAATCGCCGATTTCCCAGAACATCTGGTGATCGTCGGGGGTGGTTTCGTGTCCGCCGAATTCGCCCATATCTTCTCGTCGCTGGGCTCGCGGGTCACCCTGGTGGTCCGTGGCTCCGCCCTGCTGCGGCACTGCGATGACACCCTGTGTAAACGCTTCACCCGCATCGCGTCGAACAAATGGGAACTGCACACGCACTGCAATGTCGTGAGCGCCGAGAACCGGGGCCCGGGCGTCGCGGTGCACCTCGACAACGGCCACACCATCAACGCCGATGCACTGCTGGTCGCGACCGGCCGGGTTTCCAACGCCGATCAACTCGACCTCGAGCAGGCCGGCATCGCCGTCGAGGACGGCCTTGTCGTCGTCGATGAGCACCAAAGAACCACGGCCCGTGGGGTTTTCGCTCTCGGCGACGTCTCCTCGAAGTATCAACTCAAGCACGTCGCCAACCACGAGGCACGCGTGGTGCAGCACAATCTGCTGTGCGACTGGGACGACACCGCGGCGATGGCGGTCAGCGACCATCGCTTCGTGCCGTCCGCGGTGTTCACCGATCCCCAGATCGCCTACGTCGGACTAACTGAAAACGAGGCCATTGCACAGGGTTTCAAGATCTCGGTGAAGATCCAGAATTACGGCGACGTCGCCTACGGCTGGGCGATGGAGGACACCACCGGGTTCGTCAAGCTGATCGGCGAGTGCGGCACCGGGCGTCTGCTGGGGGCCCACATCATGGGTCATCAGGCCTCGTCGATCATCCAGCCCTTGATCCAGGCGGTGAGCTTCGGGCTGACCGCCCCGGAGATGGCCCGCGGGCAGTACTGGATCCACCCGGCGCTGCCCGAAGTGGTGGAGAACGCGCTGCTGGGCCTGCGCTGACCTCAGCGCCGGGCCGCAGGCTCGCCCTGCTGGCATTGCGGGCACAGGCCCCGCAGCGTCAGCCCGGCCCGTTCCGACAGGGCGAACGCACTACCCTCCATCGCGTGCTCGAGCGCTGAGCTGAGCTGACCCGCGGGCACCTCGATGATCGAGCCGCACTGCGTGCATACCGCGTGGTGATGCGGGGCGGTCGCCAATCCGTAGGTCGTGATCCCGCCGTCGAGGGTGAGCGCGTGCAACACCGCCTGCTCGACCAGCGTGGTCACCGTGCGGTAGATGGTGGCCACATCGGGCGGCTGGGCGCCCGCGGGCAGGCTGGCCCGCACCCGCTGGTGAATCTCGGCGACGCAGAGGTGTCCGTGCACGGGTTCGAGCACCGCCAGTACCTGGATCCGCGAGGTCATCCGCCGCAAGCCGCGGGCACGCAGGAAGTCGCCGATGCGTTCGGTGACCGCGGGATCAAGCGACGACGGGTTGGACGTCACCCGCCCAGTCTGGCGCCGGATATCCCGGATTGCCAGTCCGGGGCGCCGCACAGTCGCCGCTGCCTCCTGCAACTCGCTTGCATCCAGTTCGCGCCCGACCCTAGTGTGGATCGAATGCCGGGTTCGGAGCTCGCCGCGCCGCGCACCAGGTTAGCCAGGCTGTCCGGCTTGCTGACGACGGCGGAGTGGGCGCGCCTGGGGGTCATGCTCGCGGTGATCGTCGCGCTGCATCTCATCGGCTGGTTCACCCTGCTGCTGATCGTTGAGCCGGCGCGACTAAGCGTGGGCGGCAAGGCCTTTGGCATCGGCGTCGGGCTGACGGCCTACGCCCTCGGTCTGCGGCACGCCTTCGACGCCGACCACATCGCCGCCATCGACAACACCACCCGCAAGCTGATGAGCGACGGCCGGCGCCCCCTGGCCGTCGGGTTCTTCTTCTCGCTGGGCCACTCCACCGTGGTGTTCTTCCTGGCGATGCTGCTGGCGATCGGGGCCAAGGCGATCGTCGGGCCGGTCCGGGACGACTCCTCGGCGCTGCATCACTACACCGGACTGATCGGCACCGGCGTCTCGGGCGTGTTCCTCTACCTAATCGCCATCCTCAACCTCATCGTGCTGGTCGAAATCCTGCGGGTGATGCTGCGCTTGCGCCGCGGCGAATACGACCCGCAAACCGATGCCGCCGAACTGGAACGGCACTTGGACAACCGCGGATTTCTCAACCGCTTTCTGGGCGGGTTGACCCACTCGATCACCAAGACCTGGCACATGTATCCGATCGGCCTGCTGTTCGGCCTGGGCTTCGACACCGCCACCGAGGTCGCCCTGCTGGTGCTGGCCGGCACCAGCGCCGCGGCCGGGCTGCCCTGGTACGCGATCCTGTGTTTGCCGGTGTTGTTCGCCGCCGGCATGTGTCTGCTCGACACCGTCGACGGCTCGTTCATGAACTTCGCCTACGGCTGGGCGTTTTCCAACCCGGTGCGCAAGATCTACTACAACATCACCATCACCGGTTTGTCGGTCGTCGTGGCGTGGGTGATCGGCAGCATCGAACTGCTCAACCTGTTCACCGAGCAGCTGCAATGGCGGGGCCCCTTCTGGGACTGGCTCGCCGGCCTCGACCTCAACACCGTCGGCTTCGTCGTCGTCGGCATCTTCGCGGCCACCTGGGCGGTGGCACTGCTCGTCTGGCGCTATGGCCGCATCGAGGACAGGTGGACCACCCCCGCCGACAGCACGCCCTGAATTCACCGGGTGTCCGCGGCCGCACGGGTGTAGAAACGAATTCATGGCCGCGCGCCCGATACCGGTGACCGGCGATGCATGAGCTTTCGCTGTGCGAGGCGATCGCCGGCGTGGTCAAAACACATGCCGACGGTCGGCACGTCGACGTGGTCCGCGTCCGGATCGGCGCGCTGCGCCAGGTGGTCCCCGATTCGTTGTCGTTCTGCTGGACCCTGGTCAGGGAATCGGAGAACATGCCGGACGCCGAGCTGGAACTCGAATGCGTCGGCGCGCAGGTGCGCTGCCGCGCGTGCGGCCGTCAGTCGGAGATCACCTCGGCCTGGTCGATTTGGTGTCCACACTGCGACAGCTCCGACGTCGAGGTCGTGTGCGGCAACGAGTTCCTGGTGACGTCGCTGGACGTCTCGTGAGAAGGGGTCCGTGGCAGCGTCGGATGCCACATCGAAAGGTGTTGAGCGATGGGTAGATTTCATCGGCACGACGACGGCACCGGGCACACGCACGGACACGATCACGTTCGGCATGAGCACGACCACGGCGATCACCGTCACTACGAGACCGGCAAGCAACGCATCGACGTGCTGGAGGCGATCTTCGCCGAGAACGATGTTCGCGCCGGCGCCAACCGGGCGGCCTTCGAGAGCAACGGCATCCGCGCGCTCAACCTGATGAGCTCGCCGGGCTCGGGAAAAACGACCGTCCTTGCGGCAACACTCGACGAGCTCGCCGGCCAGTTGGCGATCGGGGTGATCGAGGGCGACATCGCCACCGACCTCGACGCGGCCAAGCTCAGCGGTCGCGGCGCCCAGGTGTCACTGCTGAACACCAGTAACGGCTTTGGCGGTGAATGCCACCTCGACGCACCCATGGTCAATCGCGCGCTGCCCGGCCTCGACCTCCCCGGACTGGACCTGGTGATCATCGAGAACGTCGGCAACCTGGTCTGCCCGGCGGAGTTCGACGTCGGCGAGCACGCCAAGGCCATGGTCTACTCCGTCACCGAGGGCGAGGACAAGCCACTGAAGTATCCAGTGATGTTCAGGTCGGTGGATGTGGTGTTGCTCAACAAGATTGACCTGATCCCCCACCTGGACGTGGAGGTGGACCGCTACATTGCGCACGTCCGCGAGGTCAATGCGACCGCGACCATTCTGCCGGTGAGCGCGCGCACCGGCGCCGGCATGGGCGCCTGGTTCGGTTGGCTGAGACGGTTCGCCGACGGCGTCGTGGACTGACCGGTGAACGTCTTGCAAACCATTCGCAGGACAATGCCATTCCCGATGCCTACTCAACCTCGTAGTATTTAGCTAAGCTCACCGGTTCGAGACGTTGGCGGCCGGTTGCCGAAATTGGCTGCCGCACAGCGCAAATCAACCACTCCGCGTCGTCTCTAACACACGTGTTCAGCTGCCCGAAAAAGAGGAACCGTTGACAACCCCAGAGGGCGGGAGTAGACCCAAAAACAGCGCTGCGCAAGTGGGCCGACGGTCGACTCCGGCGGCGCAGGGGCCTCAGCCCGGCCCCGGAAAGCTGCAGCATGCCAACGGAAGCAGCAGTCAAAGCAGAAGAGACGCTGATCCATGTTCTATGGATCAACGCGGGCCTCAGTTGTGACGGTGATTCGGTGGCGTTGACTGCCGCTACCCAACCCAGCGTCGAGGAGATCGCTCTCGGAGCTCTGCCCGGTCTCCCCAAAGTCGCCGTGCACTGGCCCCTGATCGATTTCGAATGCGGACCCAACGGGGGCGCGGACGACTTCCTCGAGTGGTTCTTCAAGGCCGACCGCGGTGAATTAGAACCTTTCGTGCTTGTCGTCGAGGGATCCATTCCCAACGAGAAGATCAAGGACGAGGGCTACTGGTGTGGGTTCGGCAACGACCCCGCCACCGGCCAGCCGATGACCACCAGCGAGTGGCTCGACCGGCTGGCGCCCAAGGCCACCGCGATCGTCGCGGTCGGGACCTGCGCCACCTACGGCGGCATCCACGCGATGGCCGGCAATCCGACCGGAGCGATGGGCGTACCCGACTACCTCGGCTGGGGATGGAAAAGCAAGGCCGGCATCCCGATCGTGTGCGTGCCCGGCTGCCCGATCCATCCGGACAACCTGTCCGAGACCCTGACCTACCTGCTGTACATGGCCACCGATCAGGCGCCGATGATCCCGCTCGACGACGCGCTGCGCCCCAAGTGGTTATTCGGCAACACGGTGCACGAGGGGTGTGACCGGGCCGGCTACTACGAGCAGGGCGATTTCGCGACGGAGTACGGATCACCGAAATGCATTGTCAAACTTGGCTGTTGGGGCCCGGTGGTGAAATGCAATGTGCCCAAGCGCGGATGGATCAACGGAATCGGTGGTTGCCCGAACGTCGGTGGAATCTGCATCGGGTGCACGATGCCGGGGTTCCCCGACAAGTTCATGCCGTTCATGGACGAACCGCCGGGCGGCAAGCTCTCCAGCACTGCGTCAGGGTTATACGGGTCCGTGATTCGTAGTTTGAGGGGTATCACGGCCCGAACCGTCGACAAGGAACCGCGCTGGCGCCACAAGGGCACCGAGCTCGTCAGTGGGGCACGCCGCACCTGGTAGGTCGCGGCGCGCTCGTCTTGTTTTTCAGCGATCGTCACGCCACAAGCCCTTGGGGCAGAGAGCAGTAATGCGATGACAACCATCATTCCCAAGCCGACAGAGGAAAAGAAGGAACCGGGTCAGCTCGTCGAGATGGCGTGGGACCCGATCACCAGGATCGTCGGCAGCCTTGGCATTTACACCAAAATCGATTTCGAGAACAAGGAAGTCGTCGAGTGCCACAGCACATCGTCGATCTTCCGCGGCTACTCGATTTTCATGAAGGGCAAGGATCCGCGCGACGCCCATTTCATCACCAGCCGGATCTGCGGCATCTGCGGCGACAACCACGCCACCTGCTCCTGTTACGCGCAGAACATGGCCTACGGCGTCAAGCCACCACACCTCGGCGAGTGGATCGTCAACCTGGGTGAGGCCGCGGAATACATGTTCGACCACAACATCTTCCAGGAGAATCTGGTCGGCGTTGACTTCTGCGAGAAGATGGTCGCGGAGACCAATCCGAGCGTGCTTTCCCTGGCCGAGAAAACGCAAGCACCGCACGCGGATGCACACGGCTACCGCACGATCGCCGACATCATGCGCTCGCTCAATCCGTTCAGCGGCGAGTTCTACCGTGAGGCGCTGGCGGTGAGCCGGTGGACGCGAGAGATGTTCTGCCTCATGGAAGGTCGCCACGTGCACCCGTCCACGCTGTACCCGGGCGGGGTCGGCACGGTCGCGACGATTCAGCTGATGACGGACTACATGACGCGGCTGATGCGCTATGTCGAGTTCATGAAGAAGGTCGTGCCGATGCACGACGACCTGTTCGACTTCTTCTACGACGCGCTGCCCGGCTACGAGAAGGTCGGGCTGCGCCGGACCCTGCTCGGATGCTGGGGCTCCTTCCAGGACCCCGAGGTGTGCAACTTCGATTACAAGGACATGGAGCGCTGGGGCAACGCGATGTTCGTGACTCCGGGTGTGGTGGTCGACGGCAAGCTGGTCACCCACTCGCTGGTCGACATCAACCTCGGCATCCGGATCCTGTTGGGCAGCTCGTATTACGACGACTGGACCGACCAGGAGATGTTCGTCAAGACCGATCCGCTGGGCAACCCGGTGGACCGGCGTCACCCGTGGAACCAGCACACCAACCCGCATCCGCAGAAGCGTGACATGGAGGGCGGCAAGTACAGCTGGGTGATGTCGCCGCGCTGGTTCGACGGCAAGGACCACCTGGCGCTGGACACCGGCGGCGGCCCGCTGGCCCGGCTGTGGTCGACGGCGCTGGCCGGCCTGGTCGACATCGGCTACGTCAAGGCGACCGGCAACAGCGTCAAGATCAACCTGCCCAAGACCGCGCTCAAGGGCCCGGTCGAGTTCGAGTGGAAGATCCCGCAGCACGGCAGCAACACGATCGAACGCGACCGGGCGCGCACCTACTTCCAGGCCTACGCGGCGGCATGCGCGCTGCACTTCGCCGAGAAGGCGCTGGCCGAGATCCGCGCCGGACGCACCAAGACGTGGGAGCGCTTCGAGGTGCCCGACGAGGGCATCGGCTGCGGCTTCACCGAGGCGGTGCGCGGTGTGCTGAGCCACCACCTGGTGATCCGGGACGGCAAGATCGCGAATTACCACCCGTACCCGCCGACCCCGTGGAATGCCAACCCGCGCGACAGCTTTGGCACGCCGGGCCCCTACGAGGACGCGGTCCAGGGTCAGCCGATTTTCGAGGAGAACAATCGGGAGAACTTCAAGGGCATCGACGTCATGCGCACCGTGCGCAGCTTCGACCCCTGCCTGCCGTGCGGTGTGCACATGTATCTGGGAAAGGGCAAGACCCTGGAGAGAGTGCACACACCAACGCAATCACCCGCCGGGGAGTGACGATCGCAAGCGCGGCGAAGCCGGGCGAAGCGGGTCGTCACCATATGGGAGTGACGATCGCAAGCGCGGCGAAGCCGGGCGAAGCGGGTCGTCACGATATGGGAGGACACATGGCGGATCGCCCGGAGCAACCCCGAGAAGCCTCCGAAAGCGAAGTGCAATGGCGTACTGCGGGCGATCGGATCCAGATACTCCTGGATTCCTGCGCGGCAGGTGGCACGGCAGCGTATGAGCGCGCACAGCAGCTGGTCCGTGAGGTAGTCGGGCTCTACGGAGCCGGGCTCGAGCGGATCATGCAATTGGGTGATCCCGACCTGACCGAGCGGCTGGCCACCGACGACCTGGTGGCCAGCCTGCTCCTTGTGCACGGCTTGCACCCACACGATCTGCATCGCCGGGTCTCCGACGCGCTGGACCGGGTGCGCCCGTATCTGGGTTCACACGGCGGCGACGTCGATCTGCTGGAGATCGTCCCCGTCGCAGCGACGGGAGAAAGCACCGTGCGGCTGGCTTTCACCGGCAGCTGCAAGAGCTGCCCGTCGTCGGCGGTGACGCTGGAGCTCGCCGTCGAGGACGCCGTTCGCGCTGCGGCGCCGGAGATTTCGGCGATCGAGGTGGTGACCGCCCAGCCCTCGGCCGAACCGTCCGTGATTCCCGCGGAAGCACTTCTAGCGCATGTGCGTTCGAACGGTTCGACGGTGCATTCGAACGGCTCCAGCTGGCACGCGGTGCCCGAACTGGCCGAGTTGGCGCCCGGCGAGGTTGCCGGATTCCGGATTTCGGACGCCACGATCGTGGTGTGCCGGGTGGGCGACCTGCCGCTGGCCTACGTCGACCATTGCCCGGTCTGCGACGACACATTGGCGGGAGCCCAACTGCAAGAGACGCTGCTGGGTTGCCCGCGCTGCGGCACGCAATTCGACATCGTGCACGCGGGCGCCGGCCCCGACGGCACTCACCTCGACCCGCTGCCCCTGCTGCTGCGTGACGGGGTGCCGTCGGTAGCACTGGCCGAACCGATGGGGGCCGGCGCATGACAACTCCGTATGACGTGCTGGCCCGTATCAAGAGCGGCCGCGCGACTCCCGAGCAGACCGGCGAGCGCTGCGAAATGTGCTCGGAGAGCATCGCCGACGAACATCAGCACGTCGTGAATGTCGGAGGCCGGCAATTGATGTGCGTGTGCCGCGCCTGCTATCTGCTGTTCACCGACGCGCACGCCGATTTGCGCTACCGCGCGGTGCCGGACAGGTACCTCGCATTCCCGAATTTCGCGTTGGACCGGCGCGGCTGGGACGCACTTCAGATTCCGGTCGGCGTGGCCTTCTTCTTCACCAACTCCGAGCTGTCGCGCACGGTGGCGTTCTATCCCGGCCCCGCCGGGGCCTGCGAGTCCGAGCTGGACCTCGACGCCTGGAACGCCATCCGCGCGGCCGATCCGCGGGTGGGCCTGCTCACCCCCGACGTGGAGGCACTGCTGGTCCGGGTGCCGGAGAGCAGCGAATCCGCGCGGCCGCAAAGCTATCTCGTCCCGATCGACGCCTGCTACGAATTCGTCGGCCGCCTGCGCATGATGTGGCGCGGCTTCGACGGCGGCCAGGAGGCACGGCGGTTCATCGAGGAGTTCTTCGCCGCGATCGCGGCCCGTGCGGTGGAGACGCCGCCATGAGCGCCGAGGTGACCTACAACATTCTCGACGTCGCGCCCGAACCGTACGCGGTCAGCCCGGTGCTGACCGCCCGCGTCGGCGTCGTGGCCGACGGGGACGACCCGGTGCACGCCATCGCGCTGCGCTGTCAGGTGCGCATCGAGCCGCCGCGCCGGTCGTACTCCGATGAGGAGGCGGCCGGGCTGATCGACTTGTTCGGGCCACGCGAGCGCTGGGCGAGCACCCAACACGGCTTCCTCTGGCAGCACTGCACCGCGATGGTGCCCGGATTCGCCGGACACACCACGGTGCAGCTTGCGCTGGATTGCACCTACGACTTCGAGGTCACGGCTTCTAAGTATCTGCACGCGCTGCGCGACGGCGCGGTGCCGCTGCAATTCCTGTTCAGCGGAACCATATTCGTCAAATCCGAGCGCGGCTTCTCGGTGCAGCAGGTGCCGTGGGACCGCGAGCACCGTTACGACATGCCGGTGCAGGCGTGGCGGGCGCTGATCGCGCAGCACTATCCCAACACCGGCTGGGTCCGGTTGAATCACGAGACGATCGCCGCACTGGCCAATTACAAGTCGGTACAGGGCATGCTCGACCTCGACCAGGCGGTCACCTCGCTATTGGATTCGGAACGGACGACGGCATGACGACGTCGAGCCGGGACCGGGCCCGCGCCGTCGCCGACGCGGTGCTCTACGAGGGTTATCTGCTCTATCCGTACCGCGGCACGTCGAGCAAGAACCAATCACGTTGGCAGTTCGGTGTTCTGGGACCGCCCGGCGCGGCGCAGGCAGGCCTGGGCGAAGACGACGGGTTGGCGGCGCAGTTCCTGGTCGAGGGAACCGGGACGCTCACGCTGGTGGTCCGGTTCCTGCAGTTGCAGCACCGGCGGGCCGAACGCGCGGCCGCGGACGATCTATACGAACCGGTTGCCAAGCTCACCACGCCGGCCGGCTCCTGGCTGACCTGGGACGAAGCCGTGGAGTGCGAGAGGTCCTTCGGCCCTATTGCGTTCGACGACCCACCGTGGACACTGCCGATTGTGGCAGAAGCGGCGACCGACATCGAACGCCTCGAAGGCGGCCGCCTGGTCCGTGAACGCAAGCAGATCCGCGGCGAGCTGTCCGTCTCCAGCGATCCCGACGGCGCGATGCGCCGAATCTCGGTGCGGCTGAACAATATCGGTGACGCCGCAGCGGACAAGGATGACGCGATCGCGCGGTCCATGATCGGCAGCCACCTGATCGCCGAAGTCATTGGTGGCCGATTCGTCTCGATGCTCGAGCCACCGCCGGCGGCGGCCGAGGCAGTGTCGCGGTGCACCCAGCACCGCTGCTTCCCCGTGCTGGCCGGTCCGCCCGGCAGCCAAGACATGCTGCTGATCTCACCCATCATTCTCTACGACCACCCCGAGGTCGCCGAGCAGAGCAACACCGCGCTGTATGACTGCACCGAGATCGACGAGATCCTGACGCTGCGCGTGATGACGATGACCGACGACGAGAAAGCGCAGGCCCGGGCCACGGATCCGCGGGCCGCACGGATCATCGAGGCGTGCGACACGATGTCGCCCGACGCGATGACGCGCCTGCACGGCGTGCTGCGCGATCCGCACCGGCTCGACATTCCCGCGGGCCTGGTCCCGGAGATTCCCGACGGCGTCGACTGGTGGGATCCATTGGCGGACACTGCTGTTCGGCCCGAGATCGACGCGGTGCTGGTGAACGGTACCCCGGTCGCGCGGGGCAGCCGGGTCCGGTTGCGGCCGCTGCGCAACGCCGACGCCCAGGACATCTTCGTCGCCGGCAAGACCGCCCGTGTCACGTCGGTGCACGAGGACGTCGAGGGCAACAAGCATGTCGGTGTCGTGGTCGAGGACGACCCGGCCGCCGAACTGCATGACTGGTACGGCCGTTACCTGTACTTCTCCCCCGACGAAATCGAGCCTCTGGAGACGGAAAGCAACACCCATGAAAGGAGTTCGACATGGAAGTCCTAGGTTGGATCTTCATCGCCGTCATCGCCCTGGTGGTCGGGATCGCGGTGGTGCTGGGAGTGGTGTCGCTGCCCGACGCCCGCCGCTACCTGAAATTGAGGCGGATGTAGCCGCGTCGGAGACGGCAATGACCACGCGCATCCTGGTGGCCGGGATCGGCAACATCTTCCTGAGCGATGACGGATTCGGCTCCGAAGTCATCCGCAGCGCCGCGCTGCCACACGGCAATCCGAGTGTCCGCGTGACCGACTACGGCATCGCGGGCATGCACCTCGCGTATGACCTGCTCGAGGACTGGGACACGCTGGTCCTCGTCGACGCGGTACCCAGCCGCGGCAACCCGGGCACCCTGCACGTGTTCCAGGCCGATCATGACTCCGGTTGTGCCACCGTCGGTTTCGATGGCCACAGCATGGACCCGGCCGCGGTGTTCGCCAGCCTGCGGGCGCTCGGCGGCAATCCGCCCTACACGGTTGTGGTCGGGTGTGAGGCCGGCTGCGTCGAGGAAGGCATCGGTCTCACCGAACCGGTCGCCAAAGCCGTGCCGCGGGCCGTGCACGCGATCGAGGAGATCGTCGCCGCGCTGCAGACTCCGACGGCCTGCGCAGTGCGCGAGGAGTGCTGAGATGTGTTTGGGGATACCCGGTCAGGTGATCAGGATGCTGGACGGTTACGAGGGCCAGCTGGCACTGGTCGACGTCACCGGCGCGCACCGTAAGGTCAACGTCGGCATGCTGCCGGAAGAGACATTCGAGCGCGGTGATTGGGTGATCATCCACATGGGCTTCGTGGTCGAGAAGACCGATCGCGCGGGCGCCGAGCAGGCGATGGCCGGTCTCGAACTGATGGGCCGGGGCGGCATCGATCCCACCCTCCCGGCGGACGGTTGAGATGACCGGGCTCTCCTCGTCGGGGCCGCTGCTGCTTCGGTCCGACTTCTCCTACCCGCAGGTGCGACAGCGCATCATTGTGACCGGTGTCGTTCAGGGGGTTGGCTTTCGACCGTTCGTGCACCGGATCGCCGGCGAGCTCGGCCTGGCCGGGTTCGTCGGTAATGACTCCGGCGCGGTCTTTCTCGAGGTGCAGGGCGAGCCGGCACGCGTGGCGGAGTTCGGTCGCCGGTTACGTGCGCAGGCTCCGCCGCTGGCCCGCATCGCCTCTGTCAGCGTGGTGGACCTGACCGCGGATACCCGTTGTCGACACGAGTTCCGGATCGTGGCGAGCCAGACGATCGCCGGCGCCACCACACCGATTCCGCCCGACATCGCGGTGTGCGACGACTGTGTCGCCGAGCTGTTCGACCCGCACAATCGGCGCTACCGCCATCCGTTCGTCACGTGCACCAACTGCGGACCGCGGTTCACCATCATCCGCGAATTGCCTTATGACCGCCCGGCCACCACGATGTCGGCGTTCGGCATGTGCGCGCGATGTGCGGCCGAATACCACGATCCCGGCAATCGCCGGTTCCACGCCCAGCCGATCGCCTGCCCCGAATGCGGTCCCTCACTGTGGTTCTGCTCGCAGGACGGGCGGGTCGCGGGATCGGATGCGGCTCTGGCGGCCGCGCAACGAATGCTGACGGCGGGCGCGGTGGTCGCGATCAAGGGCATCGGCGGCTACCACCTGGCGTGTGCCGTCGACGACGAAACGGCCGTCGGGGCATTGCGGTCGCGAAAAGCGCGTGGCGCCAAGCCTTTTGCCATGCTGGTGCGCGACTTGGACGTGGCGCGCCGCTACGCCGAGATCGACGACGCAGAGGCCGCGGTGTTGTCGAGTCCCGCGCGCCCGATCGTGTTGTTGCGGCGCCGCCCCAGCGCCCCGGTCGCCGCGGCGGTTGCCCCCGGCAGCCCGCTGCTGGGGTTGATGCTGCCGTACTCCCCCGTGCACCACCTGCTGCTGACACCCGCTCCCGATGCGCTGGTGTTCACCAGCGCCAACCGAACCGAGGAACCGATCTGCTTCACCGACGACGATGTCGCGTCCAGGCTTCCGGGACTGTGCGACGCGATCCTCGATCACGATCGGCCCATTCACGTGCCGTGCGACGACTCGGTGGTGCGCGTGGTCGCAGACCAGCAAGGGGCCCGGGAGCTTCCGATCCGCCGCTCGCGCGGTTATGCCCCACTGCCGGTCGATCTGGGGCGCAGCGGCCCGGCGGTGCTCGCGGTGGGCGGCGAGCTGAAGAACACCTTCTGCCTCACCGACGGTTCGCGCGCATACCTGTCCGGTCACATCGGCGACATGGCCAGCTGGGAGACGCTGCGGGCGTTCGAGCGTGCGGTGCGCCAACTCAGCGAAATCCGTGGTGAGCCGGCCAGATTGGCCGCCGACCTGCACCCGGGGTATCACACCCGCAGCTGGGCCGAGCGTCGCGCCGGTGATCGACCGCTGGATCTCGTCCAGCACCATCACGCGCATGTGGTGTCGCTGTTGGCCGAACACGGCCGCATCGGTGCACCCGTGGTCGGCGTCTCCTTCGACGGCACCGGCTACGGCTGTGACGACACGATCTGGGGCGGGGAGATCCTCGTCCTCGGCCACGACAGCCACCGCTTCGTGCGGGCCGGGCATCTGCTGCCGGTGCCACTGCCGGGCGGCGACGCCGCCGTTCGCAACCCGTGGCGGATGGCGCTGTCCCAGTTGTGGATGGCCGGCGTCGACTGGACCCCGCAGCTGGCGCCGGTTGCCGCGGCTTCGGTCGAGGAATTGCGGCTCACCCGTTCGCAATTGGAGAGCGGCACCGGATGTGTGCCGTGTTCCAGCATGGGCCGGTTGTTCGACGCGATCGCCTCGCTATTGGGGGTGCGGCACCGCATCGACTACGAAGGCCAGGCCGCCATCGAACTCGAGGCGCTGGCCGAGCGCGCCGCCGGCCCGGGTCCGTCGCTGCCGCTGACCGTGCGGCCCGACGGGGTGATCGACCCGGCCACCTGCGTGCAAACCACGGTGTCGGCGCTCTACGCGGGCACGCCACCGGAGCTGCTGGCGGCCGCGTTCCACCGGGCGGTCGCGATCGCGGTCGCAAAGGTGGTTACGCAGGTGGCCGGCCCGATCCGGCTGGTCGGCCTGACCGGCGGCGTCTTCCAGAACGTGCTGCTCTTGCGCGCCTGTCGCGAGCTGCTGCAGCGCAACGGTTTTGAGGTGCTGACCCATCACACCGTTCCGCCCAACGACGGCGGGCTGGCGTTGGGCCAGGCGGCGATCTCGACGCTCACCGCACTCGAGGAGATGTCATGACGACGTTCACGGCGATCGACCGCGGGCTCGGCGCCGAACTGGCCTCGGATCTAGCCACCGACTTGGCCGCCACGGCCTTCACGTTGGCCAAGCGGTTCGCCGCCGGCGCCACCATGTGGTCCATCGCCCCGTCCTGGGAGCCGCATGCGCTGCACATCGCGGTCGAATTCGTCCATCCGGTGGTCGTGGGGAAACGAGCATTGCCCGCTGTCGCACTCACCGGACCCGATTTGGTTGATCTGGTTCGGGTTTCGGTGCGCCCCGGCGACATCGTGATCGCGGTGTCCGGCGCGGACGACACCGACGTGCGCTCGGTGATGCGACGAAGCCCCGCATGGGGTGCCACCACGATTTGGATCGGCAGCGGCGACCGACCAGAGGCAGGGATGGCCGATCACGTGCTGTGGCTGGACGACCCGGATCCGCGCGTGCCCGCAACCGGTGGCTTCGTGTTGTTCTATCACCTGCTGTGGGAGCTCACGCACGTCTGCTTCGAGCACTCCGGGCTGCTCAAACCCGGCTCGTCGCAGTGCGACACAACGGACGCAGTTTGCGTGACGTGCAGCGACGAGGGCCGCCTGGGCGAGGTGACGGCCGACACCGCCGGCGAGACCGCCACCGTGCGCACCGCACGCGGCATGGAGAACGTCGTGACCACGCTCGTCGGCCCCGTTGCCACAGGTGATTTGGTGCTCGTGCACGCCGGCACCGCGATCAGCCGAATCGAGGATGCTTGATGAGCCACGACGAACCCACCAACTTTCTCTATCCGTTCATCGACGCCGAGGAGGACGACCCCACCTCGCTACTCGCCGATCTGGCCGCCTCGGCGCGGGCGAAAGCGGCCGAAAGCCTGGCATTGCGGCGCGCCACGCTGGACGCCAACGCCGACCTGCTGGACGCGGCCGCCACCGAGACGGCGCGCCGCTTCGCCGCGGGCGGGCGGATGTTCACCTTCGGAAACGGCGGCAGCTGCACGGATTCCACTACCCTTGCCACCTTGTTCGCCCGGCCGCCGATCGGCACGTCGCTGCCGGCCTGGTCGTTGACCGCCGACCAGGCAATCGTGACCGCGCTGGGCAACGATGTCGGGTTCGAGCTGGTATTCGCCCGGCAGTTGATCGCCCGCGCGAAGGCCGGTGACATCGCCATCGCGATGTCGACGAGCGGCAACTCGCCGAATCTACTCACCGCGCTCGCCGAGGCGCACCAACGCGGTCTGTACACCATCGGCTTCGCCGGTTACGACGGCGGCGCCTTCGCGAACAATCCAAATGTGGACATTTGCTTCGTCGTTCGATCGCAAAGTGTGCACCGGATCCAGGAATCCCAAGCGCTGCTCGGCTATCAGCTGTGGCTGGCGGTTCACGAACGATCCGGCGACCGAGGTTTGGGGGCCGCGTGAACAACTATCTTTCGTCGGGACCGCGCTTCGCCGAGGGCGAGGTCATCGAGCGGATCGAGTCGTTCCGGCGGCGCCGCCCCCGGTTGCTCGACGACCATGTGACGCTGGCGCATGGCGCCGGCGGCAAAGCGTCGGCGGCACTGATGGACGCGGTGTTCATGGAGGCGTTTCGCAACCCGGCGCTGGAGTCACTCGGCGACGGCGCGGTGCTCACGTTGCCCAGCGGCGAGCGACTGGCGATGTCCACCGACTCGTTTGTGGTGCAGCCCAGGCGTTTTCCGGGTGGTTCGGTCGGTGAACTCGCCGTCTATGGCACCTGCAACGACCTGGCGATGACCGGGGCCGTACCGGCCTGGATATCGGCGGCGTTCGTGCTCGAGGAGGGCTTCGCGATCGCCGAGTTGAAAGAGATCGTCGCCGATATGGCCGCGGCCGCCGCGACGGCGGGTGTGCAGATCGTCACCGGCGACACCAAGGTGGTGCCCAGGGGCGCCGCCGACGGGCTGTTCATCACCACGGCGGGCGCCGGTGTCATCCCGGCCGGGCGCACACTGTCCGCGGATTCGGTGCGCGTCGGCGACAAACTGTTGCTGTCCGGGTCGATGGGCGATCACGGCATGGCCGTCATGCTGGCCCGCGGCGACCTGGCGATCGAGGCCGACATCGCTTCCGACACGGCCTGCGTCAGCCCGCTGGTCGAATTGCTGATGGCCGCGGCGCCATCCACCCGCTGGCTGCGCGATGCGACCCGCGGCGGCGTCGGCACGGTGTGCAACGAGCTGGCCCAGGCCTGCGGTCTCGGGGTGGTGCTCGACGAGGAGCGACTTCCGGTGCAGGCACAGGTGAATGGGGCGTGCGAATTGCTCGGCATCGATCCGCTCTATGTCGCCAACGAGGGCAAGTTCGTCGCCGTCGTCGCACCGGAGGAAGCCGAGTCCGGACTGGCCGCACTGCGGTCGCATCCGCTGGGCGCGCAGGCGGCCGAGGTCGGGGAAATCGTCACCGAACCCGCGGAAAGCGTGGTACTGCGCACCGGATTCGGCGGTACCCGGATCGTCGACATGCTCGTCGGGGATCCGCTACCAAGAATCTGCTGACGAAAAGGAGATGCGCTGACATGTGCCTTGGAATTCCGGGCCGGATCGTTGAAATCACCGACCCTGCAAACTATTTGGCGAAGGTCGACGTCAGCGGCGTGCAGCGCACGATCAGCGTGCGCCTGCTGGAAGACGACATGCCCGAGCCCGACGAGTGGGTGCTGGTCCACGTCGGGTTCGCGATGGCCAAGATCGACGAGACCGAGGCGCTGCTCACCTTGGCCGCGATCAAAAGACTCGGCGAGGCCTACACCGCCGAAATGGAAGCCTTCGACTCGTCGGCCATCGTCTAAAGGGGGACGGCAATGAAATTCGTTGACGAATTCCGCGATCCCGCCGCGGCCCGCAAGCTGCTCGTCGCGATCGAGCACCTGGCCGGGAGCGGCGCCTGCCAAGAAGGCGAACAGTTCAAGTTCATGGAGGTGTGCGGCGGGCACACCCACACCATCTATCGGCACGGCATCGAGCATCTGCTGCCCGACAACGTCGAATTGGTGCACGGCCCGGGCTGCCCGGTCTGCGTGATCCCGATGGGCCGCATCGACGACGCGATGTGGCTGGCCGGTCAGCCCGACGTGATCTTCACCTGCTTCGGCGACATGATGCGGGTGCCCGGTTCGAACGGAAGCCTGTTGGACGCCAAGGCCCGGGGCGCCGACGTGCGTTTCGTGTATTCGCCGCTGGATGCGTGCAAGATCGCGATGGACAACCCGGACAAGCACGTCGTGTTCTTCGCGATCGGCTTCGAAACCACCGCACCGTCCACCGCGGTCACGCTGGTGCGGGCACGCGAGCTTGGACTGCCGAATTTCAGCGTGTTCTGCAACCACGTCACGATCGTGCCGCCGATCAAGGCGATTCTGGAGTCGCCGGATCTGCGGCTGTCGGGGTTCATCGGTCCCGGGCACGTGTCGACCGTGGTCGGCAACCGGCCGTATCGATTCGTCCCCGGTGTGTATCGAAAGCCGTTGGTGGTGGCCGGATTCGAGCCGCTGGACATCCTGGCCTCGGTCGCGATGCTGCTGCGCCAGATCCGCGAGGGCCGGTGCGAGGTGGAGAACCAGTACAAGCGGGTGGTGCCCGAGCACGGCAACCCGGCCGCGCTGGCGTTGATGGGCAAGGTGTTCGCGCTGCGTCCGCACTTCGAATGGCGCGGCCTGGGCTTCATTTCGCAAAGCGCGCTGCGGCTGCACGACGACTTCGCCGAGTTCGACGCCGAGCTGCGGTTCGCGATGCCCGGTGTGCGGGTCGCCGACCCGAAGGCATGTCAATGCGGCGAGGTGCTCAAGGGTGTGCTGAAGCCCTGGGAGTGCAAGGTTTTCGGCACCGCGTGCACGCCGGAGACGCCGATCGGCACGTGCATGGTGTCGCCCGAAGGGGCATGCGCGGCCTATTACAACTTCGGCCGCCTGCACCGCGACGCGGCCAAACTGGTGGCGCGCAGTTGACCGATATCCGCGGCGCAGAGATGTTCGCCCGCTACGCGTATGCGCCCAACGCGCTGGGCTACTGCGGACCCCCGCTGGGCGCGACCCTGCGTGACGGCTCCGTCGACGATGTGCGCAGGGCGGCGACGAAGTTCTCCGGGGCCTGGCCGTATCTGCGGGTGCTGTCCGCGCTGACAGGTATCGCCGACCCGCTCGATCATCGCCTGGTCGAATCGTATTGGCTCGGCGGCGGGATCGGCGCCGGCATCGATCCCCGGGACTTCTTCGACGCGTTGCTGGCGATCATCGGCCCGCAGGCCGGCCACTACTGGTCACACCTGACTTCGGAGCTGGCGCGCGAAGCGGCCGGCAACCACTGCTTCCACGTGTTCGGCGTGTACCCGTGGACACGGTTCTTAGGCGGCGGAGGCCGCAAGATCAATGCCGAACATCCGATCGGTGTGCTGGACAACTGCCGAATCACCTGGGGCACAGTCGTTTCCCGAACCGGTGACGACGTCGAGGTGAGGTGCCGGCGGCTGGTGTGCGATGGGCAGGTGCTCACACTGGGCGAGCCGTCGGTGCGATTGCTCGACATCTGGGCCGACGGGTACAGCGCGGTGCCCGACGTGGCCGCCGGCGACGAGGTCGCGGTGCACTGGGGCCGGTTGTGTGGCCGGCTGGACCCGCGGCAGGTGCGTGCGCTGGCCGAGAGCACCGACCGGCAACTGCGGGTGACCAGCCAACGGCTGGCACACGTCTAGCCGTGCCAGACTGGGGCATGTCCGGTCCAGCGCTTGGTTCCCTGTGCGATGTGCTTCCAGCGGCGGCCGCACTGCTCGGCGTGCCGGATGCCGTCGACCGGTTGGGGGTCACGGAATCGGTTGCCGAGCAGGTTGATCGGGTCGCCGTCGTGCTGGTGGACGGACTGGGCTGGCACCTGTTACCCGAGTTGGCGGGCAGCGCGCCGCTGCTGGCCTCGGTGCTGGCCGGCGGCGCGGGGCGGATGACCCAACTCACGTGCACCTTCCCGTCGACCACGCCGAGCAGCCTGGTGTCGCTGGGCACCGGCGCGCAGCCGGGCGAGCACGGCATCCTCGGCTTCACGCTCAACGTCCCCGGCACCGACAGGGTGCTGACCCACATCTATTGGCGCTCGGACTCACCCTGGGCCCCGCCGCCGGCGCAGTGGCAGCCGTTGCCGACCTGGTTCGGGCGGCTGCAGCGATGCGGGGTCGGTGCGCGGGCGGTGCTGCCGGCGTTGTTCATGGGCAGCGGACTGACGGATGCGGCGTATCGCGGCGCCGACTTTCGCCCGAGCAACCCCGACGACGACTACGCCCAGCTGGTCATCGACGAGCTGCGCGCGGCACCCGGCCTGGTGTACGGCTACACCGCCGACCTGGACACCGCCGCGCACGTGTTCGGCATCGGATCGCCGCACTGGCACGCGGCGGCCGCCCGGGTCGACGCACTGCTGACTCGCCTCCTCGACGCCCTCCCGGCGCACGCGGCGCTGCTGGTGACCGCCGATCACGGCGGCCTCAACGTGGCGCCGCAGGCCCGCGTCGACCTGGACACCGACGCCCGGCTGAGCGCGGGAATCCGGGTGGTCGCGGGTGAACCGCGGGTGCGCTACCTGCACACCGAACCGGGCGCCGCGGTCGATGTGCAGGCGACGTGGAGCGCGCTGCTGGACGGGCGGGCCCGGGTTTACAGTCGCGACCAGGCGGTGGCCACCGGGATGTTCGGGCCGGTCGATCCGGGACATCTGGCGCGCATCGGCGACGTCGTCGTGATCTGCACCGGCGACACCGCGGTGCTGGCCACCAAGCGCGAGCCCCCGGAAGCGGCCCGCCTCATCGGGTTTCACGGCGGGGCCAGCGCGGCCGAAATGGCGATACCGCTCATCGTCTTCGCGGCGTGAGCGCGTGTCGCAGGGCAGTGCTGGACCCGAGTCATGTTGTCCCGCTTACCGAACCGCGGTCGCTCAGCCGTTAGGCGACCCGGGTGCCGGACGCGTAAGAGCTCGCGGCGTCGACGATCGCCTGGAACAGCCGCAGGTCCTCGAGGAACTGCTCGGGATGCCACTGCACGGAGACGACGAAGTTGTCCCCGGGTACTTCCAGGCCCTCGACGACGCCGTCGGCGTCCCAGGCGCTGACGATCAGGCCGTCACCGACCTTGTCGACGGCCTGGTGGTGATAGCACCAGGCGTCGGCGGACTCGCCGAGTAACTCGGCGAGCCTGGTCCCCGCGACCGTGGTGACCGGCAACTTGGTGAAGCGCCCGTAACCCGCATGATGGCCGCGATGGCCGAGAACATCGGGCAGATGCTGATGCAGGGTTCCGCCGAATGCGACATTGAGCATCTGCGTGCCGCGGCAGATGCCCAGCACCGGGAGGCCGCGGCCCAGCGCGGCCCGCAACAGCGCGAACTCGAACTCGTCGCGGACCGTGCGGGGCGGGTCGGTCTTCGGATGCGGTTGCTGGCCGTAGGCGGCCGGGTCGACGTCATATCCACCGGTGATGATCAGCCCGTCGAGGTGGTCGAGCACGCTCTCGGCGACGTCGGGATCCGCCGGCTGGGGCGGCAGCAGCACCGCGATGCCGCCCGCCTTGATGACACCCTCGAAGTAGTTGGCACCCAGATATCCCGCCGGGATGTCCCAACCGTCGGACTGCACTTGCTCGAGATAGCTGGTCAGGCCGATGACCGGCCGACGCGTTCCGGAGGCGTTCACGCCGCAGGCATCCTTTCCTTGACTGCGCGACCACGCTGTCGCCAAACGTATGCCGGCCGAGCAGTCCTACCAGGTGCTGGTGCGCAACACGATCTCGGCCGCCAATTGGGCGGTCGACTCCTGGGCGTTGCGCCGTCCGAGCATGTCCACGCTGCGGTAGTCGGCGTAGACGAACCGCTGGCTGTTGCGGGCGACCGTCCGTCCGCCCGGCGTACTGACCAGCACGGTGGTGCCGATCTCGACCGGGGGGCAGTGGTCGTCGCGGACCACGCCGTTGACGTCGGCCACGCATGGGTGTCCGCGGTCGACGACGACCAGGCCGACGAACCGGCCCAGCTTGGTCGCCGCGAGTTCCCAGGCGATGTCGCCGCCGGCGCGGTCGCCGACCACGACGGCCCAACTGATACCCAGGCCGTCGAGGATGCCGATCACCGACTTCGGGGTCAGCCGCGGGTCGAGGCCGATGACGATGGTGCGAAGCGATGCGGTGTGGAGGCGCTCACAGACCGCGTCATAAGCGGCTAATTCCCGCTGTTCATCGCCGAGGATGACGACGACGACACCGTTCTCAGGACCGGACACGCCCACCGGGACGGGAAAGCCGTCGAGCGTGGTCATCATCGAGGGCACTTACGCACGCTACAGCCAATATTGACACCGCGCGAGGTTTGTCCCGGGGGTCGCGCGAGCCGCCGGCGCTACGCCTCCAGCCGGGTTGCGAGGTGTGGCCGCGGCGGCGGGCCGTCGAGCAGGCCGAGGACGGCGTCCATGTCGAGGTGAGACGCCAGCAGTTCGGCGGCCACGTCCAGTTGGGCGTCGCGTCGCGCCGCGACGTTGGTGTCGTCGGCGACAACGAACTTTGTCCGTCCGGCCGCCGCGGCCACCTCGGTCAGCCAGTCGCGGCGAAAGCCGTCGTTGTCCAGCAGGCCGTGCCAATGCGTGCCGAAGACCGCGCCGTGGGCGAGGCCGTGCAGGTCGTCGCCCGCCTGGAACCACGGCTCGTTGATGTAGCGGGCAAGCCGACCGTGGTGGATTTCGTATCCGCGCAGCGGTCGCTCCCACCGCCGCAGCACCTTGTCCTCGGCGAAGACGATGTCGGCATCCAGCAGCCCGAGCCCCGCCACTTCCCCGCTTCCCGATTCCACCGTGTCCTCGATCCGCCGGCACAGCATCTGGAAGCCCCCACAGATCCCCAACACCGGCTTGCCGGCCCCGGCGTGGCCGGTGACCGCGGCGGCCAGGCCCTGGTCGCGCAGCCAGCACAGGTCGGCGACGGTCGCCTTGCTGCCCGGCAGCACCACCAGGTCGGCGTCGGCCAGCTCGGCCGGGTCGCTGATCCAGCGCACCAGCACACCGGGCTCGCAGGCCAGGGCCTCGATGTCGGTCGAGTTGGAGATTCGCGGCAGCCGGATGGCGGCGACCTTCAGCCACTCGCCACCCAGCGGCGGGGCAGGCCTGCCGACGACGCGGTGCGCGAGGACCGACAGCGAGTCCTCGGCATCCAGCCACAGCTCGTCGGCGTAGGGCAGCACGCCATAGGTTGGGCGGCCGGTCATTTCGAGGAGTTGGCTCAGCCCGGGCGCCAGCAGCGCGGGGTCACCGCGAAACTTGTTGACGATGAAACCCGCGATCAGTGCCTGGTCGTCGGGGTCGAGCACGGCTACCGTGCCGAACAGATGCGCAAGCAGGCCGCCGCGGTCGATGTCGCCGACCAGGACCACCGGCAGGTTCGCGGCCCTAGCCAATCCCATGTTGGCCAAATCCGTGGCTCGCAAGTTGATTTCGGCCGGCGAGCCGGCCCCTTCACAGATCACCACATCGAATTCGTCACGCAGCGAAGCCAACTCGTCGGCAACCACTTCTGCGAGCCGGTCGCGATGCTCGAAATAGCTTGCCGCGCTAACTGAGTCGGTGACTCGACCCCGGACTACCAGCTGCGACGTCCGGTCGCTGCCCGGTTTGAGCAGGATCGGATTGAACCGCACGCTGGGCTCCAGCCCCGCCGCCCGGGCCTGAATGGCCTGAGCCCGGCCGATTTCGCCGCCCTCGATGGTGACCGCGGAGTTGTTGGACATGTTCTGCGCCTTGAACGGCGCGACCCTGACTCCGTTGCGCGCCAGCAGCCGGCACAGGCCCGCCACCAGAACCGATTTCCCGGCATCGGAGCTGGTGCCCGCGACCAGCAGAGCGCCGTTCACGCTGACGCGCGGCTCAGGCGACGGTGAGGATCTCGGCGCCGGTGTCGGTGACCAGCAGGGTGTGCTCGAACTGTGCGGTCCACTTGCGGTCCCTGGTGACCACGGTCCAGCCGTCGTCCCAGATTTCGTAGTCCAGCGACCCGAGATTGATCATCGGTTCGATCGTGAACGTCATTCCCGGTTGGATCTCGGTGGTGACCGACGGCTGGTCGTAGTGCAGCACGACCAGCCCGTTGTGAAACGTGGTGCCGATTCCATGGCCGGTGAAGTCGCGAACCACGTTGTACCCGAACCGATTTGCGTAGGCCTCGATGACGCGGCCCACGACCGAAAGCGCGCGTCCGGGTTTGACGGCGTTGATCGCCCGCATCGTCGCCTCACGCGTCCGCTCGACGAGCAGCCGGTGTTCCTCGGACACATCGCCGGCCAGAAACGTCGCGTTGGTGTCACCGTGCACGCCGTCGATGTAGGCGGTGACGTCGATGTTGACGATGTCGCCGTCTTCGACCACCGTCGAGTCGGGGATGCCGTGGCAGATCACCTCGTTGAGCGACGTGCAGCAGGACTTCGGGTAGCCCTTGTAGCCCAGGGTCGACGGGTAGGCGCCGTTGTCCACCATGTACTCGTGGGCGATGCGGTCCAGCTCGTCGGTGGTCACGCCGGGCGCGACCGCCTTGCCCGCCTCTTCCAGCGCACCGGCCGCAATCCGGCCCGCGACGCGCATCTTCTCGATCACCTCGGGCGTCTGCACCCACGGCTCGGTGCCCTCCTTGGCGGTGGGCTTCCACGCATACTCGGGGCGCGGGATGCGGTTGGGCACCGGCAGAGTCGGGGACAACACTCCGGGCGAAAGCGCGGTGCGAACAGGCATGCTCGCTAGCTTAATCGCGCCTTTCGGCTGCGTGCCGGGCATCGCTGGTGCATCAGTGGCGTTGAGTGTGTCTGCAGGGCGGCATTTCGCCCGTTTTCCCGCCCTCAACGCACACTCGAACCCGATAGCCCCCCGGGCGCGCGTCAGGCCTTGCGGCGATGCAGAAGCGAGCGGCGGGGTCCGTGGATGGTCACCGAGCCGCACACCACCCGGCCGGTCAGCACCACATGCGGCCTGCCCTCGCCGGGGGCATCCTTGCGGCGGTCGCGAGCACTGCCGACGTAGACCTCGACGTCGTCGATCGAGGCGCTGGCGCCATCCGGCAGCCAGATGTCGACCGAGCCGAACCGCACGTCGAGCTCGACGACCACCACCGGGCCGGCGAACCGGGCCTTGGTGAGCTCGAGTTTGACCGAACCCAGCCGTCGTACCAGCGCCAACCGGGTGGGCACCGTCCATTCGCCGTGCCGCCGCAGCGAGCCGGCCCAGCCACGCAGCTCGATCCGATCCGCCGCCGAGGTGACGATCGCGCCCGGCCCGGGCAGGTCACCGACCAGGCCGTCCAGCTCGCCCTGGGTGCGCGCGTAGGACACCCGCGACGAGCGCTGCTCGAATTCGCCGATATCGATCAGGCCGAGCGCAACCGCGTTGTGCAGCCGCCGCATCGTGCCGTTGCGGTCCGCATCGGAGACGCGCAGCGTCACCATGTCCCCGCCGCTATCCGTCATGCTCGCAATTTACGCCGTTACGGGTCCCCGGACCGAAAAGCCTCAGGTCAGATAGCCCGGCGGCAGCGACTCGAACATGAATTTGGTCATCCGGACCGCCCATTCCGAGCTGCCGCCCCCGACGATCAGCGCCGCGAAGGCCAGATCGCCGCGGTACCCGGCGAACCAGGAGTGCGAGCCGCCCGGGAACTCGGCCTCACCCGTCTTCCCGTAGATCTCACCGCAGCCGTTGATCTCCTTGGCGGTCCCATTGGTCACCACCAGCCGCATCATCGGGCGCAGCGCGTCGATCATCTTCGGGCTGATCGGGGTGCTGTCACCCTCGACCGTCGTCGGGCGGCCCGCGATCAATTGCGGCACAGGGGTTTTCCCCGCGGCGACGGTCGCCGCCACCAGCGCCATGCCGAACGGGCTGGCCAGGACCCGGCCCTGGCCGAAGCCGTCTTCGGTGCGCTCGGCCAGGTCGACCGTCGGCGGCACGGACCCGGTCACGGTGCTGATGCCGTCCACCGTGTAGTCGAGCCCGATCCCGTACTGGGAGGCCGTCTGCGTCAGGCCCCGCGGCGGCATCCTGCTGCTCAACTCGGCAAACGTGGTGTTGCAGGAACTGGCGAACGCGCGGGACATCGACACCACGCCGAGGTCGAAGCCGCCGTAGTTGGGGATGGTGCGGTGCCCGATGTCGAGATGGCCCGGGCAGCCGACCATCGAGTTGGGTGTGGCCAAATCGCGGTCGACGGCGGCGCCGGCGGTGACCATCTTGAACGTCGACCCGGGCGGGAACAGGCCGTTGGTGGCGGGCAGGCCGTCGGCGTCGGCCGCGCCGTTCTGCGCGATCGCGAGGATCTCGCCCGTCGACGGCTTGATCGCGACGATCATCGCCTTGCCGCCCTTGTTGTCCACCGCGCGCTGAGCGGCGTTCTGCACGATCCGGTCCAAGGTGATCGACACCGACGGGGCCGGCGCCCCGTCGACCTCATGCAGCACCGCGACGTCGACGTTGTTCTGGTTGACGCTGACCACCCGCCAGCCCGCCTGACCGTCGAGTTGGTCGATCACGGCCTTCTTGACCTCGCCGACGACGGCGGGCGCGAAATGTGGGTCGGTCGCCAGCATGTCGGCCTGCGGGGTGACCACGATCCCGGGCAGCCGGCCGATCACCGGAAACACCTTGTCGTTGTCGGCGGGAAGCAGCGTGACGCCCAGGTCCACCTGGTTGGGCGTCGAGCTGGCCCGCTCGGCGAGCAGCTGCGGGTCGGTCAGCGTGTCGTTGAACGGCCGCAGCACGTCGACGATCGAATGGGTGGTGAAGCTCAACGACTGCGGCGGTCCGGCCTTGTTGGCGTCCAGCGTGTAGTGATAGCGGTAGCCCGGCGCCAGCACATCGCTACCGCCGAGTTCGTTCACCGAGGCGCGCCGCGGCGCGTCGGCGCGCAACGCGAACGTCTGGTGCTCCCCCAGCTTGGGGTGCAGCCCGTTGGGCGCCCACCGGACCTCCCACCGGCCCTCGTCGCGGGCCATCTTCAGCTGGCCGTCATAGCTCCACACCCGGTTCTTCGGCAGATGCCAGCTGAACCGATAGCTGACCGTGCCGGTGTCCTCGGCGTACTTCGAGCTGAGGATCTGCGCGTCCAGATGGGTGGCCTGCAGCCCGGCCCAGGCCGCGTTGAGCGCATCGCGAGCCTCGTTGGGGTTGTCGCTGAGTTGGGCGGCCGTCGCGGTGTCGCCAATGGCCAAGGCGCGGAAGAACTTTTCCGCGGCGGGGCCCGGACCGTCGGGCCGCGGCGTGCATCCAGACAGCGCCGCAGCCGCGACGAGCAGCAAGACCGCAGCCGCCGATACAACTGATACTGATGAGGTTTTTGTGGCCATCGTTACTGATGTTAAGAACAGTGGCGGGTGCACGGCCGCCGACACACCGAGATCGCACCGTTATGTCGGGCAGTGCACGTCCGTCGTGTCGAATACCCGACCAGCCGGGCGTGCGGCCGGCCGCTCCGGCAACTCCAGCAGCAGCTCGGCTAGTCCAGCAGGACCGTGGCGAAGGTGCCGACCTCGGCGAAACCCACCCGGGCGTAGGCGGCGCGCGCCACCTCGTTGAAGTCGTTCACGTACAGGCTGGCGATGCGCCCGCTGCCGACGATCACGGCGGCCAGCATCGCGGTACCCCGGGCACCGAGCCCCAGGCCGCGCCACTCCGGATGCACCCAGACGCCCTGGATCTGCCCGACCGCAGGCGATTGCGATCCGACCTCGGCCTTGAAGACGACCTGACCGTGCTCGAACCGGGCCCAGGCACGCCCGGCGGCGATCAGGCTGGCCACCCGGCGGCGGTAGCCGCGGCCGCCGTCGCCCAGGCGCGGGTCGATGCCGACCTCACCGATGAACATGTCGACCGCGGCCACCAGGTAGGCGTCCAGCTCCTCCGGGCGCACCTGACGCACCTCGGGGTCGAGGTCACACATCGGGTGTTTGGCCAGCGCCATCAGCGGTTGGCGTTCGCGCACGTCACGCGCCGGACCCCAGGCCGTCTCGAGCCGCTCCCACATCGGCAGGACCAGGCTGGCCCGCCCGACCAGCGAGGAACAGCGCCGCGTGCCGCTCATCGCCTCGTCGGCAAAAGCGTTCAGGTCGGCCGGCAGCCCGCGCAACGGGATCAGGTTGGCACCGGCAAAACACAGCGACTCGTCCGCGCCGCGGCGGGTCCACAGCTCCCCGCCGATCGCGCCGGGGTCGATGCCGTGATCGGCGACGCGGGAGGCGACCATGCAGGACCCGATCGGATCTTCGTCGAATACGCGCCACACCGCGGCGGCGTCGCGCACCACGGACACCCGTCTGTCGCCGACCAGGCGAAACAGGGGCGGAGCCGACATCTGGCGAACTCTCTGTGGTGCGAACGACAGGATCAGTAAGAGAGAACTGGTCTTATCAGCTTACGGTGACAACCGGCGTCCCGCTGGCTGTTGTGCCAGGACCGTTATCACTAGCCATATCCGAAGCCAACCGCATCGCCTCTTCGATCAGTGTCTCGACGATCTGAGCTTCGGGAACGGTCTTGATCACCTCGCCGCGAACGAATATCTGGCCCTTGCCGTTTCCGGAGGCAACGCCGAGATCGGCCTCGCGGGCCTCCCCCGGACCGTTGACGACACAGCCCATCACGGCGACCCGCAGCGGCACGTCGAGCCCGTCCAGGCCCGCGGACACCGCGTTGGCCAGGGTGTAGACGTCGACCTGCGCACGGCCGCACGACGGGCAGGACACGATCTCGAGCCCGCGCGGGCGCAGGTTCAGCGATTCGAGAATCTGAATGCCGACCTTGACTTCCTCGACCGGTGGCGCCGACAGGGACACCCGGATGGTGTCGCCGATGCCGCGGGACAGCAGCGCGCCGAAGGCCACCGCCGACTTGATGGTGCCCTGGAAGGCCGGCCCGGCCTCGGTCACACCGAGGTGCAGCGGATAGTCGCACGCCGCGGCCAGCTGCTCGTAGGCGGCGACCATCACGACTGGGTCGTTGTGCTTGACGCTGATCTTGATGTCGCCGAAGCCGTGCTCCTCGAACAGCGAGGCCTCCCACAGCGCCGACTCGACCAGCGCCTCGGGGGTGGCCTTGCCATACTTCTCCATGAACCGCTTGTCCAGCGAGCCGGCGTTGACGCCGATGCGGATCGGGATGCCGGCCGCGGCGGCCGCCTTGGCGACCTCACCGACCCGGCCGTCGAACTCCTTGATGTTGCCCGGATTGACCCGCACCGCGGCACACCCGGCGTCGATCGCGGCGAAGATGTACTTCGGCTGGAAGTGGATGTCGGCGATCACCGGGATCTGGCTGTGCCGGGCGATCTCGGCCAGCGCGTCGGCATCCTCCTGACGCGGGCACGCCACCCGGACGATGTCGCAGCCCGCGGCGGTCAGCTCGGCGATCTGCTGCAGCGTCGTATTGACGTCGTGCGTCTTGGTGGTGCACATCGACTGCACCGAAATCGGGGAATCGCTGCCGACCCCGACGTCGCGAACCATCAATTGGCGCGTTCTACGCCGGGGCGCAAGCGTAGGCGCCGGTGCTTCCGGCATGCCCAGGCCAATGCCCGTCATTGGAAGAGCCTGATCGGGTTGACCAGATCGGCGGTCACGGTCAGCAGCATGTAGCCGACCACGAATACCAGGACCACATAGGTCGCCGGCATCAGCTTGAGGTAGTTGACCGGGGCGGCCGCGACCATGCCACGCGCGGACCGGACCAGGTTGCGGATCTTTTCGAAGACCGCGACGGCGATGTGGCCGCCGTCGAACGGCAGCAGCGGCAACAGGTTGATCGCGCCCAGGATCAGGTTCAGCTGGGCCAGGAAGAACCAGAACGCCACCCACAGCCCGTGGTCGACGGTGTCACCGCCGATGATGCTGGCCCCGACGACGCTCATCGGCGTCTGCGGGTCACGCTGCCCGCCACCGATCGCGTGCACCAGCGCGCCGACCTTGCCGGGGATCGCGACCAGCGCCTTGCCCACCTCGGCCGTCAGTTCGCCGGTGAAGGCGAACGTCGCGGGGATGGCGCCGAGCACGCCGTAGTGCGTGGGCGACTGTTTGACGCCACCGACGCCCATGGCGCCGACCGTTGCGGCGGCGGGCTTGCCGTCCTGTCCGTTGCCCACGTATCGCTGGGTCTGCGTGATGTCGACGTAGGCGGTGATCGGGGTGCCGTTACGTTCGACGACGACCGGGACGGTGCCGTGCAGCTTGCGGATCGCGGCGGCCATGTCGTCGAAGGTGGACACCTTGGTGTCGCCGACCTTGACCACCACGTCGCCGGGGCGGATGCCGGCCTGCGCGGCCGGCCCGGGACCGGTGCACTCGCCAAGCTTGCCCGGCGCGACTTCTGGTGCGATGCAAGCGGTTTCGCCGACAATTGCCTGGGTGGGCGGGTGCAGGTTGGGCAGCCCCCAGATCAGCGCGATCACGTAGATCAGGACCAAGCAGATGATGAAGTTCATGCCCGGGCCGGCGAACAGCACCGCGACCCGCTTCCACGTTTTCTGCTTGTACATGGCCCGGTCCGTCTCGTCGGGCGCCAGGTCCTCGACCGGGGTCATCCCGGCGATGTCGCAGAAGCCGCCCAGCGGAACGGCCTTGACGCCGTACTCGGTCTCGCCGCGCCGAGTCGACCACAGCGTGGGGCCGAAGCCGACGAAATAGCGGCGCACCTTCATCCCGGTGGCGCGCGCGACCCACATGTGGCCGCATTCGTGCAGGGCCACCGAGATCAGGATGGCCAGCGCGAACAGCACAATGCCGATTGCGAACATCATCAGCCGCTAGGACCTTTCTAAGACCATTCCCGGCACTTTGGCGGGGCTTGTAGTTGCGACCGCGCGCTGCGCTCGCTCCCGCGCCCAGCGCTGCGCGTCTAGTACCTCATCCACGTTAGCCGGTAAAACGGCCCATTGGTCGGCGGCGCTCAGCACGTCGGCGATTGTTCTGACGATGGCCGGAAAGCTGATGCGGCCGTCCAGGAAGGCCGCCGCGGCCTCCTCGTTGGCGGCGTTGTAGACCGCGGTCATGCAGCCGCCGATCTCGCCGGCCTGTCGGGCCAGCTCGACGGCCGGGAAAACTTCGCTGTCCAACGGCTCGAACTCCCAGGTAGACGCGGTGGTGAAGTCGCAATACGCGGCCGCACCGGGCACCCGCCGCGGCCAGCCCAGCGCCAGCGCGATGGGCAGCTTCATGTCCGGCGGGCTGGCCTGGGCGATCGTCGAGCCGTCGATGAACGTGACCATTGAATGAACAATCGACTGGGGGTGCACGACGACCTCGATGCGGTCGTACGCAACGTCGAACAGCAGGTGGGTTTCGATGAGCTCGAGTCCCTTGTTCACCAGCGACGCCGAGTTCAGCGTGTTCATCGGGCCCATCGACCAGGTCGGATGGGCGCCGGCCTGCTCGGGGGTGACGGCCTCGAGGTCGGCGACGGCCCAGCCGCGAAACGGGCCGCCCGACGCGGTCAGCACCAGCTTGGCGACCTCGTCGGGCTCGCCGCCGCGCAGGCACTGGGCCAGCGCGGAGTGCTCGGAGTCCACCGGCACGATCTGCCCCGGTCGCGCCGCCTTGAGGACCAGCGGACCGCCGGCGATCAGCGATTCCTTGTTGGCCAGCGCCAGTCGGGCACCCGAGTGCAGCGCCGCCAGCGTCGGTCGCAGGCCCAACGCCCCGACCAGGGCATTGAGCACGACGTCGGCCTCGGTTTCCTCGACCAGCCGGGTGACCGCGTCGGGGCCGTGAAACGCGACGTCGCCGAGCGTCGCGGCGGCTTGCTCGTCGGCGACGGCGATATTGGTCACCCCGGTCTCGGCCCGCTGGCGCGCCAAGGTGTCCGGATTTGAGCCCCCCGCCGCCAGCCCGACCACCTCGAAGCGGTCCGGGTTGGCGGCGATGACCTGCAGCGCCTGGGTACCGATGGAGCCGGTGCTGCCCAGCACGAGTACGCGGATCGGCCCATCGGCCTGCGCATCGGTCCTCGGGTTGCCCACCCACCCATTGTGCCGCCGGTAGGTCATGCGGGCTATGCCGGCTCGAGTGCGCGCTCAGGGCGTTGAGCGTGCGTCCAGGGTGCGATTTCGGCGATTTTTGCGCCCTGAACGCACACTCGACGCGGCGCCCGCATCGAACCTGGTGACTTTCGCCCCATCCGTGACCGCTGTCACTCCGAATCACCGGAGTCAACGGAGATGGCGGCCGCGGCCGCCGAAACAAAGGAATCGAAACGCAATGACGAATGTTCAGGCCAAGACAGTCGCGGCGGCCAGCCTGGCTGCGATCGCGATAGTGGGTTTCTCGGGGTGTTCGAGCAACAAACCCGCAGCTCAAAGCTCGACCAGCTCGAGCGTTGCGACCAGCAGCATGGCGGCGCCGGTGACCACGTCCGCCTCGGCCGACCCGGCGGCGGACCTGATCGGGCCCGGGTGCTCGGCATATGCCTCGCAGAACCCCAGCGGCCCCGGATCGGTTGCGGGGATGGCGCAGGATCCCGTCGCGACGGCGGCGTCGAACAACCCGATGCTGAGCACCCTGACCTCGGCGCTGTCCGGCAAGCTCAACCCACAGGTGAACCTGGTCGAGACCCTCAACAACGGCCAGTACACGGTGTTCGCTCCCACTAACGCCGCGTTCGACAAGCTTCCGGCGGCCACTCTCGACAAGCTCAAGACCGACGCCGCCCTGCTCAAAAGCATCCTGACCTACCACGTGGTGCAGGGTCAGCTGAGTCCGGCAAAAGTCGATGGCGCCCACGCGACGCTGCAGGGCGCTAACGCGACGGTGACCGGCCAAGGAAACGACCTGAAGGTGAACGACGCGGGCCTGGTGTGCGGCGGGGTGCACACCGCCAACGCGACCGTGTACATGATCGACACGGTGCTGATGCCGCCGAATCAGTAGCCTTCTGACGCGGTAATGGCTAGGCAGTCGGGCTCGTGGGCTGCCTAGCCATTCGCGTGTCGTCAGGACGGCGAAAATGCTTGGCGGCCAAACCGATCCAGCACGGTGGTGGCAACGAATACCGAGCATGTTGACGCTCGCGCTGGTTGGCCTCCTCGGCGGTCTCATCACCGGAATATCACCGTGCATCCTGCCGGTGCTTCCGGTGATCTTCTTCTCGGGAACGCAAACCTCCACCGAGCAGCCGCCGGAAACCGAAGGCGCCGTGGCGGTCAAGGCGAAGCGGACTCTGTCAGCGACGTTGCGTCCCTACCGGGTGATCGGCGGCCTGGTGCTGAGTTTCAGCGTGGTCACATTGCTGGGTTCGGCATTGTTGTCGGCGCTGCACCTGCCGCTGGACACCATCCGCTGGGTGGCCCTGGCCGCCCTGGTGGCGATCGGCGTCGGCCTGATCTCTCCCCGATTCGAACAGCTGCTGGAGCGACCGTTCTCCCGCCTCCCCCAGAAGCAAATAGTCACTCGGGGAAGAGGTTTCGGGCTAGGGCTGGCGCTGGGCGTGTTGTACGTCCCCTGTGCCGGTCCGGTCCTCGCCGCGATCGTGGTGGCCGGCGCCACTGCGACTATCGGCGTGGCGACGATAGTGCTGACCGGCGCATTCGCGCTGGGCGCCGCCCTGCCGCTGCTGTTCTTCGCGCTGGCCGGCCAACGGGTGGCCGAGCGGGTAAAGGCCTTCCGAAGCCGGCAGCGCGAGATCCGCATCGCCGCAGGCATTGTGACGATCCTGCTCGCGGTGGCGTTGGTGTTCGATCTGCCGGCCGTGCTGCAGCGGGCGATTCCCGATTACGCCGGGTCGCTGCAGCAGAAAATCGGCGGCTCCGAGCAGATACGGGAAAAGCTGAATCTCGGCGGCATCGTCACCGACCAGAACGCCCAACTGTCGAACTGCAGCAACGGCGGCACTACGCTCGAGAACTGCGGTCCCGCGCCCGATCTCAAAGGGATAACCGGCTGGCTGAACACACCCGGCGGTGCGCCGATCGCCCTGGATTCGTTGCGCGGCAAAGTCGTGCTGGTCGACTTCTGGGCGTATTCCTGCATCAATTGCCAACGCGCCATCCCCTATGTCGTCGGCTGGTACCGGGCATACCAGGACAGCGGTTTGGTGGTCCTCGGCGTGCACACCCCCGAGTACGCGTTCGAGAGGGTCCCGGACAACGTCACCAAAGGCGCGGCGGATCTGGGCATCACGTACCCGGTCGCGCTGGACAACGGCTACTCCACCTGGACGAACTACCGCAACCGGTACTGGCCGGCCGAATACCTGATCGACGCCCACGGCACCGTGCGGCACATCAAGTTCGGCGAGGGCGACTACGACGTCACCGAGGGCCTGATCAGGCAGTTGCTCACCGATGCCGATCCCGGCGTCAAGCTGCCCAAACCTGTGGACGCCGCCGACACCACCCCGAAGGCCAGGCTGACCCCGGAGACGTACTTCGCGGTCGGCAAGGTCGTCAACTACGGCGGCGCCGGCGGGTACGACGAAGGGGCGGCGACCTTCGATTACCCGCCGACCCTGGCGGCCGACAAGTTCGCCTTAAGGGGCCCGTGGTCGCTCGACTATCAGGGCGCGACGGCAGACGGCGACAACTCGGCCGTCAAACTCAACTACCACGCCAAAAACGTCTACATCGTCGTCGGCGGCACCGGGAACCTCACGGTGGTGCGCGACGGAAAAGCCGCGACGTTGCCGATCAGCGGGCCGCCGACCGCCCACCAGATTGTCGGCGGTGACCAGGTGGGATCGGGATCGCTTGAGGTGCAACCCAGCAAGGGACTCCAAGTATTTTCCTTCACCTACGGCTGAACCTCTCACGGTGATCGGTTGCTGTGTCCAATCCGGAACCCCGTTTGCTCCGAAGAACTCAGGTAGGGATTCGGCGGGAGGGGCCTCAGGGCCGTCCCGACAGTCAATTTGAGGAGTGAACGGTGACGAATATGCACAATCGAGTGGCGGCAACAAGCTTCGTGGCCGCTGGCATTCTGGGCTTGGCGGTAGCCATCTCCCCGACTGCTGCGGCGGCCGATTTGGTAGGACCGGGCTGCGCGGATTACGCGGCGGCCAACCCCAGCGGTCCCGCTTCGGTAGACGGGATGTCGCAGGTCCCGGTCGCAGTGGCGGCCTCGAACAATCCGCAACTGACAACGCTGACAGCAGCCTTGTCGGGCAAGCTCAACCCGCAGGTGAACCTGGTCGACACGCTCAACAACGGCCAGTACACGGTGTTCGCACCGACGGATGCCGCGTTCAACAAGTTGCCCGAGTCAACGATCGGCCAGCTGAAGACCGACGCGACGCTTCTCAAAAGCATACTGACCTACCACGTGGTGCAGGGTCAGTTGAGCCCAGCCAAGGTCGATGGCACACACCCCACGCTGCAGGGCGCCAGCACTACGGTGACCGGCCAAGGCAACTCCCTCAAGGTCAACAACGCCGCCGTGGTCTGCGGCGGGGTGCCCACCGCCAACGCGACGGTGTACATGATCGACACGGTGCTGATGCCTCCGTCGTAGGAGTCCGCTGCACGCCGGCCTCTGCCGGTCGGCGAACTGCTACTGCGGCGCCGAGATCAACGTCAGCGCGCTGTCCTCTCGGACTTTCCCGCGCCAGCGTCGGTCTCGGCGCCGTGGCACTTCACCTGGCGCCGGGCCGTCGATAAGCCACTGACCCGCCCACGACCAACCGACCCGTGCCAGAATGTCAGGGCAGTATCCGTCTGAATTCAGCCCAGATCCGAAGGGAATCGCCGTGGCCAGTACCGAGGTGGAGCACTACAACGGCGTCGACCCGGCCGAGGTGCCCTCCGCCGCGTGGGGGTGGAGCAAGATCAACACCCGCACCTGGCACGGCTTCGGCATCTTCGGCGTCATCTTCCTGCTGGCCATGCTGCGCGGCAATCACGTCGGGCACGTCGAGGACAACTTCCTGATCGGTTTCGCGGTCCTGGCGCTCTTCATCCTGATCCGCGACATGTGGGGCCGCCGGCGCGGCTGGATCCGCTAGCGACCGGCCAGCGCTCAGCGCCGCGCCCGTCGGTGCCAGGCGCTCAGCAGCGCGGCGCCCACCAGCGCGACCAACGCCACCAGCCACGGCCAGACGCCATGCTGATGCACCCATCCGGCCAACACACCCTGTAGCCGCCCGGCCGCCAGAATCACCGCATCCCGGGGATCCGCCGTGGTGTTCAGCAGCCGCAACTCGTAGCAGCCGTAGTAGCCGACGTACAGCCCGACCAGCACCAGCAACGCGCCGCCGATCCGGTTGACGAACGGCAGGATGCGTCGCAGCCGATCGGCCAGCGCCGTGCTCGCGGTCGCGGCGGCAACGGCGAGCACGCCGACGACCAGCGTCAGGCCCGCGACGTAGGCCAGATAGATGGACACGCCCGTGACGACCGAGCCGCTGCGCAGGCCCGCGGCGGTGACCGCCAGAAACGGCCCGATCGTGCACGACAGCGAGGCGATCGCGTAACTGATGCCGTAGCCGTACATGCCCGCCAGTCCCTTCGGCGCCCACCGCGGTCCCAGCGCCCGGGGAGTCAGCGCGGTCAGTTCCCGACCAGAGAGCAGCCAAATCCCAAGCGCGACAAGCACAACGCCGATCACGACGGTCGCGTACGGCAGGTATCGCTGCACCGTCGTGGCCGCCGAGATGGTCAGCGCACCGAACAATCCGAACACCGTCAGAAAGCCGAGCGCCATGCCGGCGGTGGCAGCCAGCGCGCGTCCCACCCCGCCCATCGGGCCGCGACGTTCTCCGGTGCGCTGGCCGCGCACCACCAGCACCAGATAGGCGGGCAGCATCGCGAACCCGCACGGGTTCACCGCGGCCACCAACCCGGCGGCGAATGCCAGACCGACGAGGCCCTGGTTCACTTCAGCGCGGCCACCCGACCGGCCAGTTCCTGCTGGGGCATCGCCGAGGTGGGGTTGTTGACGAACGTCGAACTGCCGTCCGCCCGGTAGAACACGTAGGCCGGCTGCCAGGGCACGTTGTAGCGCGCCCAGATCGAGCCGTCGGCGTCGTTGAGGTTGGTGAAGTTCAGGCCGTATTTGGAGACGAAGGCCTGCTCCGCGCCGGGGTCGGAGTGACCGGCGATGCCGACGAAGGTGACACCGGGATTGGCGGCCGCGACCTGGGCCACTCCGGGAGCTTCGGCGTTGCAGAACGGGCAGAACGGCGCCCAGAACCACAGCACCGCCGGTTTCCCCTGCAGGCTGGCACCGTTGAACGGCGCCCCGCTCAACGTGGTTCCGGTGAACTGCAGCCGGTCGTCGGCGGCCTGCGCCCGCGGTGCGGCGGCCGATATCAGGACCGCCGCGACAAGGCCCGTCATGATGGCCGCGGCAAACATCTTGAAGCGTGAGAAAAAGCGAATCGTCATGCCAAACCCCCTTTGCTGGACTGTTACCTCACAACACGGCGTAGGGCCGTGCCCGGTTCAGCGCCGCGGCTTCCCGCCTTCGGCGGCCAGCTGTCCACAGGCGGCGCTGATCTCGCGGCCCCGGGTGTCTCGGACCGTGCACGAGACGCCTTTCGCCCGGACTCGCCGGACGAATTCGCGCTCGACGTCTTTAGGGCTGGCGTCCCAATCGCTGCCCGGAGTCGGGTTGAGCGGGATCAGGTTCACATGCACCAGCGGCCCGAGCGCGCCGTGCAGTCGCTTGCCCAGCAGGTCGGCGCGCCAGGGCTGGTCGTTGACGTCGCGAATCAGCGCATACTCGATCGACACCCGCCGGCCCGTCACGTCGCCGTAGTATCGCGCGGCGTCGAGCGCCTCGCTGATCTTCCACCGGTTGTTGACCGGAACCAGCGTGTCGCGCAGCTCGTCGTCCGGAGCGTGCAGCGACAACGCCAGCGTCACGCCCAGCCGTTCGTCGGCGAGCTTGCGGATCGCCGGGGCCAGGCCGACCGTCGACACCGTCACCGAGCGGGCCGAGATGCCGAAGCCGTGCGGCGGTGCCTCGGTGATGCGCCGCACCCCGGCCACCGCCCGGGCGTAGTTGGCCAGCGGCTCCCCCATCCCCATGAACACCACGTTCGACAGCCGGTCACCGAACTCGTCGCGCAACGCCACCGCGGCGGCCCGCACCTGTTCGGTGATCTCGGCGGTCGACAGGTTGCGCGTCAATCCGCCCTGGCCGGTCGCACAGAACGGACACGCCATGCCGCAACCCGCCTGCGACGAGATGCACACGGTGTTGCGCTGCGGATAGCGCATCAGGACCGACTCGAACGTGGTGCCGGCAGGGTCGTTGACGGCCCGCCACAACGTCTTTCGCGTCTGCCCCGCGTCGCAGGTGATTTCCCGTGCGACGCTCAGCAGGTTCGGGAACATCGTCTCGGCGATCACGTCGCGCACGGCCGCCGGAAGGTCGGTCATCTGCCGCGGATCGGCGATCAACCGGCCGTAGTACTGGTGCGCGAGCTGCTTGGCCCGAAACGCCGGCAAGCCGAGCTCCTCGACGGCAGACGCCCGGCCTTCCGCGTCAAGGTCAGCGAGGTGCCGCGGCGGCTTTCCCGCCCGCGGCTCTCCGAACACCAATTGTTGGGCCATGTTCTGTCCAGTATCGGCTAGCGGCGGGCCGCCTAGGGAACCAAGGTGAGCACGATCCAGGCCGCGACGGCCGACGGCAGCACTCCGTCGAGCCGGTCCATCAGGCCGCCGTGGCCGGGGAGCAGTCGGCCCATGTCCTTGATGCCGAGGTCCCGCTTCACCTGCGACTCCACCAGGTCACCGAGCGTGCAGGTGAGCACCAGGATGAGACCCAGCAGCGCGCCGATCCACGCTGGTTTGCCCGCCAAGAGGGTCGCGGTCAGGATCGCCGCGGAAATCCCGAAGACCAGGGAGCCGGTGAATCCCTCCCAGGACTTCTTCGGGCTGATCGTCGGGACCAGCGGATGCTTGCCGAAGAGCGCCCCGACGGCATATCCACCGGTGTCGGAAGCGACGACGGTGACCATCAGACAGAACACCCGTCCCGCGCCGTCGGGGGGATAGACCAGCAGGACGCCGAAGGAGGCGAACAGCGGGACCCAGGCGGCCAGGAAGACGGTGGCTGAGGCGTCGCGCAGGTAGTTCGACGATGAGCCGGCGGGCGACGGACTGCGGCTGGGATCCGGCATGAACAAGCGCCAGACATTGCAGACCACCACGGTGGCGGCAAAGCCGGCCAGAGCGCCGGCGGCGTGGTACGGCCAGGTCAGCCAGACGGTGACCTGGCCACCGACCAGCAGCGGGATGACCGCGATGACATACCCGGCTTCGCGCAGCCGTCGCACCACCTCGTGGGTGGCAACGAGAATCGCGATGGCCACGATGAGCACCCAGAAGCGCGGAGCGAAGACCAGCGTCGCGACGAGCAGCCCGCCGATCGCCGCGCCGACCGCGATCGCCGCGGGCAGGTCGCGTCCGGCCCTCGACGTCTTCTTGCCGGGTTTCTGCAGGGTGCCCTTCGCCACCCGCGCCGGCTCGTCGGGCGGGGTGCCGGTGCCGGCATCGGAGGTTGCCACTGACTCGGTTGCTGAGCGGCCCCTAGACCTCCAGCAGCTCGCCTTCTTTGTGCTTGACCAGGTCGTCGATCTGGTTGACGTAGTGCTGGGTGGTTTTGTCCAGGTCCTTCTCGGCGCGGCCGACCTCATCCTCGCCGGCCTCCCCGTCCTTGCGAATCCGGTGCAGTTCTTCCATCGACTTGCGGCGGATGTTGCGCACCGAAACCTTCGCGTCTTCGCCCTTGCCCTTGGCCTGTTTGACCAGCTCGCGGCGGCGTTCCTCGGTCAGCTGCGGTACCGCCACCCGAATCAGGGTGCCGTCGTTGCTGGGATTCAACCCGAGGTCGGAGTTGCGAATCGCCGTCTCGATCGCGTGCAACTGGCCGGCCTCGTACGGCTTGATGACGACAAGCCGCGCCTCCGGGACGTTGATGCTGGCCAACTGGGTGATCGGCGTCGTCGTGCCGTAGTAGTCGATGACGATCCGGGAGAACATGCCCGGATTGGCGCGGCCGGTCCGGATGGTTGACAAGTCGTCACGGGCCACGGATACGGCCTTCTCCATTTTCTCTTCAGCGTCGAAGAGAGCCTCATCGATCATCTGCGCCACTCCTCTTCATCGCTGCGGTCTGCATCGTCGCAGTCGCGGATCATCTGCGTCTTCCCCTCAAGTGGTGACTAGCGTTCCGATCTTCTCACCAGCGACCGCCCGCGCGATATTGCCGCTAGTCAGCAGGTTGAACACCAGGATCGGCATGCCATTGTCCATACAGAGGCTGAACGCGGTGGCATCGGCCACCCGCAGCCCCCGGTCGATGACTTCCCGGTGGCTGATGGCGGTGAGCAACTCCGCGTCGGGATTCACCCGCGGATCCTCGGTGAACACGCCATCGACCGCCTTGGCCATCAGGACCACGTCGGCGCCGATCTCCAGCGCGCGCTGCGCGGCCGTGGTGTCCGTGGAGAAGTATGGCAGCCCCATGCCGGCGCCGAAGATGACCACGCGGCCCTTCTCCAGATGACGGACGGCCCGCAGCGGGATGTAGGGCTCGGCGACCTGGCCCATCGTGATCGCGGTCTGAACGCGGGTGTCGATGCCTTCCTTCTGCAGGAAGTCTTGCAGCGCAAGGCTGTTCATCACGGTGCCGAGCATGCCCATGTAGTCCGAGCGGGCGCGCTCCATACCGCGCTGCTGTAGTTGCGCACCCCGGAAGAAGTTGCCGCCACCGATCACGACGGCGACCTGTACGCCGTCGCGGACCACCTCGGCGATCTGGCGGGCTACCTGCGCCACCACATCGGGATCCAGCCCGACCTGGCCGCCGCCGAACATCTCGCCGCCCAGCTTGAGCAACACACGCGAATACTTGGCGCGCGGCTGGCTGCAGGGTGGTCCGTCGTCGGATGACGATGTCGGCACGCCGTTAGTGCTGGTGGGCTCGGGCTGCGTCATCAGACTCCTCGCATGACAGTGCCATCCCAGGCTTGGCGGCACGGTGACCCCCCACCCGGAACGGCAGTTCACATCCTGCCCCATCGCAGCACAATCTGGCGCCAGCGGGGTGGATTATTTGCGCGGACGGCGAGCCACGCCGCGGCCGTGAGCCGTCGGCGCAGGTCACGCCCGGATGCGACGCCGTCGCGACTTTGCTTCCGGCGTCGAATGTTTGAGCTCGCGACGGCCTGGGAATCCGCATCAACGCGGTGGGGAAATCTGCGGTCTTGAAAAGCAGGGCCGAACACGCCGTATGCCGGAAGCGATCGGTAGCCGCTCGCACGAGTGCATCAGTCGCTGATCCCTGGAACGCCCCTGAGGAGGAATTAATTCATGGCGGACAACGAAAACTCTGGACCCGCGGAAGCCGTCAAGGGCGTCGTGGAAGACGTCAAGGGCAAGGTCAAGGAGGCCGCCGGCGCGCTGGCCGGCCGCGACGACCTCACCCGCGAAGGCCAGGCCCAGCAGGACAAGGCGGAGGCCCAGCGTGACGCGGCCAAGAAGGAAGCCGAAGCCGAGGCCGCACGCGGCGCCGCGGAGGTAGCCGAGCAGCGCCAGAAGGCCAACCAATAGCTTGTTTGAAGGATGGGTCCGGCCCGTTTTGACGGGCCGGACCCGTCGACTTTCGGGGCTGTTGTGGTCCCATCCAGGGCAGAACCACCTCCAGTAACCGCCCACTTCAACGCGCAATCGCGCGACCATGAGCAAAAAAGAAGGCATAGTTAACTCCCGAATGGGGTACTCAGCGCTGCGCTGGCGGACATCTCCCTGAGGTGCCGAAGCGGTCGGGGGCGACGACAGACCCTCATGAGGTTTGGAGATGTCTTTGGATGTGCTACTGCTTTCCAATGCCGACGATTTCGCATCGGCATTACCCACTCTCGAATCGTTGACACAAACGATCCGTCGCGCGTCCCTCTCCGACCAGCTCGACAGACATCACGACAGCGCTGACGTGGCGATCATCGATGCACGCACCGACTTGGCGGCGGCCCGCAGCGCTTGCCGCGGCCTTACGGCCAGCACGCCGGCCATCGCGGTGGTGGCCGTCGTCGCCCCCGCGCACTTCGCGTCGGTGGACGTGGACTGGCGCATCGACGATGTGATGTTGCCGGCCACCGGCGTCGACGAGCTCGAGGCGCGATTGCGCCTGGCGATCAAGCGACGCCGCAGCGCGGTGGACGGCTGCTTGAAGTTTGGTGACCTCATCCTGCACCCGGCGAGTTTTACCGCATCCCTGTGCGGCCGGGATCTCAGCCTGACGGTTACCGAATTCAGATTGCTGAATTTCCTTGTGCAACATGCCGGTCGGGCGTTCAGCCGCACCCGGCTGATGCACGAGGTGTGGGGCTACGACGCCAACGGCCGCGTCCGCACCGTTGACGTTCACGTGCGACGGCTACGCGCAAAGCTGGGGCCCGAACATGAATCGATGGTCGACACCGTGCGCGGCGTGGGTTACATGGCGGTGACGCCACCGCATCCGCAGTGGATCGTCAACGACGCCGCTGCGAGCCCGGACCTCAACGGCCGCAGTCACCACTGACTCGCGTTGCGGTTCAATCACTTTCGAATCTCACCCGAACAGCGGTAGCGCACGCTTGCGGGCCAGCGCGTCCATACCCTGCTGGATGCCGTCTTGGACCTCCCGGTACTTTGCGTCGACGTAATCGTCGTCCTCGGCACGCGCGGGATCGTGATCCAGCTGCACCGCCGGCATGAACCGCGTCCTGATCTTGGCGGGCAACGGCAACTGCGGAAGCGCGGCCGGCGCGATACCCCACGGCAGCGAGACCGCCACCGGAAAGACCTTGAGCCGCAACAGTCGGTCGAGTCGCAACGCCTTGGACAGCCGGTCACCGCGGATCAGCACCGGCATCGCGTCCGCGCCGCCGACCGTGGCGATCGGCACTATCGGCACGCCGGCGCGAATCGCCATCTTCACGAAGCCTTTGCGCCCAGCCAGGTTGGCGCGGTCACGTTCGACCCAGGGCCGCAGCGAATCCACTTCTCCGCCAGGCCATAGCGCCACGTCTCGGCCCTCGGCCAGCGCGGTGGCGATGGCGTCGGGGGCGGCCGGAAGCACACCCATCGACCGGAAGTAACGACCGAAGAGCGGGATCGCCATCAACGCGTCGTGGGCGGTGCCATGCAACGTGCGGTCCGGGCCGAAGCGCCGCCACCATTGCAGGCCGACCGTCCACGCATCCCAGACGAACGGTGCGCCGGAGTGAATTCCGACCAGGAGCGCCGGGGGCTGCTCGGGGATGTTCTCCCAGCCGTCGATCTCCATCCGAAACCAGTAGTCGACCAACAGGTTCCAAGCGAACTTCTGGCGTTGCAGCGTGGATTCGTCTTGGCCGCGCAGATCCCACTGTGCGGCCCGCTGCGCCACCCAGCCGCTCAATCCACCGCGCTGAGCGTCGCGCTTTTCCTCCATCGCCTCGCGGGCCTGTTCGGCATGCTCTTGAGCTTGTTCGCGTACCGCGGCCGGGCGGTGATCTGTGTAACCCATTTCTGCCGTGTACCCCGTTGAGCCGCAGGTAATTCGGTGAATTACCCGGCGAAAAACCTGGGCAATCCGCTATCCACGCAGAACTCCCCGCGCCACGGTGTGTGGCGCGGGGAGTTCTTCAGCAACTAGGCCCCAGCCGGGGCTTAGGTGTTCGCGCGCGCGTTCGGCGCCGGGGCCGGGAGCTGACCCGGTGCCGGGGTGGTGTTCGGTGCCGCACCCGGCTCCGAGCCACCCTGAACGTTCGACGTCCAGATCAGGATGTCCTGGGTGCCCTCGTTGTAGACGACGCCGTTCGGCGGTGCGCCGGTCACGTCGAAGTACAGCGTGCCGGTCGACTCGCTGCCCTGCGGGATCGGCGCCGGGTTCAGGCTGCCCGGTGCCCCGACCTTGTCGATCACCCGGTAGTTCTGGCCGTTGGGCCCACGGGCGACGAAGTCGTTCACCATCGGGGTGACCAGCCCGCCATCCGACCGGGCCGTGACGTCCGCCTGGTACAGCGTGCCCTTCGGCGTGTAGCCCGGAATCGCCACATTGCTCGGCTGCAGGTTGCTCACCGTGTAGTTGGTGATCAGCGGCCCAGCGACGAGCTGCTGGCTGGTGCCGAAGCCCTGGATGTTGGGCGCCGCAGCCGCCGTCGCCGCGGTGAAAGCGCTGACAGCAGCAATACCGGCGGCTCCGATCACCGATTTCATAGCATTAGAAGTGAACTTCATTGCTAAATACCTCTCAGTCCAATCGTTACCATTGTTTGCCTGCGATGATTTCCCCCCGGCACGGGTTATCGCCGCACCATTGCCGCATAGCCAATCCCCGCCAGCCCCAAACATCAGGGCGCTGAAATGCAGAAACACCGTCGCTCGTCAGCACAAATCAATTCGCCACAGAATGCGCACACACCTCAAAAGATAAATTCAGCCCCAAATGCCACGGTCGAGTTCTACCACCCAGACGAAAGTTCCCCGCGCGTAAATGGCGCGGGGAACTTCGTTGCGAATTCGCGGCTCGAGCAGGCTAAACGTGACGCGTCCAGACGAGGAAATCGTCGTCGTAATCGGTGTACACCACGCCGACCGGGCGCTGACCGGTCACGTCGAAGTACAGCTCGCCGGTCCTCTGTTGGCCTTGGTCGATCGGGCTGGGATCGAGGCCGTTGGGAACCGGTCCCTTGTTGAGGACCGGGTAGACCGTGCCGTTGAAGGCCCTGGCCGCGAAGCGAGAGATCTGCGGCTGGACCGTTCCGGCATCCGACTTCGCCGTCACATCGGCTTGATAGAGCTGTCCGGCGGGCCGGAATCCCGGTAAAACCGCGTCGCTCGGCCGCAGATTGGTCACCGTGTAGTCGGTGATCAGTGGGCCATCGACGGCCTGTTCGGTCGCTCCAAAGCTCTGCACGTTGGCGCCGGCAGGGCCGGCGGTGAAGATGCTCGCCCCGGCAATCCCCGCGGCGCACAGGGCCGCTTTCACTGTCGTGGTGGTGAATGTCATTGTTACCTCCTAGCTCTCGCGTCTGGCCACTGAAGATGGCGGTACCCGTCGACGTCCGCACGCCAAACGACGCGGCGCGGTGCGAGCACCGAATTGACGCGACGTTCAAGCACGTGTTACTTGGTATTCGCCGCCGCGCCATCGCCCCTCTTTGGCCGTGCTTACGCCGACCCGCCGCGCGGATATGTCACTATCGCTGACGTGGGTGCGACAGAAGATGCTCCGCTCGGCTACCTGCTCTACCGGGTGGGAGCCGTGCTGCGACCCGAAGTTTCGGCCGTGTTGCGTCCGCTCGGCCTGACGCTCCCCGAATTCGTTTGTCTGAGAATACTTTCCATGTCGCCCGGGCTGTCCAGCGCCGAGCTGTCCCGCAGCACCAACGTCACGCCGCAGGCGATGAACACGGTGCTGCGCAGGCTGGAAGAGGTTGAGGCGGTGGAACGGCCGACGTCGGTGTCCTCCGGGCGTGCGCTGCCGGCCACCCTGACCAGTTCGGGGCGCACGCTGCTCAAACGCGCGGAAGCCGCGGTCCGCAACGCCGATGACCGCATCTTGGCCAAGCTGACCGCGACGCAGCAGCGCGAGTTCAAGCGGATGCTGGAAAAGCTTGGGTCCGACTGACGCCGGTTATCCGGCCGCTTGGATCCGGGCCCACGGCCGCGCCTGTTCGAGTTCGTAGGCCAGTTCCAGCAGCAGCGCATCCTGCCCCAGGTCGGCGGCGAACATCATGCCGACGGGCATTCCGTCCGCGGATTGGGCCAGCGGCAATGAAATCGCCGGGTCTCCGGTGACGTTCTGCAGCGGCGTGAATGCCACCCAGTCGATCAGCCGGTCCATCACCTGCTGGTACTCGGTGGGTGCCAGGTGACCGACGCGCGGCGTCGGGTCGGCGAGCGTCGGGGTGAGCAGGGCGTCATAGGTTTGGTAGAACTCGGCGCTGCGCCGCCGCATTCTGCGCAGCCGGATGATCACCGCCGGCAGCCGGTGCAGGTTGCGGCCGGTGTGGCGCTCCAGGCCCAGCGTCAAGGCGTCCAGCCGGGTGCGGTCGAAGGTGTTGCCGAACACGCGCCGCCCGGTGCGCACCTGCATCAGCGCGAGAAATCCCCAGTACAAGATGAAGTCGTCGACGAAGCTGTCCGGCACCGGGTGATGGTCGATGTGTTCGACGCGGTGGCCCAGCTCTTCGAGTACCCCGGCGGTCTTGAGGGTCAGCTCCCGCACTTCCGGGCCGCACTCGCGCCGGACCGAGCCGGTGGCCACCGCGATCCGCAACCGCTGCCGGCCGGGCCCGGTGACGTCCCCGATGGGCGCCAGCTTGGCGTTGCGCCAGATGCGTTCGGCTTCCCGATAGAACGCCGCGGTGTCGCGCACGGAGCGGCTCAGCACGCCGTTTGCGACGATGCCCACCGGCATCCGGCGCAATTCCGCGTCAAGCGGCAGCCGGCCGCGCGACGGCTTGAGACCGACAATCCCGTTGCAGGCGGCCGGAATTCGAATCGAGCCGCCACCGTCGTTGGCGTGTGCGATCGGCACCACCCCGGCAGCGACGAACGCACCCGAGCCCGACGAGGAGGCCCCGGCCGTGTAGTCGGTGTCCCAAGGGTTGCGCACCGGCCCCAGGCGGGGATGCTCGGCGGCCGCGCTGAACCCGAACTCCGACATCTGCGTCTTGCCCAGCGACGTCGGCCCGGTGGCCAGATACACCTCGGTGAACTCGCCGTCGGCGACGGCATTGCGCGGGGCCCACGCGTCGGCACCGCGCATCGTCGGCTGCCCGGCGACGTCGACGTTGTCCTTGAGGAACGTCGGGACGCCTTCGAAAAACCGGGCAGAATCACTCGCGGGATTGGCCGACGCGGTCGCCCGTGCCTGCTCGAATGCCTTGTACGCCAAGCCGTTCAGCGCAGGGTTGACCGCCTCGGTGCGAGCGATCGCCGCCTCGACCACTTCGGTTCTGCCAACCCAGCCGGCCCGGATGGCCTCGGCCACGCCGGTAGCGTCGAGATCGCCGAGGGCGTCGTCACCGAAAGCGTCCACGCGTCGCATAGCACTGACGCTAGCCGCTCGGGTCTGTCGGCTAGGCCTGGCCTACCTCGAAGCGGACGAACCGGGTCACCGTGACGCCGGCCTCGTCGAGCAGCGCCTTGACGGTCTTCTTGTTGTCGGACACCGACGGCTGCTCGAGCAGCACCGCGTCCTTGAAGAAGCCGTTCAGCCGGCCCTCGACGATCTTGGGCAGCGCCTGCTCCGGCTTGCCTTCTTCTTTCGCGGTCTCCTCGGCGATGCGCCGCTCGCTGGCCACCACGTCCTCGGGCACGTCCTCGCGCGTGAGGTAGCGCGCCTTGAGCGCGGCGATCTGCAGCGCGACGGCGTGCGCGGCCTCGGCTTCTTTGGCACCGGCGCCGGTGTATTCGACCAGCACGCCGACGGCCGGCGGCAGGTCCGCGGCACGCTTGTGCAGGTAGGTCTCCACGGTGCCGTCGAAGAAGGCGGCCCGGCGCAGCTCCAGCTTTTCGCCGATCTTGGCGGACAGGTCGGCGACGGCCTGCTCGACCGTAGTCGTCGCCCCTCCCCCAGGAATGACAGCGGCCTTGAGCGCGTCGACGTCGGTCGACTTGGATTGCGCTGCCGCGGCGACGATTTCGTCGGCCAGCTGCTGGAACTCGGCGTTCTTGGCGACGAAGTCGGTCTCGCTGTTCAGCTCGATCAGCGCGCCGTCCTTGGCCGCGACCAGACCTTCGGCCGTGGCACGCTCGGCGCGCTTACCGACGTCCTTGGCACCCTTGATCCGGAGCGCCTCAACGGCCTTGTCGAAGTCGCCGTCGCTTTCGGCCAGTGCGTTCTTGCAGTCGAGCATGCCGGCACCGGTGAGCTCACGAAGACGCTTGACGTCGGCAGCGGTGAAGTTCGCCAATGGTCAGCCTTCCTACGAGGGGTCTGTTGTTTCGGTTGCAGCTCCAGCGGCGTCGGTGGTGGCTGTGGTGGTCGCGGTCGTGGTCGCCGAAGCGAGCAGCTCCTGCTCCCACTCGGCGAGCGGCTCGGCGGACTCCACCTCGGGCTTGCCGTCGCCGCGGCCGACGCCGGCACGCGCCTGCAGGCCCTCGGCGACCGCGGAGGCGATCACCTTGGTCAGCAGCGCCGCCGAGCGGATCGCGTCGTCGTTGCCCGGGATCGGGTAGTCGACCTCGTCGGGGTCGCAGTTGGTGTCCAGGATCGCGATGATCGGGATGTTCAGCTTGCGAGCCTCCGCGACCGCGAGATGCTCCTTGTTGGTGTCGACGACCCAGATCGCCGACGGCACCTTCGCCATGTCGCGGATACCGCCGAGGCTGCGCTCCAGCTTGTTCTTCTCGCGGGTCAGCATCAAGATTTCCTTCTTGGTGCGGCCCTCGAAGCCACCGGTCTGCTCCATCGCCTCGAGCTCCTTGAGGCGCTGCAGGCGCTTGTGCACGGTGGAGAAGTTGGTGAGCATGCCGCCCAGCCAGCGCTGGTTCACGTACGGCATGCCGACGCGGGTCGCTTCGGCGGCGACGGACTCCTGCGCCTGCTTCTTGGTGCCGACGAACAGCACGCTGCCACCGTGAGCGACGGTCTCCTTGACGAACTCGTACGCCTGGTCGATGAAGGTCAGCGTCTGCTGCAGATCGATGATGTAGATGCCGTTGCGGTCGGTGAAGATGAACCGCTTCATCTTGGGATTCCAGCGACGGGTCTGATGCCCGAAGTGGGTGCCGCTGTCAAGCAGCTGTTTCATGGTCACGACGGCCATGGTGATGCCATTCCTTTATGTCGGTTGTCGCCTGGCATCGGGTGAGGCCAGGCCCTAGCGCCTGCTGCGATGCCGGACCCTGTTACGGGACCGCCCGGCATGCGCTGCGAACTCCTAGTGGAACGGGAGACGCGAGGCAGACGCGCGAAGTCAGCCCGCGAACGAGCTGCGACGAGAAGTTTACACCGACTCAGCTGGTGGTTTTTCCAGCACGTGTCCACAGTGCTGCCCGCGTACACAGATTGGGCAAACGCGGGTGGCCGTGTCGTCGACGCCACGCTGAACTCATGGGGTGCGGTGGGTGGCGCTGATCGTGGGCATGACCTTGATCAGCGCAATCCCGGCGACCGCCGACCCCGACGTTTCCCAGGTCCGGCTGGACTGGCCGCTGCGGCCGGCTCCGGCCGTCGTGCGGGCTTTCGACGCGCCGTCGCCCAACTGGAAGCCCGGGCACCGCGGCGTGGACCTGGCCGGACGCGCAGGTCAGCCGGTGTACGCCGCCGGCAGCGCGACCGTGGTGTTCGCCGGACTACTGGCGGGACGGCCGGTGGTCGCCCTGGCTCACCCCGGCGGACTGCACACCAGCTACGAGCCGGTCCGGGCCGCGGTCCGAGTCGGCCAGCAGGTGAGCGCGCGAACGGTCATCGGCGAGCTGATCGCCGGGCACCCCGGCTGCCCGGCCGGCGGGGCCTGTCTGCATTGGGGAGCGATGTGGGGGCCGTCGTCGGGCGCCGGCTACGTCGATCCGCTGGGCCTGCTGAGGTCCACCGCGGTCCGGCTCAAACCGCTCGACGGCTAGGCCCGCGGGTGGGCCTGATCGTGCACCGCCCGCAACCGCGACACCGCGACATGGGTGTAGAGCTGGGTGGTCGCCAGGCTGGAATGGCCCAGCAGCTCCTGGACGACGCGCAGGTCGGCGCCGCCTTCCAGCAGATGCGTGGCCGCGCTGTGCCGCAGCCCGTGCGGGCCCATGTCGGGCGCGCCGTCCACCGCGGCGATCGTCTGGTGTACGACAGTGCGGGCCTGGCGCACATCCAGACGTCGGCCCCGCGCGCCCAGCAGCAGCGCCGGCCCGGAATCCGCGTTGGCCAGGGCGGGACGCCCGTCCGCCAGCCACGCCCGCAGCGCGTCGGCGGCCGGCACCCCGAACGGCGCGGTGCGCTGCTTGTTGCCCTTGCCCAGGACGCGCACCACCCGGTGACCGGTGTCCACGTCGTCGATGTCCAGGCCGCACAGCTCGCTCACCCGAATCCCGGTGGCGTACAACATCTCGACGATCAACCGATCCCGCAGTGCCAGCGGATCTCCTTGCTGGGCACCGGATTTCGCGGCGGCCATGGCGTCGAGCGCCTGATCCTGACGCAGCACCGACGGCAGCGTGCGATGCGCCTTGGGCACCTGCAGCCGGGCGGCCGGGTCGACGGTCAGCAGGCCGCGCCGCACCGCCCACGCGGTGAACCCCTTGACCGCCGAGGTGCGCCGCGCCAGCGTCGTGCGCGCGGCCCCGGCCACCGCCCCGGTGGACAGCCAGGTCCGCAGCAGCGGCAGGCTCAGCGCGTCCAGCGCCACCCCGCGGTTGTCGAGGAAGGCGAACAACGAGCGCAGGTCGCCCAGATACGCCCGACGCGTGTGCGCCGACCGGCCGCACTGCAAATTCAGGTACTCGTCGAACTCGTCGAGAATCGCCTGCACTCCCCCACGGTCGCAGGCTCGGCCCACTGCCCCTTAGCCGACGCGCCGAAGCGTGTCCGGGGTGAGATCTTTCAGGGTCGGATAGCCGTCGACGGCCATGATCAGGTCCGCTTCGGCCAGCAGGCTGCGCAGCACGTGCACGATCCCGTCGACGCCGCCGAGCGCCAGACCGTAGGCGTAGGGGCGGCCCACCCCGACGGCGGTGGCGCCCATGGCCAGCGCCTTGACGATGTCGGCGCCGCTGCGGATGCCCGAGTCGAACAGCACCGGCAGCCCGTCGGCGGCCTCGATCACGCCGGGCAGGCAGTCCAGCGCGGGCAGGCCGCCGTTGGCCTGGCGCCCGCCGTGGGTGGAGCAGTAGATGCCGTCGATGCCGCCGTCCCTGGCGCGCCGGGCGTCGTCGGGATGACAGATGCCCTTGATGATCATCGGCAGGTCGGTCAGCGACCGCAGCCAGGGCAGGTCATCCCAGGTCAGGGGGTTTCCGAACGTCGTAATCCACTGCAGCACGGCGGCTTGCGGGTCCTCTTCGGGCGGGCGTTGCAGGCCGGCGCGAAAAACCGGATCGCTGGTGTAGTTGCTCAGGCAGTGCCCGCGCAGCTGGGGGAAGTTGGCCGTGCTGAGGTCGCGCGGTCGCCACCCGGGGATCCAGGTGTCGAGCGTGACGATGATGCCCTGGTAACCGGCCGCTTCGGCCCGCTGCACCAGGCTGGCGGCCAGGTCGCGATCCTTCGGCGTGTACAGCTGGAAGAAGCCGGGGGTGTCACCGAACTGCGCGGCGACCTCTTCCATCGGATCGGCGGTCAGGGTGGAAACAACCATCGGGACACCGGTGGCCGCGGCCGCGCGCGCGGTGGCCAGGTCGCCGTGGCCGTCTTGAGCACAGATGCCGATCACGCCGATCGGCGCCATGAACAACGGCGACGGCAGGGTCAGGCCGAACATCTGCACCGACAGGTCGCGCTCGGCGGCCCCGACGAACATGCGCGGGATCAGGCCCCAGTGGTCGAACGCCTCGCGGTTGGCCCGCTGGGTGCGTTCGTCGCCGGCGCCCCCGGTGACGTAGGACCACACCGACGGCGGCATCGCCTTCTCGGCGCGGGCCTCCAACTCCGCGAAAGCCATCGGCAGCGCGGGCACCACCCCGGCCAGGCCCTGGAAGTAGATCTCGTTCTGGTACGCGCCGAATGCCATGCAATAGAGAATGCCAGCCGGCCGTCAGGCTGACGAGCTTGCCGACTCCGCCCCGGATTCCAGCTGGGCCAGTTCCTTCTTCCACTGCCGGAATGTCTCTTCGGTGCGGCCGCGCCGCCAGTAGCCGGAGATCGACGATGCCCATTTCGCGTCCACCCCACGCTCTTTGCGGACGTAGGGCCGCAAATTGTGCATGACGGCCTGGGCCTCACCGTGGATGAAGACGTGCACCTGCCCGGGCAGCCACAGGGAGGTGGTGACGGCCTCGATCAGCGGCGCGAAATCGCCGGCGCGATCATCGGAGGCGAGGTCCGCGCGGGCGCCGCGATAAACCCAGTTCAGCTGCACGCCTTCCGGCGCGGTCAACTCGATTTGGTCGTCGGGGCCGGCCACTTCGATGAAGGCCTTGCCAATTGCACTGGGGGGCAACGCTTCCAGGGCGGTGGCGATGGCCGGCAGCGCAGACTCGTCTCCGGCGAGCAAATGCCAATCGGCCGCGGGGTCGGGCGTGTAGGCGCCGCCGGGACCCATCAGATAGATCACCTGACCGGGTTGGGCCGAGGCCGCCCAGGTACCCGCCACGCCGTGTTCGCCGTGCACCACGATGTCCAGCGAGATCTGGCAGGCCGCGGCGTCGACCTTGCGAACGGTGATGGTCCGAACCGACGGCCTTTTCTCGGGCGGCAGCACGGCGAAGCTGTCCTGGGTCAGGGGCTGGGGCAACGCGGCCACGTCGATGTCGTCGGCGACGAATACCAACTTGACGTAGGAGTCGGTGAAGTTGCTCGGCACGAAGGTGTCGAACTGACTGCTCCCCAGCGTCACACGCGTCATGTGCGGTGCGATTTGTTGGGTACCGACGACTTCAAAACGTTGGAGTGGTCGACCTGCCACGTGTCCTCCTGTTCAGACCCGGCCCCAGCCGACTATACGAGTCGGGACGTCGCCGCAGGTCGGCCGCTACCGCGGTGCGCAAATGCGCCGTTATCCGGGGTGATACCGCGGGTGTCCCGTTGCGCCTGCCCTGCTCGGGCGCGGGTGCGAACGATTCGCCATTGTCCGCCGTCACGCTCGGCCAGCCCGGCCACCTCGAGGATCGCCAGCGGTCCCAGCACCTGCTCGGGCATCAGCCCGGAGGAGACGGCGATCTCGTCGATCGTCGCGGCACCTCGCCCGGGCAACGCCTCGTGCACCCGACGCTCGGCCTCGCCCAGCCCGTCCAACGCCGTCGCGGGCCGGGGCTCTTCAAAGGCGAATTCGCCGATGCGGCCGACGAATTCGACGATGTCGTCGGCCCGGGTGACCAGCTCGGCGCCGTCGCGCAGCAGTGCGTGACAACCCGCCGACGCCGACGAGGTGACCGGTCCGGGCACCGCGGCCACCACCCGGCCCAACGCCCGCGCCCAGGCGGCGGTGTTCGCCGCACCGCTGCGCAGACCCGCCTCCACCACCACGACGGCCCCCGCGACTGCGGCGACCAGACGATTGCGGGTCAGAAACCGATGCCGGGCGGGGCGCAGGCCGGGCGGGTATTCGCTGAACAGCAGCCCATGCCCGGCGATGCGATGCAGCAACGCCGAATGCCCTGCCGGGTAAGGGATGTCGATGCCGCCCGCCAGCGCCGCCACGGTGATTCCCTCGCTGGCCAGCGCCGCGCGATGGGCCGCTCCGTCGATGCCGTAGGCGCCGCCCGAGACCACCGCGACATCCCGCTCGGCCAGTCCCGCCGCCAGATCGGCGGTCACCTGTTCGCCATAGGCGGTGGCCGCACGGGTGCCCACCACCGCGGCCGCGCGTTGGGCGATCTCGTCCAGACGCACCGGACCCAACGCCCACAACACCATCGGCGGCCCGCCACGAGGTTTCGATCCGACACCGCCGAAAGCCGAGAACGCGAGCAGCGGCCACTCCGGGCAGCCGGGCGTGATCAATCGCCCGCCGCGGCGGGCGAGCAACTCGAGATCTGCTGTGGCCCGGTCTATTTCTCGCCTGGCCGCGGTGTGGCGCGCCAGCTCCTCGCTGACCAGCCCGCGCCGGACACGCTCGGCCGCCTCGACCGGGCCGACGCATCCCACCAGGGCGGCGAGTTCCGGGCACGGCGGCTCGGCCACGCGCGACAGGTACGCCCAGGCCGGCCAGCTGGGATCGTCGCACACCGCGGTCATCGTTGTTGTCCCAGCTGCCGGAAGCTCAGCGCGGCGGCCACCTCGTCCAGCCCGGGCGAGGTCCGGCCGGCCAAGTCGGCCAGGCTCCATGCGACGCGCAAGGTGCGATCGAGCCCGCGGACGCTGAGCAACCCGCGCTCCACCGCGAGGCGCAGCGGACCCATGGCCTGACTGCTGGGCCGGAACTTTCGCCGCAACAGCGTTCCGCTCACTTCGGCGTTGGTGCTGAAACCGTGCGGGCGCCAGCGTGCGGCGGCCGCGTCGCGGGCCTGCGCCACCCGATCACGAACCTGCGCGGAGGATTCCCCCTCGACGGTGGCGAACGCCCCGGCCCGCACCGGATGCATCTGCACCCGCAGGTCCACCCGATCCAGCGACGGGCCCGAAAGCTTGCCCAGATAGCGGCGTTTCGTCGCGGCCGGGCAGATGCAATCCTGCGGATCGGCCGGCGCGCAGGGGCACAGGTTGGCGGCCAACACCAGCTGAAACCGGGCCGGGTAGCACGCCACCCCGTCACGGCGTGCCAGACGAATGAGGCCGTCCTCCAACGGTGTTCGCAATGCCTCCAGCGCGCTGACGCTGATCTCGGCGCATTCGTCGAGGAACAGCACACCGCGGTGCGCCCGGCTGACGGCCCCCGGGCGGGCCATCCCCGAGCCTCCGCCGACGAGTGCGGCAACGCTGGAACTGTGGTGGGGCGCCACGAACGGCGGCTGGGTGATCAGCGGCGTGTCCCCGGACAACAACCCGGCCACCGAGTGAATCGCGGTGACCTCCAGGGCCTCACTGTCGGTGAGGCTGGGCAGCAATCCCGGAAGGCGTTGCGCCAGCATTGTTTTGCCCACACCGGGTGGCCCGGTCAGCATCAGGTGATGTGCCCCCGCGGCGGCCACCTCGACCGCGAAACGTGCCTGGGCCTGCCCCACCACGTCGGCCAGATCCCCCGCCGGCTCCGGGCCGGTGGCCGTCGCGCTGATCCGCTCGTCCAACCGGGCCGACCCGTTGAGCCAGCTCTGCAGCTGCCCCAGCGTGCGAACGCCCCACACATCGATGCCGTCGACCAGGCCGGCCTCGGCCAGGTTGTCCACCGGGACGACGACCGCGGGCCACCCGTCACGTTTGGCGGCCAGCACCGCGGGCAGCACCCCGCGCACCGGCCGGATGCGGCCGTCCAGCGACAGCTCGCCCAGCAGCACCGTCTTCTCCAGCCGTTCCCACGGGTTCTTTCGCTGTGCCGACAGCACCGCCGCCGCGAGGGCGATGTCGTACACCGATCCCATTTTCGGCAGCGTCGCCGGGGACAGCGCGAGCGTGAGTCTGGCCATGGGCCAGCTGTTTCCACAGTTGGCGACCGCCGCGCGCACCCGGTCGCGCGACTCCTGCAGCGCGGCGTCGGGCAGGCCGACAAGATGGACGCCCGGCAGGCCCGAGGTGATGTCGGCCTCGATCTCCACGATGTGACCGTCCAGTCCGCGCACCGCGACCGAGAACGCACGTCCCAGCGCCATCAGCCGATTCCCTGCAGATGCGAGATCTCCGGTGTGCGCCGGCGCCCGACGCGGACCCCGATCACATCGATGCGGACCGCCGCCCAGCGCCCGTCCTGAGCGCTCAGCCAGAGCCCCGCCAGCCGGCGGAGCCGCCGAACCTTGCGGGGGGTGACCGCCTGCGCCAAACCCCCGTACCCTTCGCCGGTACGGGTCTTGACCTCGACGAACACCACCGTGCGGGTGGCGTCGTCGGCGGCGATCACGTCGAGTTCGCCGTAGCGGGAGCGCCAATTGCGGTCCACCACGCGTAACCCCATCCGCGTCAGGTATTCCACGGCGAGGGCCTCACCCATCGCTCCCAGCTCAATGCGGGTCATCGTCTTTTCGGCCTCGGCGGCCTTTGCGGTCGTCATGGGGCCAACCTGCCCGACGGGCCCGACATGGCATGCCGCGACCGACGCCGAGGAACCGGGATAACGGGCGGTTATCCCCAGTGCGGTGTCCATCCACAGCCGCGGATGGAATTGGTTTGTCGCGCAGCGGAATCGGCTAGCTGATGCGGTCCGCGCGGGTGTAGACGTTCATCGAATCCTCCCGCAGGAACGCGATCAGCGTGACCCCGGATTCCTCGGCCAGGGAGACCGCCAATGACGACGGCGCCGACACCGCGGCCAGCACGGGAATCCCCGCCAGCACGGCCTTCTGCGTGATCTCGAACGACGCCCGCCCGCTGACCAACAGCACCGAACCGACCAGCGGTATCCGCTCGTGTTCCAGCGCCCAGCCGAGCGCCTTGTCGACGGCGTTGTGCCTGCCGATGTCCTCGCGGATCACCAGCATCGTGCCGTCGGTGTCGAACAGCGCCGCGGCGTGCAGCCCACCGGTGCTGTCGAAAACCTTTTGCGCACTGCGCAGTTGACCGGGCATCGCCTTGAGCGTGGCCGGGGCGACCGTAACGGGATCCTCGCCGGGGGTGAAGCGGCTGATCACCCGGACCGCGTCCAGTGACGCCTTGCCGCATACCCCGCACGACGAGGTGGTGTAGAAGTTGCGGGTGACGTCGAGATCGGGCGGATTCACGCCGGGGGCCAGCGTCACGTCGAGCACGTTGTAGGTGTTGGCGCCGTCCTCACCGCGCCCGTCGCAGTAGCGGATGGTCTGCACGTCATCGCGGCGAACGATCACGCCCTCGGTGAGCAGAAAGCCTTGCGCAAGTTCGATATCCGAACCCGGCGTCCGCATCGTCACGGTGACCGGCGCGCCGTTGACGCGGATCTCCAGCGGCTCCTCCACGGCCAGGGTTTCGGGCCGGACGACGGCCTGACCTGCGTTGACGTGCGTCGCGCGCCGACGGGCAGTTACGTTCCGCACGGGATCGAAACTCCCGCCGAGCGCTGAAACCTCATTAAGCCAAACTACATTGGCCCGCCGCCGGACGCCCGGAAGGCCGAATTCGACGCCGAGCGGGGGCGATTGCTTTACTGTCGACGGTGGCTCAGCGGTTACCGCTGGATGAGCACTGGGCGACAGGGGTAGAACTTGCGTTGTTGGCCGATAAATTGCGGACCGAACCCGGGTCATGCCAGCGCCGGAAGTGGAGCACGACATGACAGATGAAGCACAAGGCGACGCGTCGATGCCGGGCGGGGAGACCGCCGATCCGGCGACGGTGTTCGCCGCCCTCGCCGAAATCATCTATCAGGGCTCGGACGCCAAGGAGATGTACGCGGCCATCTGCATCGCAGCGACCCTGGCGATCCGCGGCTGCGACCACGCCAGCCTGTTGATGCTCGACAACGATCGCTATGTCACCGTCGGCGCGAGCGACGCGCTCGCCCAGAAAATCGACCAGATGGAATTGGAAGCCGGCGACGGCCCCTGCCTGGACGCGATCGAGGAGGAGACTCCCCAGATCGACACCGACCTGACCACGCCGTCGCATTGGCCCAAGCTGGCGGCCAGGCTTCTGGCCGAGACCCCGGTCCGCGGCGCTATGGGGTTTCGGATCCTGGTCAACAAGCGCAAAGGAGCCGCGCTCAACCTGTTCAGCGACACCCCCAACATGTTCGACGCCGAGGCGGCCGGACGCGCGGCGGTGCTGGCCTCGTTCGCCAGCGTGGCCATCAACGCGGCAGGCAAGGGGGAAGACGCCGCCAGCCTGCGACGGGGACTGCTCAGCAACCGCGAAATCGGCAAGGCCGTCGGCATGCTGATGCTGCTGCACGACCTGACCGAGGACGAGGCGTTCGACCTGCTACGCCGGCACTCGCAGGCGCTGAACATCAAGTTGGCCGACGTCGCGCGCGAGGTCATCGAGCGGCGCGGTGGCCTGCCGTCGAACGGCGAGCAAGAGCTGCCGGCCGGCAATTAGTTATTCGGGGAGCCGCAGCTCCGGCTTCTCGACTTCTTCGATGTTGACGTCCTTGAAGGTGACCACCCGCACCTGCTTGACGAACCGGGCCGGGCGGTACATGTCCCAGACCCAGGCGTCGGACAGCCGTAGCTCGAAGTAGACCTCGCCGTCGGCGTTGCGCGGCACCATCTCGACGCTGTTGGCCAGGTAGAAGCGCCGTTCGGTTTCCACCACGTAGCTGAACTGGCCGACGATGTCCTTGTATTCGCGGTAGAGCGAGAGCTCCATCTCGGTTTCGTACTTTTCGAGATCCTCCGCACTCATCTGCCACTCATCTGCTCAGACGTCCTTTTCCCTGCCCGTTTTCCTGACTCCCCGTTCGCGACAGCTCGGTCGCCGGGTGAGAAGTCTGCATCTATCTTTCCTCACGGGCGTTCGCCACGCTCGCCCGGAGGGTCCGGTTTGCATTCGGCCACCACCCGCGTGCGGGAGCCGTCCCCGGTGGGCGAGGCCACCCGCCGGACGTTGATGAACGAATAGCGGTGCTCAGCGCAGGGCCCCAGCCGGCTCAGCGCCGAGCTGTGCGCGGGCGTGCTGTAGCCCTTGTGGTCGGCGAAGCCGTAGCCCGGGTGATCGACGTCCATCGCCACCATCAGCCGGTCGCGGCTGACCTTGGCCAGCACGCTGGCCGCGGCGATGCAGGCCGCGGCCGCGTCCCCACCGACCACCGGCAACGACGGCATCGGCAGCCCGGGCACCCGAAAGCCGTCGCTCAGCACATAGCCGGGCCGCACCGACAGGCCGGCGACCGCGCGCCGCATGCCTTCGATGTTGGCGACGTGCACCCCGCGCCGGTCGACTTCGACCGACGGGATGAACACCACGTGATAGGCCACCGCGTAGCGGCAGATCAGCGGGAACAACCTTTCCCGCACCTTCTCGGTGAGCTTCTTCGAATCATCAAGGGCAGCAAGGCTTTCCAGACGGTTTGGCCCCAGCACGCAGGCCGCCACCACCAGTGGGCCCGCGCACGCGCCGCGGCCGACTTCGTCCACTCCGGCCACCGGTCCGAGGCCGCTGCGATGCAGCGCGGATTCCAGGGTGCGAAGCCCCGTCGATTTGCGGATCACCGTCCGCGGCGGCCACGTCAGGGTCATATCCGGGCCACGACTACTGGCCTTGCTGGGGGTTCACCGAACCCACTCCACCCCATCGCGTCGGCGGCCAGACGATGAACCTGGCCTTGCCGATGACGTTGGCCACCGGCACCGTCCCCGACATCGGATCGCCGGTGCACAGAATGCCTTTGAGCGCGTCGGTCGGAGTGCTGGTGCAGTGGGCACGCGAGTCCGCCGAGTGGGTGCGGTTGTCACCCATCACCCACAACCGTCCGTCCGGGACGGTGACCGGACCGAATTCGCTGCCCAGGCACGGGTACACCGACGGGTCGGCCATCATCGTGGCCGGCTTCAGGTACGGCTCCTTGAGCGGCTTGCCGTCGACCGTCAGCCCGGTATCGGCCCGGCACTGGACGGTCTGCCCGCCGACCGCGATCACCCGCTTCACCAGATCGTTCTCGTCCGGGGGCACAAAACCGATGAACGACAACGTGTTCTGCAGCCAGCGCAGCGCGGGGTTGGGAGACCGGATCGACTTGTATCCGGTGTTCCAGTTCGGCGGGCCCTTGAACACAATCACGTCGCCGGGATGCGGCGAACCGAAGCGGAAACTGAGCTTGTCGACCATGATCCGGTCGCCCACACAACCCGAGCAGCCGTGCAGCGTGGGCTCCATGGACTCCGACGGGATCAGGTACGGACGCGCCACGAACGTCAACATGACGTAGTAGAGGACGATCGCGGTCACCGCCAGGATCGTCAGCTCGCGCAGCGCGGACTTCTTCTTGGGTTCCGGCTCATCGGAGTCCTGCGACTCAACGTCCGGTGCGGGCACGCCGGTGGGCTGGGCCGCGTCGTCGGTGGCCGCGTCCGGGACGCGAGTGGAGACCTTCGGCTCCGACCGAACAGGCTCGGACTGGGGCTCGGGCGAGTCCGTGGAATCCGTCACGAGATCAGAGTAGCCAGCGCGGGGTGGGTGACTGTAAAGCGTCTTCGAAACCGAACGAGCCTGCCGCAACGATCGCCGAGACGCGCGCGGTCAGCGCTTTTCCTTGATCTTGGCCTTCTTGCCGCGGAGTTCGCGCAGGTAGTAGAGCTTCGCGCGGCGGACATCACCACGGGTAACCACCTCGATGTGGTCGATGTTCGGCGAATGCACCGGGAAGGTCCGCTCGACGCCGACGCCGTAGCTCTCCTTGCGCACGGTGAAGGTCTCGCGGACGCCACCGCCCTGCCGGCGGAGCACCACGCCCTTGAACACCTGGATACGCTCCTTGGCGCCCTCGATGACCTTGACGTGCACGTTGATGGTGTCGCCCGGGCTGAAGGCCGGGATGTCGTCGCGCAGCGACGCCTGATCGACGAAGTCCAGCCTGTTCATGTGGAGACACTTCCTTGAGGTCGCGGCGTGCGGAAACTGCCCGCACGCAGGGGTGGTCGGCAAGCCGATTCGGGCTTTGGGTCGTATCTCGCAGCAGGCGGAAAGCGGCCCGGCCGGCCGGGTGCCGCTGGAGACAACTGGTCAATTGTGCCAGACACCCCGCGTGCATTGAAAATCACATGTAAACGCTGCGATTCATGCCGCGCCTAAGGCACCGGTGAATGGTACATATGACGAGGGTCAACACGCGCTTGTCACTACCCGAACTCAAAGACGCCCGGGCAGATTGCGGCACGGCCGCCCACACAGGTTTACGTCAGAGGACTTGGGAGAAGAACAGATGCGTGTACGCCCGCGCACCGTGCTCGCCGCCGTCGCGGCGGTGACGCTGGTGCTGGCCGGGTGTGACGAGGCACGACTCGCGGCAAAGTCCCAGGTAAAGGCGTCCAGCAACTCCTCCGCCGCGTCCGATCGCCAACCGCAACTCATTCAGCTGCTGCTGGACACCATCGACTCTCCCGGGTTGCCGGCGGCGCCGCCCAGGACCCTGGACGCACTGCCCGGCGCCGGATTGGACGGGTTGCAGGCCCGCATTCAGCAGGCCACCGACCAGGCCGCCGCCAGCGGGGCCACCCTCTCGGTGGGCATCCTGGACCGCAAGACCCATGAGCTGATCTCCAACGGCAACAGCCAGATCATCGGCACGGCATCGGTGGCCAAGCTGTTCATCGCCGACGACCTGCTGCTGGCCGAAGCCCAGGGCAAGACGACCCTGTCCCCCGACGACCGCCGGGCACTCGACCTGATGTTGCAGTCGTCCGACGACGGCGCCGCCGAGAGGTTCTGGGGTCAGGGCGGCGGCGACAACATCATCACGCAGGTGGCGGGCCGCTACGGGCTGTCGTCGACCGCTCCGCCCTCGGACGGGCGCTGGTGGAACACGACGAGCTCGCTGACCGACCTGATCCACTACTACGAGAAGCTGCTCGACGGGTCCGGCGGGCTCTCCGCGGACCGGGCCAAGATCATCGTCAACGACCTGGCCCAGTCCACCCCGACCGGGGCCGACGGGTACCCGCAGCGGTTCGGCATCCCCGACGGGCTGTTCGCGGAGCCGGTGGCGGTCAAGCAAGGCTGGATGTGCTGCATCGGCACGGAGTGGATGCATCTGTCGACCGGCGTGGTGGGCGCGGACCGCCGCTACATCGTTGTCGTCGAGTCCCTGCAGTCCTCCGACGACGCGACGGCGCGCGACACGATCACCCAGGCCGTCAAGACGATGTTCCCCAACGGCCGGATCGGGCCGACATCCTTCTAGGGCGAATCGCCGGGATCGAGGTCGGGGCGGCGCTCGCGCGTGCGCCGCAGCGAAATCTCCCGGCGCCACGCCGCGATGCGCGCGTGATCGCCGGACAGCAGCACGTCGGGGACGTCGAGCCCCCGCCAGCTCGGCGGCCGGGTGTAGCTGGGCCCCTCCAGCAGCCCGCCCAGCACGTCGGAGTGCGAATCCTCGCGATGGGACGCGGGGTTGCCCAGCACCCCGGTCAGCAGCCGGAGCACGGATTCGATCATCACGACGGCCGCCGACTCACCCCCCGGCAGCACGTAGTCGCCGATCGAGACTTCCTCGACTCGCATCCGTCGCGCGGCGTCCTCGACGACGCGGTGGTCGATGCCCTCGTAGCGGCCGCAGGCGAACACCAGATGCTGCTCGGCGCTCCAGCGCTGCGCGGTGGATTGCTTGAACAGCGCGCCGGCCGGCGTGGGAACGACCAATAACGTTTCGTCAGAACAGATTTCATCCAGCGCCTCGCCCCACACCGGCGCCTTCATCACCATTCCCGGCCCGCCGCCGTAGGGCGAGTCGTCCACCGAGTGATGCACATCGTGAGTCCACCCCCGCAGGTCGTGCACCCGCAGGTCGACCAGGCCCGACGCAATTGCCTTGCCGGGCAACGATTGCCGCAGCGGGTCCAGGTAGGCCGGAAAAATCGTCACGACGTCTATGCGCACCGGCTAACCCAGATCCAACAGGCCCTCGGGCGGATCGATTTCGACCATCCGGTCGTCCAGCGACACCGACGTGACGATCGCATTGACGAACGGCACCAGCACTTCCCGGGTTTCGCCGCCGTCACTTCGGTGCACCGCCAGCAGCTCCCCGGCCGCGGTGTGCAGCACCTCGGCGACGACGCCGAGATCGCGACCCGTCGTGGTCCGCACCCGCAGACCCTCGAGCTGGTGGTCGTAGTAGGTGTCCGGCTCGTCGATCGGCGGCAGGTCGTCGGAATCCACGACGAGCAGGCTGCCGCGTAGCGCGTCGGCGGCGTCACGGTCGTCGACGCCGGCCAACCGCACCAGCAGCCGGCCGCCGTGTTCGCGCGCGCCGGCGACCACATAGCTGCGTTCTTCACCGCGGCCGCGAGACGGCTTGGCGCGCAAGGTAATACCTGATGCGAAGCGATCGGCGGGGTCGTCGGTGTGAACTTGCACGACCACCTCGCCGGTGATGCCGTGTGCTTTCACGACGCGCCCGACGAGCAGCTCCATGGGTGCGGTGACCTACTGGTCGGTGTCCACCACGTCGACGCGGATACCGCGGCCGCCGATACCGGCGACCAGCGTGCGCAACGCGGTCGCGGTACGGCCGCCGCGACCGATCACTTTGCCCAGATCCTCGGGATGGACGTGCACCTCGACGGTGCGCCCACGCCGGCTCGTCACCAGGTCCACCCGGACATCGTCCGGGTTGTCCACGATTCCGCGAACCAGATGTTCAACAGCGTCGACGACGACCGTACTCATTGCGGCAGTCAGCTTTCGGTGGTCGGTTCGGGCTGCTCGGCGGCCTCGGCGGGCGCGTCGGCGGCCGGCGCTTCGGCGGCCGGCTCGGCCGGGGCCTCGGTTTCCGCCGGGGCTTCGGTTGCGGCCGGCGCCTCGTCGGCCTTGGCGGCCGGCTCGGCCGGGGCTTCGGTTTCGGCCGGCGCCTCGTCGGCCTTGGCGGCCTTCTTGGCCGGGGCCTTCTTCTTCGGCTTGGTGGCCTCGGTGGTCGGTCCGCCGTCGGCCTCGGCCAGCGCGGCGTTGAACAGCTCGAGCTTGCTGGGCTTGGCCGGGGCGACCTGCAGGCTGCCCTCGGCGCCGGGCAGGCCCTTGAACTTCTGCCAGTCACCGGTGATCTTCAGCAGCTTCACGACCGGCTCGGTCGGCTGCGCGCCCACCGAAAGCCAGTACTGGGCCCGCTCCGAGTTGATCTCGATCAGGCTGGGGTCTTCCTTCGGGTGGTACCGGCCGATCACCTCAATGGAGCGGCCGTCGCGGCGGTTGCGCGCGTCGGCGACGGCGATGCGGTACTGGGGGTTGCGGATCTTGCCAAGCCGAGTGAGCTTGATCTTCACAGCCATGATTAAGCGATTTCTCCTGGGTGTCACGCTGCAATTCAGCGACCGGGGCAGGATGCCCGGATCCGGTTTTGCCTCGCGTGTATGACCGCCGAACAAGCACCCCGGCAACGGGGCGGGTCGCGCGGCGGACAGCCGCCTATTGTGCCAGAACGAGGGGCTTCGGCAGAAATTCACCCGGCCGCGGGGAGCGGATCAGTCTGCTGCAGGGTAATTCACCGGCGACTTTCGGCCACGTGGGACTTCGAACTGGTTAGGATTCAGCGGGGGCGACAGTAGGGAGCCGATCGATGCAGATCCTGAATTTCAGCTGGGGCCGGCGAGGTATTGGCCCGCTAGCGGTCGCCGCCATGCTCAGCGCCCCATTAGCCCTGTTGGGGGCGCCGTCTGCGCACGCTGCGACCGGCATCGTGGGTTATGCCGAGTGCGTAGGCGGTGACACGAAGCCGCCGCCGCCGGGAGTAAACGCGGAATTCTGGTTTCCCAGCGTCCACATCATCCAGAACGATCTCGATTCCGGGATTCCCTCTGCCCAAGTGACCCAGATTCTGGTGAACATGGGAGTCAGCCCGGCCGATGCCGCTAAACGAGTGCAGTGCTATCTCGCCAACCAACCCCGCGGACAAGGGCACTGACCCCGCGCCCGGCCCACCCCGGGCGGCCGCGTTACATGATCTTCTGAAAGACCTTCGTCTCGACGCGGCGCGTCATCCGCCAGCCGCCCGGGGTGCGCACGAACTCGTCGTCGTACCAGAGCCCGCAGAACATCACCTGGTCCCCCGGTTTGCCGGAGTCGCCGGGAAAGACCATCGGGTTGAAGCAGATCACCCTCGACGTGGCCTTGTCGCCGTCGATCTGGACCGAGAAGTTCCCGAGCATGTGCGCATACACCGGAAAGCCCGGCAACACCTCGGAGAGCCATTTCTTGACCTCGGGGTAACGGCCCTCGATTCCTCCCAAGGCCGTGTAGTCGATGTAGGCGTCTTCGGTGAATACCTTGTCCAAATCGTCGAATCGCCGCTGGTCAATAGCGGTGGAATAGTCCACCATCAGCTGCTGGATCTCCAGACGGTCGGAAATTTCGGCCAGGCTCAACATGCATCGATTCAACACCCGGGGCGACGGGGGCGCCCAGGCACCCCGAGTGCTCGTCAGTTTCCTTGTGTTTCAGCCTGTTTCGCGGACACGGCGGCCGGTGTGCGGCGGAAGCTGATCGCCAACCGGTTGTAGGTGTTCATCGTCGCGATCGCGATCGTGAGGTCGACCAGTTCCTTCTCGTCGAAGTGCTCCGCTACCGCCGCATACGCGCTGTCGGGCACGCCCGTGGTCGAGACCCGAGTGACGGTTTCGGCCCACGCCAAGGCGGCGCGCTCGCGGGCGTCGAACAGTTCACCGGCTTCGTCCCACACCGGAACCAGCGCGATCTTTTCGTTCGACACCCCCAGTTCGCGCAAGTCCCGCGAGTGCATATCGATGCAGTAGGCGCAGCCGTTGATCAGTGACACGCGCAAATACACGCAGGTCAGCAGCACCGGCGTCAGGCCCGACTGACTGACGTAGAGGTGCACGCCGCCGAGTAGTTTCACACCCCGCGGGGCGACGGCTTCATAGTCGATCCGTTCCCTCACGCCATCGATTCAACACCGGCCGCCCGGTCGGCGACAGGCCGGAAAAATCGCACTACCGCGCAAAGGCGGCGAGGAGAATAATCCCTGCTATGAAAGCAGGAGTTGCCTGCTTAGCAACGACGGCGTTGGTGTGGGCCGGCTTCGGGGCACCCGGCTTCATGGACCGCTCTGCCCAGGCCGCTCCCGGGAGTTGCGCGCCGGGCAGCTCGTGTCAGCGCTGGTGCCCGGGCGACCCTGATCCGGCGGGCCGGCCCGTTCCGTGGGACCCGAACGTCTGCCACGACTTCTACTGGGATTACGCGGGTGTGCACGACACCGGCACCGGCGTCTTCTACTCGTGGTCCTCGCTGCCGTTCAAGCACCCGCCGCCGCCGGGGCCGGTGCCCACCCAGACGTCCTATCTGCCGTTGCCCACGCTGCCCTTCTGCCCGGTTCCGCCCTGGTGCCCGTGAGGCAGCAGGCGTCGGCCAGGCGCGGAAGTTACACTTTGCGCCCATGCGGAAACTGATCGCCGCAGCTGCTGTGCTGCTGACCGTCGCCGGTGTCACCGCCCCCGCCTCCTGGGCCGACGATATGCAGCCGATCGGCTCGGTTCCGATCCCCGACGGCCCGGCGCAGACCTGGATCCTGGCCGACCTGGACAGCGGTCAGGTGCTGGCCGGTCGCGACCAGTACGCGGTACATCCGCCCGCGAGCACGATCAAGGTGCTGTTGGCGCTGGTGGCGTTGGACGAGGTGAGCATGGACTCGACCGTCGTCGCCGACGTCGCCGACACCCAGGTCGAGTGCAACTGCGTCGGCATCAAGCCCGGCCGCGTCTACACCGCACGCCAACTGCTCGACGGCCTGCTGCTGGTCTCCGGCAACGACGCCGCCAACACGCTGGCGCATCTGATGGGCGGCGCCGACGCCACGGTGGCCAAGATGAACGCCAAGGCCGCTTCCCTCGGGGCGACCAGCACGCACGCCGCCACCCCGTCCGGCCTGGACGGCTTCGGCGGCTCCGGTGCCTCGAGCGCGCACGACCTGGCCGTCATCTTCCGGGCGGCGATGGCCAACCCGATGTTCGCCCACATCACGGCCGAACCGTCGGCGATGTTCCCGGGCGACTCGCCTGACGGAGGCGAACGCCTCATCACCAACCAGGACGAGCTGCTGACCCGCTATCCGGGCGCCATCGGCGGCAAGACCGGGTTCACCAACGCGGCCCGCAAGACCTTCGTCGGTGCGGCGTCGCGCGGTGGACGCCGGCTGGTGGTCGCGATGATGTACGGGATGGTCAAGCCCGGCGGACCGACGTATTGGGATCAGGCGGGCAGCCTGTTCGACTGGGGCTTCGCGCTCAACCCGTCGTCGAGCATCGGCTCGCTCTAAATCTCGTTCGGAACAAGCCCGGTTATCAGCTTGGATAGCAACGCAATTCGTTGCTCTTCGATATCGGGTTCCGGAAAAATCCCGCGCACGATCGCCGCGCCGTCGAAGACGTTCGTCATCAGCGCCACCAGCACCGGGAACGTCTCCTCGCCGATGGCCTCGGCGCCCGGCAGCGCCCGTGCGGCGTCGAGAATCTTCGCGGTGTACTGCGCCAGCACGTCGCGCAGATGGGCCTTGAGCTTCTCGTCGGTGCGCGCGGCGATCATCAGTTCGTAGAGCACCGCGTTGGTGGGACCGCCGGTGATGTCCCGCAGAATCGTCAGCGCCGCTTCCAGCGCCGGCCGGTCGGCCGGGATTTGGGCGACCTGTTTGGTGAACGACTCCACCTGCCGGCGCAGCACCTCCGACGCCGTCGCCGCCATGAAATCGCTCATCGTCTCGAAGTGACGGAACAGCGCACCCACCGACACCCCGGCCGCCTTGGTGATCACGGCCGCCGACGCCCGCGCGTAGCCGACCTCGACGATGCTGGCGATGGACGCCTCGAGGAGCCGCCCGACGGTCTCCTCGCGGCGTTGTTGCTGGGTTCTGGCCATCGGGGACCCGCTCAGACCAGTGCGGCCGAGGCCTGCGTGCGCTGACCCGCCCGCAGGTAACGGCCCGACTTCACGGTCTGCCCGTAGCCCTCGCGGAACTGTCCCGCGCGGAAGACCACGGCGCCGCCCACACCCGTCGCGACGACGGCATCGTCGTTGCGGTTGACCATGCGTCGCAGGCCGCCGTAGAAGGGGACCTCTTCCTCGTGGTAGGCCTCGACCTCGTCGTTGAGGCCGGCCGGATCGATCACCACGAAGTCAGCACGGTCGCCCTGCCGCAGCGTTCCGGCGTCGATGCCGAACCAGTCCGCCAGCTCACCGGTCAGCCGGTGCACCGCCCGTTCGGTGGTCATGAACGGCGCACCCGCCCGGTAGGCGTCGCGAGTTCGCTTGAGCAGCTTGATTCCGAAGTTGTAGAAGGCCATATTGCGCAGGTGCGCGCCGGCATCCGAGAAGCCCATGTGCACGCTCTCCTCGTTGGCCAGCGCGTTGAGCAGCTTGGGCCGGTGGTTGGCGACGATGGTGGTCCACCGCACATTGCGTTCACCGTTTTCGACGAGCACGTCTAGGAAAGCGTCGAGCGGGTGCAAGCCGCGCTCCTCGGCGATCGCGCCAAAGCTCTTACCGATCAACGACTTATCGGGGCACTCGACGATGACGGCGTCGTGGAAGTCGCGGTGCCACAACGACGGGCCCAGCTTGATGCGGTCGAACTCCTTGCGGAACTCGCGGCGGTAGGCCTCGTCGGCCAGTAACTCATTGCGCTGCAACTGGTCACGCAAGTGCAGCGCGGCGGTGCCCGCGCCGAACTCTTCGAAGACCGGCAGGTCGATGCCGTCGGAGTACAACTCGAACGGCACCGGCAGATGCTGGAACCGCACGCTCGAACCCAGCACCTTGTTCGCCAGCCGGGTCGCCGGCCCGAACACGTAGACGGCCAGCGGGTTGGACTTGGCGTCCGCCGACACCAGCAGACTCATCCGAACACCCTTGCGGCGTCCGAACATTCGGCTGCTTTCCAGGAAGAACATGATCGCCGTGGCCGCCCTGTTGACGTCGGGCGCGCTCTGCAGGATCCGGCCGCGCTTGCGCAGCACCTTGATCAGCTTGCGCCGCTCCCGCCAGGTCGCGAAGGTGGACGGCAGTGCCCGCGAGCGGAAGCGGTCGCCGTCGAGTTTGTCGATCGCCGCGTCCATGCCCGACATGCCGAGCATTCCTGCCTCGAGCGCCTCGTCGAGCAACGTCGCCATCTTGTCCAGTTCGGCGTCGGTGGGCCTGACGCTGGCGTCGGTGGCCCGGTCGAGCCCGAGCACCGTGCTGCGCAGGTCCGAATGCCCAAGCAGCGAGCCAACATTCGGCCCGAGCGGCAGCGCGTCGACGGCCGCGATGTATTCCGCGGCGTTAGTCCAGGTCCGGTTGGTTTCCAGCGCGCCGTGAACGTATTCGCGTGGCACCGCCTCGACCCGACTGAACAGGTCGGCGGCGTCGTCGGTGTCGGCGTAGACCGTCGACAGCGAGCACATGCCCAGCAACACCGTGGTGACACCGTGGCGCACCGACTCACGCAGGCCCGGGTCCAGCAGCACCTCGGCGTCGTAATGGGTGTGCACGTCGATGAAGCCCGGCACGATCCACTTGCCCACCGCGTCGATCACCTCGGGGCAGCCCGTCTCGTCGAGCGGCCGGGACGACACCGTGGCCACCACGCCGTCGCGGATACCCAGCGTGCGGGTGTGCGGCGCGCTCCCGGTTCCGTCGAACCACAAGCCGTCGCGGATGATCACGTCGTAAGTCATTGTCGCCTCCCGGTTATGTTGGAGCGAACCTATCATAGATAGTGAGCACTCGCAATCTTTTTCCAAGCCGCACTGGAATCGCAGGTCACGTGCTGCCTACGTCAGCTGCCCGGCTTCGCCGGCGCCGCGGTCGGCTTCGTGGCACTGGGCACCGCAGGTGCGGGGGTGAGCAGGCCGGTGGGTTCCGGGATCGAGACGGGGTCCGGCACATAGACGCCGGACGGGGTGTCGGCGGTGCGGGCCAGTGTCGCGGGAACCCGGACCACCGATCCGCGCTGACCACACTCGTCGGTTTGCACGACGAGATCCATTTCGCCGACGAGATCCCCCTGCAGGTTGGGCCGCAACGCCAGCGTCTGCACCGTGGTCTGCGACTTGGCTATCCCGGTCGGTCCCAGGCAGGCAAGCGGCACGGTTTCCGGCCGCGCCTGCCATTGACCATCGGTGAACTGAAAGATGACCGGACGACCGCCGGCGTTGGCCGGCTGGCTGTGGTCGTTGTTGTCCAGCAGTACCGCGGCGGCCGAGCAGTATGACGGCGTGCACGACGAACGCAGTGCCCACCAGGTCGTGACGTCGGGCGGCTGCGGGCTCGGCGTGTAGTCGAAGGTCTCCTTGGACCGCTGCGCGTCGAGGCGATAGGTGCCGTCCAGCGCGGCGGGCGGGCCGGACGCGGTGGTGGGCGGCGCAACGGCGGCCGGGGCGGGCGCGCTGGAGGGGACGCTCGCCGCGCGTGCCGCGGTCGACTCCATCTTTCGCCCGGTGATGATGCCGAACGCGAACAATCCGATCAGCAGCAGGATCGCGGCGGCGCCGACCACGATCTTGCGGGGCCGGCGCCGCGTGGGCAGGGCGCCCGGTGCCTCGGCATCGGATGCGGCCGCCCGCGCCGGTTCGGTGCCCTCGGTGTCCTCGACTACCTGGCCTTCGGGCCACCCGAAGGCCGGGTAGTCGAGGACAAGAACAGCCTCGGGACTGCGATCTCCCCGCTGGGCCACGAACAGTGCGTTGGCCGCGTCGGCGAACTCTCGGCAACTCGCAAAGCGGTCGGCCGGCCGTTTGGCGAGCGCCCGCGTGAACACCCGGTCCAGCTGCGCCAATTCCGGGCGCTGATCGCTGAGTTTGCGCGGCGCACCTTCCAGCAACTCGCGCAGCGCGGCGGACGGACTGAGGTACTCGGTCGGCGGCGCGCCCGTCAACAGGTGAAATGCCGTCGCCGCCAATGCGTACTGGTCGGCTCGCCGATCGACGTCGGCGCCCAGCAACTGCTCGGGCGCGGCGTAGCCCACCGTGCCGACCGGGACATGCGAGCCGACCACGCCGGAGTGCTCGCCCAGTGGGCGGGCTACTCCGAAGTCCGACAACAGAATCCGTTGCTCGCCGTCGGCCGGGTTGGTCAGCAGAATGTTGGCCGGCTTGACGTCGCGGTGCAGCACCCCGCGCGCCTGCGCATAGTCCAGTGCGTCGGCCACCGCGGTGATGATCGCCAGCACTTCACCGACCGGCCACACCGCCGGGAATCGGTCCTTGAGCAGCTGCGCGGCGTTGCTGCCCTCCACGTAGTCCATCGCGATCCACAGCTGTCCGTCGTAGTCGCCGCGGTCGTGCACCTCCACGATGTGCTGGTGGTACAGGCTCGACACCGCCGGGGTCTCGGACAGAAAATCCCGACGGAACTGGCGGTCCGACGACAGCGCCGGGGAAAGAACCTTCAGCGCCTGCCAGCGCGCCGAACGAGGATCCTGAACAAGGTAGACATCTCCAGTCACCCCGGATCCGAGCCTTCGAGCGACGGTGTAACCGGCAAAAACCGCGCCGCTGGCCAACGCCATCGGGTCATTCTATCCGCCGCCGCGGCGCCCCGCTGACCAGGCGGCCTGACCGCACACGGCTTGCGTCAAGGCCGAAAGATGTTGCCGCGCAGGATCACCAGGTCGGGTTGGGCCAAAACACCGGGGCCGTTGCGGGGGTCTTGCGCGTAGCAGACCAGATCCGCGGACGCCCCATGATCCAGGCCGGGACGGCCCAACCAGCGCCGGGCATCCCAGCACGCGGCGCCCAACGCCTTGGTCGCACTCATTCCGACCTTCGTGAGAGCCGCGACCTCGTCGACGATCCGGCCGTGCGCGATCATCGTGCCGGCGTCGCTTCCGGCATAGATGGGCACGCCGGCATCCACGGCCGCCGCGATCCGCTCGGGGCAGCGCGCATACAGATCGCGCATGTGCGCGGCGTAGGTCGGGTAGCGCTTCGCGGCGTCGGCGATGCCCGGGAAGTTGTCGAAAATATTGATCAGGGTGGGCACCAGCACGGTTCCGTGCTCGAGCATCAGCTCGATGGTCTCGTCGGTGAGCCCGGTGCCGTGTTCGACGCAGTCGATCCCGGCCTTGATCAGCCCCGGCATCGCCGCATCGCTGAAGACGTGGGCGGTGACGCGGGCACCGTGCGCGTGCGCGGTGTCGATCGCCGCCTTGAGCACGTCGTCGGACCACAGCGGCGCGAGATCGCCGACACCGCGGTCGATCCAGTCGCCGACCAGCTTGACCCAGCCGTCCCCGCGCTGGGCTTCGACCGCGACCGCGTCCGGCAGCTGCGATTCGTCTTCGAGTTCTTTCGAGAAGCCGGCCTGATAGCGCTTGGGCCGCGCGATGTGCCGTCCGGCCCGGATGATGCGCGGCAGGTCGTCGCGGTCGTCGAGGCTGCGGGTGTCGGTCGGCGAGCCGCAGTCGCGCAGCAGCAACGCGCCGACCTCGCGCTCGGCCTCGGCCTGTCCGATCGCTTCGTCGAGGGGGATCTCGCCGTCGTGGCCGAGCCCGACGTGACAGTGCGCGTCCACCAGCCCGGGCAGGATCCAACCGCCTCCGGTAGCCCCGAAGACGGTGTCGGCCCCGGCGACCCGTTCGGTGCTAATGCGACCGTCGACGATCCACAGTTCGACCGGGGCCTCGTCGGGGAGGCCCCGACCCCGCACGTGCATCCGCACCGCGCGGCTACTTCTTGCCCGGGAACTTCAGCTTGGACAGATCGAAGTCCGCCAGCGCGGGCGGCAGCTCGTCGAGGCCCTCAGGCATCTGGGACAGATCGGGGAATCCGGCGGGCATGCCCGGCATGCCGGGCAGGCCGGCGCCCAGCGGGTTGCGGGCCTTGGGCGGCGTCGGACCGCGGCCCCCCTTCTTGCCCTTCTTGCCCTTGGCTCCCTTGCCTTTTCGGTTGATGGACTTGCGGCCCATCCCCGGGATACCCATGCCACCCAGCATGGACGACATCATCTTGCGGGCTTCGAAGAAGCGGTCGACCAGCTGGTTGACCTCGGACACCGACACGCCCGAACCGTTGGCGATGCGCAGTCGCCGCGACGCGTTGATGATCTTGGGGTCGGCGCGCTCCTGCGGCGTCATCCCACGGATGATGGCCTGCAACCGATCGAGCTGGCGGTCGTCGACCTCGGCCAGCGCGTCCTTCATCTGCCCGGCGCCGGGCAGCATGCCCAGCAGGTTGCCGATCGGGCCCATCTTGCGGATCGCCAGCATCTGTTCGAGGAAGTCCTCGAGGGTCAGCTCGCCGGACCCGATCTTGGCCGCGGCGGCCTCGGCCTGCTCTGCGTCGAAGACCTGCTCGGCCTGTTCGATCAGGCTGAGCACGTCGCCCATGCCGAGGATGCGGCTGGCCATCCGGTCCGGGTGGAAGACGTCGAAGTCTTCCAGCTTCTCGCCGGTGGACGCGAAAAGGATTGGGACGCCGGTGACCTCGCGGACCGACAACGCGGCACCACCGCGCGCGTCACCGTCGAGCTTGGTCAACACCACGCCGGTGAAGCCGACACCCTCGCGGAACGCTTCGGCGGTGGTGACCGCGTCCTGACCGATCATCGCGTCGAGCACGAAGATCACTTCGTCGGGATCGACGGCGTCGCGGATCGCCGCGGCCTGGCTCATCAGCTCGTCGTCGATACCCAGGCGGCCGGCGGTGTCCACGATCACGACGTCGTGGTGCTTGGCGCGGGCTTCGGCCAGCCCCGCCGACGCGACGGCGACGGGGTCACCGGCAGGCCCGGCGTCCGGGCCAGAAGGCGGAGCGCCGGGATGCGGCGCGAACACCGGGACGCCGGCGCGCTGACCGACGACCTGCAGCTGGTTCACCGCGGCGGGACGTTGCAGGTCGCAGGCCACCAACAGCGGCGTGTGCCCCTGGCCGCGCAACCAGGCGGCCAGTTTCCCGGCCAGCGTGGTCTTACCGGAACCCTGCAGGCCGGCGAGCATCACCACGGTCGGCGGTGTCTTCGCGAACGCCAGTTGCCGGGTCTCGCCGCCGAGGATGCCGATCAGTTCTTCGTTGACGATCTTGACGACCTGCTGCGCCGGGTTGAGGGCACCGGATACCTCGGCACCCCGGGCGCGCTCCTTGATCCGGGCGACGAAGGCCCGCACGACGGGAAGTGAGACGTCGGCTTCCAGCAGCGCGAGACGGATTTCGCGGGTGGTGGCATCGATGTCGGCGTCGGTCAGTCGACCTTTGCCGCGCAACCCTGCTAAGGCACCGGTCAACCGGTCGGAGAGCGATTCAAACACCCCATCAGGCTACTGGAGCCCGGATGGCCGGCGTTCCGGCGCTCGCCGCTGACAACATCGCGGACCTCGGCGAGTGCGAGGGCGGCCGCACCCGCGCGGGCCGAGGGTGAAGCCTGCCGCACACTCGGCGGCCGGGACGCTTGACGGGGCCGTCGTCAACGGCAAATGTCAGCTCATGCTCGAGGTGATCGACAAGGGATCGTGCAGCCAGGACCATCCGGTGCCGTTGCTCTTCGTACACGGCGGCTGGCATGGCGCGTGGTGCTGGGACGATCACTTCCTGGACTACTTCGCCGACGCGGGCTATCGCGCGGTATCGATCAGCTTGCGCGGGCACGGCACCAGCCCCACAGCCAAGCCCTTGCCCAAGGTTTCGATCGCCGACTACCTGGATGATCTCCGGTCGGTGGCCGACGACCTCGGTGGCCGGCCGGTGCTGATCGGCCATTCCCTGGGCGGTTTCGTGATCCAGCGCTACCTCGAAGTGCACAGCGCCCCGGCCGCGGTGCTGCTGGGTTCGGTGCCGCCGACGGGTGTGCTGAGCTTGGCGATACGGGTGTGGCGGCGCCGGCCGTCGATGACCCTGGAAGCCTGGAGCGACCCGACGCTGCTGAAATTTCTAGCCACCCCGGAGCTGACCCGCGAGTACCTCTTCTGCGCCGACACGCCGGAGGCCATCGTCGAATCCTGTCGGCAACGCGCCGGAGCCGAAAGTGTTCGCGCCGCCATGACCGATCCCTTGGTCCGCCGCGTCAGGACGCGGCGGGTGAACACGCCGATCCTGGTCCTCGGCGCGCTGTACGACGGATTCGTCAGCGTCGACGAGGTGCGCGCCACGGCGCGCGCGTACGCGACCGAGCCGGAGTTCTTCGCGATGGGCCACAACATGATGCTGGAACCGGGCTGGGCCGACGTCGCCGCGCGGATAAATTCATGGCTGCAGACCCGCGATTTAGCCAGCCCTTCACGGCTTTCGGGATAACCTCACTTCGTCTCTTTCGAGTCGTTCCAACGCCGAAAAGCGTTGCCATGCTACATTTCACACCCGCCTTCACACCGGTTAGCATCGCGGGCCGGGGCCTAAGACTAGAGCGCGCGACGTGGAAACGGCGCGGCGGAGGGGAGTCGTGTCGATGCAGCCGGTCAGCGCCGCGGACGCGAGCGTTGGAATCGACACGCGACCGCTGCGAGGCTGGCAGCGCCGCGCGCTGGTGAAGTACGTGGCCGACTCGCCGCGCGACTTCCTGGCCGTGGCTACTCCCGGATCCGGAAAGACGACGTTCGCACTGCGGGTGATCTCCGAACTGCTGAGCAGTCGTGCCGTCGAGCAGATCACCGTCGTGGTGCCCACCGAGCACCTCAAGGTGCAGTGGGCGCAGGCCGCGCTGCGGTACGGCATCTTCCTGGACCCGCGATTCTCCAACACCAGTCCGCAGACCTCGCCGGAGTATCACGGCGTGATGGTCACCTACGCCCAGGTCGCGTCGCATCCGACGCTGCACCGGGTGCGCACCGAGCAGCGCAAGACGCTGGTCGTCTTCGACGAGATCCACCATGGCGGTGACGCAAAGACCTGGGGCGATGCCATCCGTGAAGCGTTCGACGACGCGACGCGCCGACTTGCCTTGACGGGCACCCCGTTTCGCAGCGACGACAGCCCCATCCCGTTCGTCACCTACGAATCCGGCGCCGACGGGATACGCCGTTCGCAGGCCGATCACACCTACGGTTATGCCGAAGCGCTCGCCGACGGGGTGGTGCGCCCGGTGGTGTTCCTCGCCTACTCCGGGCAGGCGCGCTGGCGCGACAGCGCCGGCGAAGAGCACGAGGCGCGCCTCGGTGAGCCGCTGTCGGCCGAGCAGACCGCGCGGGCGTGGCGCACCGCACTGGATCCCGCCGGCGAATGGATGCCCGCGGTGATCACCGCCGCCGATCTGCGCCTGCGTCAGCTGCGCACCCATGTGCCCGACGCCGGCGGCATGATCATCGCCTCGGACCAGACCGCGGCCCGCGCCTATGCCACCCTGCTGACGAAGCTGACCGGCGAAACGCCGACGCTGGTGCTCTCCGACGACCCCGGATCCTCGGAGCGGATCACCGAATTCGCCGAGAGCACCACACGCTGGCTGGTCGCGGTGCGGATGGTCTCCGAAGGTGTCGACGTTCCCCGGCTGTCGGTCGGGATCTACGCCACCAGCGCCTCGACGCCGCTGTTCTTCGCCCAGGCCATCGGGCGCTTCGTGCGGTCGCGGCGCCCGGGCGAGACCGCGAGCATCTTCGTGCCGTCGGTGCCCAACCTGCTGATGCTGGCCAGCGAGTTGGAAGCCGAGCGCAATCACGTGCTTGGCGAACCGCACCGCGAGTCGCTCGACGATCCCCTGCTCGCCGATCCCGCCGTCCGGGAGCAGAACGAAAAGACGGACCTGGAAAAGGGTTTCACGTCGCTGGGCGCCGATGCCGAATTGGATCAGGTCATCTTCGACGGGTCCTCGTTCGGCACCGCCGCCGCGGCGGGAAGCGACGAGGAGGCCGACTACCTGGGCATCCCGGGGTTGCTCGACGCCACCCAGATGCGGGCGCTGCTGCATCGCCGCCAGGACGAGCAGCTGCAGAAACGGGCCCACCTGCAAAAGCAGGCCGGGCAACCCGCACCGGCACCCGCGGGGCCGGGGTCCATGCACGGCCAGCTGCGCGAGCTGCGCCGCGAGCTCAACAGTCTGGTGTCGGCTGCCCATCACCGCACCGGCAAGCCGCACGGCTGGATCCACAACGAACTGCGCCGTCGCTGCGGCGGGCCGCCGATCGCCGCAGCGACCCGCGATCAGCTCAAGGACCGCATTGTGGCTCTGCGCCAACTGAATTCGGAGCTGGCGTAGTTCAGTCGGCGACGGGCTCGTCGACCACCGCGTCCGCGGAGGCGCCCAGCACCGCAAGCAATTGCTTCTCCACTTCGGCGCAGGCAGCCGTGCTCTGTTCGCCGTCCGCAGCGTCACGCGGCATGGTCACACAGAACACGTCGGCGGCCGTCGATCCGAACGTATTGACCTTCGCCCAGGCGATATCTGCTCCCGCCCGCTCGAGTGCCTGCGCCAGCAACGCGAGTAGCCCGAGCCGGTCCATGGCGCGCACCTCGACGACAAGGTGCTCGGCCGTGGCGGCGTCGAGCCACAGGATGCGGGGCGGAGCGGTGGACCGGGTCAGCGGCGCCCCCGCCTGAATCTCCCCGGCCCGGGCCATCGCCGAGTTGGCGGCATCGGTGTCGCGCTTTTCCAGCGCGCCAAGGACATCGACGTCACCGCCCAGCGCGCCGACGAACTGCTGACGCAGCAGGCCCGCTTCGGGCGGCGAACCGAACAGCGGTGACACCACGAACTCGGCGATCGCGACGCCGTCGTGAGTATTGACCGTCGCGGAATGGATCCGCAGTGAATTCAGTGCCAGCACTGCGGCGGCCTTCGACACCAGTCCCCGCGTGTCCGGTGCGACCATCACCGCGTGGAGGCGTTCGGACTGCCCCGGATTGATCTCGACGTGTACCCCGTGGCTGGCGGCCAGCGAAAGATAGTGTGGCGCGGTCGGTTCGGCTTTCGGCAGCGACTCACCCACCATCACCAACCGGCAGCGGCGCACCAGGTCCTCCACGAGCGAGGCTTTCCAGTCGCTCCACACCCCCGGCCCGGTGGCCTTCGAGTCGGCCTCGGCGAGCGCGTGCAGCAGCTCGAGCAGTTGCAGATCCCCGCCCAACGCCTCCGTCACGGACGCAATGGTTTTCGGGTCGTTGAGGTCGCTTCGGGTGGCCGTGATGGGCAGCAGCAGATGGTGGCGGACCATGCCCGCCAGTGTCTCGATGTCCCGGGGCTCCAGCCCCAGCCGCTCGCCGATGGGCGGCACCAAATCCGCCCCGAACACGCAGTGGTCGACGCCACGGCCCTTGCCGATGTCGTGCAGCAGCGCGCCGAGCGCAAGCAGGTCCGATCGTGCGACGCGAGTGCTCAGCGGCGCCGCATTGACGGCGGTCTCGGCGATGTGGCGGTCCACCGTCCACACATGCGAGACATCGCGGGGCGGAAGGTCGCGCACCGCGTCCCATTCGGGAAAGAGCCTGCTCCACAAGCCGGTACGGTCCAGCGCCTCGATCGTGGCGAGCATCGTGGGGCCGGCCAACAGCACCACCAGCAGGTCGTCCAGCGCCTCCCGCGGCCACGGTGTCGGCAAGTCGGGGACGCTGGCGGCCAGCCGGCTCAGCGTCGCTGCCCCGATGGGCAGGCCCGTGTCGGCCGACGCGGCAGCCACCCGGAGCACCAGTCCGGCATCGGTTTGGGGTTGCGCCTCGCGGGCCAGCACGATTTCGCCGTCATACTCGACCACGCCCTCGTCCAGCGGTCGCCGCTTCGGGCGTCGGACCAAGGCAGTGATGCCGCGTCGCGGCAGCGCGTTCTGCGCGGTACGCAGTCCGGTTTCGGCGTGGTACGCGATCGTGCGACCAGCGTCGGAAAGCACGCGCGCCAAGCTAAATCGATCGCCCATGTAGAGGGCGGCGCTGATCTCATCGGCGAACTGAGCCAGTAGCTGGTCGCGTCCGCGGCCCGACACCCGATGCAGTTCGGTGCGCACGTCGAGCAGCGTCAGATACGCGTCGTCGAGTGAACCGCCCGGGATCTCCGGGCGGTTCATGCCGCGGCGGTCGATCAGCTGGGCGACGCCCAGCGCGTCGAGCAATTGGACATCGCGCAGGCCGCCGCGGCCCGATTTCAGATCGGGCTCGGCGCGTTGCGCGATCCGGCCACAGCGCAACCAGCGAGCGTTGGTCATCTCGACCAGCTCGTCCATCCGAGAGCGAATTGCGGTGCGCCACTGCTTTCTTGCACCGGCGATCAACTCGTCGGACAACGCGGGATCGCCGGCGATGTGGCGAGCGTCCAATAGGCCCAGGGCGGCAATCATGTCGCCGTTGGCGACGCCGAGTGTTCCGGATACCGTGCGCACGCTGTGGTCGAGCCGAACGTTGGCGTCCCACAACGGATACCACAGCCCGTCGGCGACCCGCTGCAGCACATCGTCAGACACGTTGTCGTGCAACAGCATCAAGTCGAGATCGGAGTAAGGAAGCAGTTCGCGCCGGCCCAGGCCGCCGACGCCGACGAGCGCAAAGCCACTGGCATCGGTGATCCCGAGTTCGGCGGACTTGGCCGCCAGCCACGACTCATGCAATTCCAGCCAGGCGTGCCGCAGCTCGGCCGCGTGCAGGGTGCTGCCCTCAGACAGCAGCGTACGCCGCGCAGCGGCCAAATCGCTTGTATTAGAAGCGATTTCTGTCTGCGCGGCGTTCGCTCCAGATTCCCGGTCGGGCTCGGTCGGTTTCATAACCTCCCGGCCCGCCCGGGCTGGAACCTCAGCTTGCGGCTAGCGTCATATCGCATCGGTCCCGCGCTCACCGGTGCGCACTCGCACGATGGTCTCCACGGGGCTCACCCAGACCTTGCCGTCACCGATCTTGCCGGTACGGGCCGCCCGGACGATGCTGTCCACCACCTTGTCGACGATGGAATCGTCGACAACGACTTCAATGCGAACCTTGGGCACGAAGTCGACGGAGTACTCAGCACCCCGGTAAACCTCGGTGTGCCCTTTCTGCCGTCCGTAACCCTGGACTTCGCTGACGGTCAACCCGAGGACCCCCGCGTCCTCCAGGCTGGTCTTGACGTCATCGAGGGTGAACGGCTTCACGATTGCGGTGACCAGCTTCATGATTGCTCTGCCTCCACTTTCTCGGCCACTGCTTCGTCTCGGCCGTTAGAGCTGTCCGGCAGACTGGCATGCGGAAGAATCGAACCGGTGACTACTGCGAAATCGTAGCTGCTCTCCGCGTGCTCCGATTCATCGATACCCGCCGCCTCTGCCTCAGGACTGAGGCGCAGGCCAATCGTGTACTTGAGAATCAGAGCCAGGATGAGGGTGACGATCCCGGAGTAGAACAGAACGGCAAACGCGCCGACCGCCTGCCGCTCCAGCTGATCCCAGCCGCCGCCGTAGAACAAACCCTTGGATACGCCGGTCACGCCGTTGATCGCCACGCTCTCCGGCGCGGCCAGCAGACCCACCAGCAGCGTGCCGGCCAGACCACCGACCAGGTGTACCCCGACCACGTCCAGCGAGTCGTCGAAGCCGAGCTTGAACTTCAGCCCGACCGCCAGCGCACACAGCACGCCGGCCACCAGACCGATGATCAGCGCCCCCAGGGCATTCACCGACGAGCAGGACGGCGTGATGGCGACCAGCCCGGCGACGATGCCCGATGCCGCACCCAGCGTCGTCGCCTTGCCGTCGCGGATGCGCTCGGTGAGCAGCCAGGCCAGCATCGCCGTTGCCGTCGCGATCGTGGTGGTCATGAACGTCGCCCCGGCAGCCCCGTTGGAGCTGGTGGCCGAACCGGCGTTGAAGCCGTACCAGCCGAACCACAGTAGGCCCGCGCCGAGCATCACGAAGGGCACATTGTGCGGGCGGAACAGCGTGGTGGGCCAGCCTTTGCGCTTGCCCAGCACGATCGCCAGCATCAAGCCCGCCACACCGGAGTTGATATGGACAGCGGTGCCACCGGCGAAGTCGATCGCGTGCAGCTTGTTGGCGATCCAGCCGCCCTTCTCGGCCGCGAACCCGTCGAACGCGAAGACCCAGTGCGCAACCGGGAAGTAGACCAACGTCGCCCACAGGCCGGCGAACACCAGCCACGCGCTGAACTTGAGCCGGTCGGACACCGCTCCCGAGATCAGCGCGACCGTGATGATCGCGAACATCAGCTGGAAGGCCACGAATACGGTCGCCGGCAGGGTTCCGGCCAGCGGGATATCGGTCGCCGCAACGCCCTTGGTCGGGTCGGCGGCCACGGCGTTACCGCCGATCAGGCCCTTCAGGCCGAAGTACTCTCCCGGGTCGCCGATCAGGTTGCCCTTGTCGGTTCCGAATGAGACTGAATAGCCATATAGCACCCACAACACCGTCACCACACCCATGGCGCTGATGCTCATCATGAGCATGTTGAGCACACTCTTGGCTCGCACCATGCCGCCATAGAAGAACGCCAAACCTGGCGTCATCAACAGCACCAGCGCTGAACTCGCCAGCATCCATGCGGTATCGCCGGTATTGGGCTGGCCCATTACTGGGAAACTCACTCGCTATCACCTCCGGTCGGCCCTGAACGGGGCATCAGACATGTGCCTGATGACCTGATCCAGAACCTTGCGAGATGGTTGTTTCCGAGTTGGGGCCACCATGTTTCGGCGTCATTAACGAAACGGCCCCCGTGTAAGGGGTTTCAGCCGAGCAGGGCGTCCACGAATGCGGCGGTCTCGAACGGCGCCAAATCGTCCGGGCCTTCACCGAGGCCGACCAGTTTCACCGGCACGCCGAGTTCTTGTTGCACCCGGAAAACGATGCCGCCCTTGGCCGTTCCGTCCAGCTTGGTCAGCACCGCGCCGGTGATGTCAACGACCTCGGCGAAAACCTTCGCCTGGGCCAGGCCGTTTTGCCCGATCGTGGCGTCGAGGACCAGCAACACCTCGTCGACGGCGGCGCGCCGGGTTACCACGCGTTTGACCTTGTCGAGCTCGTCCATCAGGCCCACTTTGGTGTGCAGCCGCCCCGCGGTGTCGATCAGCACGACGTCGGCGCCCATCTTGATGCCCTTGTCGACGGCGTCGAAGGCCACCGCCGCCGGGTCGGAGCCCTCGGCTCCGCACACCACTTCGGCGCCCACCCGAGACGCCCAGGTCTGCAGCTGATCGGCGGCCGCGGCACGGAAGGTGTCGGCGGCGCCCAGCACGACACGCCGGCCGTCGGCCACCAGCACCCGCGCCAGTTTGCCGACCGTGGTGGTTTTGCCGGTGCCGTTGACGCCGACGACCAGCAGCACCGACGGGTGGTCGTCGTGCGGCAGTGCCCGGATCGAGCGATCCATCTCGGGTTTCAGCTCGTTGATCAGCACGTCGCGCAGCACCGCCCGGGCGTCGGCCTCGGTCCGGACGTTGGTGCTGGCCAGGCGGCTGCGCAGCTGCGAGACCACCGATTCGGTGACGACCGGGCCCAGGTCGGCGACCAGCAGGGTGTCCTCGACGTCCTGCCAGGAGTCTTCGTCCAGGTCGCCGCCGCCGATCAGGCCCAGCATGCTGCGCCCGAGCGCGTTCTGGGACCGGGCCAGCCGGCCGCGCAGGCGTTCCAACCGACCCTCGGTCGGTGCTATCTCCTCGATCTCGGCCGCCGCGGGAGCTTGCGGCTCAGGCACCGGGGGCGCCTCCGGTGCAGCGGTCGGCGGCGGCTCAGGCGCCGGGGGCGGCTCGGGTGCGGCGGTCGGCGGTGGCGTGACGGTCTCGGGTTCGGCCTCCGGGGCCGGCAGGTGGACGTCGGAGATCGTGCGCCGCGGCGCGTCGCGCGGGATGGTCGCGTCGTCGCCCACCGCGGGCAGCCCGGTGGTGTCGATCGTCGGCGCGCCCTGACTGAAGGTGATGCCCGACGATGCGGTGTAGCCACCGGAACGGTCCAGTGCGCTCGGCTCGGGACGGGTCAGGTTGATCCGCCGGCGGCGGTACCGGGTCAGCCCCAGGACCAGCGCAGCGATGACAACCAGGGCGGCTAGAACGCTTAGGACGGCGATGGCGATCCAAAGACCTTGCGACACGCTGACATTGTTTCAGGGCCGCACCGCGCAACCGACAGCGGCAGCCGCCGCCGCTGCTCAGCCGACGGCGCTAAGAAGAAGCAGTGGCGAGCTGCTGGACCTCTTGTCCACGCATGCGCTGCGAGATCACCGCGGTGATGCCGTCGCCCTGCATGGTGACCCCGTACAGCGCGTCGGCGACTTCCATGGTCGGCTTCTGGTGGGTGATGATCAGCAGCTGCGAACGCGCCCGCAGCAGCTCGAACAGCGAGATCAGGCGGCGCAGGTTGGTGTCGTCGAGCGCCGCCTCGACCTCGTCCATGATGTAGAACGGCGACGGGCGGGCGCGGAAGATCGCCACCAGCATCGCGACGGCGGTCAGCGCCTTCTCGCCACCGGACAGCAAAGACAGTCGGGTGATCTTCTTGCCGGGCGGACGCGCCTCCACCTCGATGCCGGTGGTGAGCATGTCGTCCGGGTTGGTCAGCCGCAGCCGGCCCTCGCCGCCGGGGAACAGCACGGTGAAGACTTCCTGGAATTCGCGCTCTACATCGACGAACGCCTCGCTGAACACCTGCAGGATGCGGGCGTCGACGTCGGCGACCACGTCGAGCAGGTCCTTGCGGGCCGCCTTGACGTCCTCGAGCTGGGTGGACAGGAAGTTGTAGCGCTCCTCGAGCGCGGCAAACTCTTCGAGCGCCAGCGGGTTGACCCGGCCCAGCTCGGCCAGTTCCCGCTCGGCGCGTTTGGCCCGCCGCTCCTGGGTGGGCCGGTCGTACGGTATCGGCGCGGGCGCGGTGACCTGCTCGCCCCGCTCGCGGGCCAGCTCGAACTCGGCCATCTCCAGCTCGGAGGGCGGCAGTGCGATCTGGGGCCCGTACTCGGCGATCAAATCCGCCGGGCTCATGCCGAACTGCTCGAGCACCATTTGTTCGAGCTGCTCGATGCGCATCGCCGCCTGGGCGTTGGCCACCTCGTCGCGGTGCAGCGAGTCGGTCAGCGTCGCCACCCGGGTGCCGAGCGTGTGCACCTCGTTGCGCACCGCCGCCATCGCCGCCGACCGCACCTCGCGTTCGGCGATCATCGCGTCGCGGATCTGCGATGCGGCGCCGACCACCCGGTTCAACCGCTCCGCGAGCAGCCGGCCGGCGTCGGCCACCGCCGCGGCCACCGCGGCCGCTCGCAATCGCGCGGCGTGTGCCTGCTGGGCGCGCACCCGCGCCTCGCGTTCCGCGGCGGCCGCGCGGCGCAACGAATCGGCCCGGCCACGCACGGCGTTGGCCCGCTCCTCGGCGGTGCGCACCGCGAGCCGGGCCTCCACCTCGACGCCGCGGGCGGTGTCGGCCGCGGCGGCGATCCGCTGACGATCGACGGAGTCTTCGGCGGGGGCAAGCTGGCTGGCCTGGGCGTTGCGCAGCCGGGTTTCGAGCTCGGTGACCTCTTCGACGGTCTGGGTGCGCCCGGCCTCCAGCTCCTCGCGCTGGCGCACCAGCCGGTTCCACTCTTCCTCGGCGGTGCGGGCGTCCTGCCCGAGCCGGCCCAGCTGCTCGTACATCGCCGAGATCTCGGTGTCGGACTCGTTGAGCGCGGCCAGTGCCTGCTCGGCGGAGTCGTGCCGCGCGCGCTGCTCGGTCAAGGCGCCGGACAGGGCGGCGGACAGTTGCGCCACCTGCGACTCCGCGACGACCAGCTCACTGCCGGCCTTGTCGATCTCCGAGGTCAGCTCCAGCGTCGACGGCTTGCGGTCCGAACCGCCGCTCACCCAGCCCCGGCCGACCAGGTCGCCGTCGAGCGTGACCGCGCGCAGCTGCGGACGGCCCGCGACCAGATCCAGCGCCACGCCCAGGTCGTTGACCACCGCGACGCCGGACAGCATGGCGATCATCGCTGCGCGCAGCCGCTGCGGCGCCTCGACCAGGTCGAGCGCCCACAGGGCACCGCCGGGCAGCGGCGGGGGCTCGGGATCGGTTTCTGGGCTCGGCCAGTCGCCGAGGACCAGGGCCGCGCGGCCGCCGTCGGCCTGCTTCAGCGCGGCGACCGCCGAACGGGCGGCGCCGAAGTTTTCGGCGGCCAGCGCGTCCGCCGCGGACCCGAGCACCGCGGCCAGTGCCGTTTCATACCCGGAACGGACCTTGACCAGCTTCGCGATAGGTCCGAAAAGTCCTGCGCCACTGTGGTTTTGGGTGAGCCACGCCGCGCCGTCCTTGCGCTCGAGCCCAACTGAGAGCGCATCGATGCGGGCCCGCAGCGACGCCACCCGGCGCTCGGCTTCGCGCTCGCCGGCCTGCAGCTCGGCGACGCGCTCGTCGGCCAGCCGCAACGCGGCCACCGTCCGCTCGTGGTGTTCGTCCAGGCCGACCTCGCCCTGATCGAGTTCGCCGACGCGGCTCTGCACGGTTTCGAACTCCGCGCGGGCCTGCTGCGCGCGGGCGGCGCCGTGCTCGATGCGTTCGGACAGCCGCTCGACGCTGTCGTCGATCGATTCGACCCGGGCCCGCATGGTTTCGACCTGACCCGCCAGCCGGGCCAGGCCCTCGCGACGGTCGGCCTCGGCCCGCACGGCGGCCAAATGCGCCCGATCGGCCTCGGCGGCCTCGCGTTCCCGCTCGGACAGCTCGGCCCGGGCGGTCTCCAGCCGGGTCCGGGCGGCGTCCAGCTCGGCCAGCAGCTCGCGCTCGGCGGCCGCGACCTGCTCGGCCTCGGCGTCCAGCGCGTCCGGGTCGGTGTCGCTGGTCGCCACCGGCTCGAGATCCAGGTGCTGGGCGCGCTCGCTGGCGATACGCACCGTCGCACCCACCCGCTCGGCCAGCGCGGACAGCCCGAACCAGGTGTGCTGGACCGACTCGGCGCGCACCGACAGCTCGGCCAGCGCGGTCTCGTGCGCGGTCAGCTCCTCGGACGCCACGGCCAGGCGACCGGCGGCCTCGTCATGCTCGCGGCGCATGGTGGCCTCGGCCTCCAGGATCGCGTCCCGCTGCACCTGCCGATTGACCAGGTCGTCGGCGGCCAGCCGCAGCTTGGCGTCACGCAGGTCGGCCTGGATGGTCGCCGCACGTCGCGCCACCTCGGCCTGGCGGCCCAGCGGTTTGAGTTGGCGCCGCAATTCGGTGGTCAGGTCGGTGAGGCGCGCCAGGTTGGCCTGCATCGCGTCGAGCTTGCGCAGGGCCTTTTCCTTGCGCTTGCGGTGCTTGAGCACACCCGCGGCTTCTTCGATGAACGCGCGGCGGTCCTCGGGCCGCGACTGCAGGATCTCGTCGAGCTTGCCCTGCCCGACGATCACGTGCATCTCTCGGCCGATGCCGGAGTCGCTCAGCAGTTCCTGGACGTCCATCAAACGGCAACTGGTGCCGTTGATTTCGTATTCACTGGCGCCGTCGCGGAACATCCGCCGGGTGATCGACACCTCGGAGTACTCGATCGGCAGCGCGTTGTCGGCGTTGTCGATCGTGACGGTGACTTCGGCGCGGCCCAGCGGGGCGCGCGACGAGGTGCCGGCGAAGATGACGTCTTCCATCTTTCCGCCGCGCAGCGTCTTGGCGCCCTGCTCCCCCATCACCCACGCCAGCGCGTCCACCACGTTGGATTTGCCGGAACCGTTGGGCCCGACGACGGCGGTGATGCCCGGCTCGAAGCGCAGAGTCGTCGGCGAAGCGAAGGACTTGAAGCCCTTCAGCGTCAGACTCTTGAGGTACACGGCGAGCCAGACTACCGCTCAGATCGCCCGACTCGCCGTCACCGAGGGGTGTCGGCTCGCTCGAAATACACCCGTTGTTCACACTCTGACGCACTGGCCACAGTGGCCACTTCAGTCACCGAAAACGAGGCACGTTGCCTCCGGAAACGCGATAGCGGCGGCGGTATCACGGTTGCGATCCGAGGCCCAACGGTGCCGTTGTGGCTGGTGTGACTCACCGAGCGGCTTACCGCTCGACGAATCCCTCGAATTGCTGCTCCGGCTGCGACCAATCGGCGACGACCTTGTCGACGCGACCGGGCCGGAGCGGCCAGCAATGACCGCCTTCAAGCAGCTCCAGCAATTTCTCGGCCGCCTCCCGCGGCCCCTGGGCAACGACCAGGACGCGGCCGTCGGGCTGGTTGGCGGCGTAGCCGGTGAGGCCCAGCTCGAGCGCCCGGCAGCGAGTCCACCAGCGAAAACCCACCCCCTGGACCATGCCGTGCACCCAGGCGGTGAGCCGGACGTCAGGACCCGGCATTGTTGGCGATCTCGAACTTGACCGTGGTGCCCGCCTTCAGGGTGCGCCCGACGGTGCAGACCAGGTCGATCGCGCGGTTCACGACCACCAGCAGGCGCTCCCTGTCGTCCGCGGACAGTCCCGACAGGTCCAGCTCGAGAGTCTCGGAGAGCAGCGGATAGACCTCTTCGTCGCGGTCGGCGTCGCCGGACACCCGGATCACCGCGTGATAGTCCTCGCCGAGCCGACGGGCCAGCGGCTGGTCGCTGGACATCCCGCTGCATGCGGCGAGCGCGATCTTGAGCAGCTCGCCGGGGGTGAACACGCCGTCGACGTCCTCGGAGCCGACGAGAACCTGCGCGCCCCGCGAGCTATGGCCCGTGTAGCGGCGTGTCCCGGTGCGTTCGACCCACAGTTGTGTCATGGCTCATTTCTACCGGGGACGGGCGAACACCACTCAGCGGACTAGCAACGACAGCAGCTTCTTACCGAAAGATATTGAGGCCGAATCGTTTTCGGACGAAACAACCACCCGATCGTCGACGCGTCGGCGCAGTTCACGCTCGAGCGCGTCGCGCAGCGTGGCGGACGCGCCCGGGCATCCGTCGCAGGCGCCGGCCATCCGCACCGTCACGTGGTGGCCGACCACCGAGACCAGCTCGATCGACCCGCCGTGCGAAGCGGCCAGCGCACCCACCGCCCCGGCCAGCAGCTCCGTTACAGCGGCTTCCAAAGTGCCTGCGGCAGAAGATATTTCATCAACCGTCCAGCCCGCCGGATCCTGCAGCGCGCTGCTGAGCGCCTCGCGAATGTCGTCGCCCAGTTCGCGCCAGTTGCCGGCGGCACCGATCGTGATCAGGATGCCGCCGGCGCTCACCACGATTTCGTCGATCACGCCGGCGTGCAGCAGGGCGCCGAGCCGGCCCGGGGCGACGCGGACCGTGCCGCGCGCGGGCAGTTGCTCGGCCGCGACCACCCAGCGCAGCCGGCGCGGATCCTCGGTCGCCGTGGCGTGCAGCGGAATCATGCGCCCAGCGCTATCGCGACCGACCGAGCGGCGAACGCCATCAGCCAGGCCAGCACGAACATGTAGGACCACGCGACCGCGGGCCACTTCCACGAGTTGGTCTCGCGGCGCATCACCGCAACGGTCGACATACATTGCAGCGCATAGATGAAGTACGCCATCAACGCGATGACCGTCGGCGGGGTGAACACCTGGTGGCCTTCGTCGTCGGTCAAGGAGACCAGCGCTTCGTGCGGATCGTCGGGGCTTTCGGCCGCCGCGACCTGGCCCAGGGTGGACACGAACACTTCGCGCGCCGACATCGAACCGAGCAGGGCGATGTTGACGTGCCAATCGAATCCCAGCGGCTTGAACACCGGCCCGACCGCCTTGCCGAGGTCGGCGGCCAAGCTGTGATCCATCACGTAGGCGGTCGCGTCGGTCGGCGACATCTTGGCGGTCTCGGCCTCACGCGCCGGCAGATTGAGCAGCACCCACAGCACGACCGACGTGCTCAGGATGATGGTTCCGGCCTTGCGCAAGAACATCTTCGCCGAATCCCACATCGTGATCATCACGTTCTTGGGTGACGGGAAGCGGTACGGCGGCAGCTCCATCGTGAACGGGAGCAGATCGCTGCGCAGGATCGTCGATTTGAACACCGCGGCGGCGATCAGCGCGGAGGTGCCGCCACACACATAGAGCGCGAACATCGCGACGCCCTGCGCGCTCAGCCCACCCCAGTGCGTCTTCGGGGAAACGAGTATGCCGACCAACAGGGTGAACACCGGAAGCCGGGCCGAGCAGGTCATCAACGGCGCCGTGATGATGGTGGCGATCCGGTCCCGCGACGACGGCAGCGTCCGGGTGGCCATGATCCCCGGAATGGCGCAGGCGAACGACGAGAGCATCGCGACGAAGGCGCGGCCTTCCAACCCCGTCGAGGCCATCACCCGGTCCATCAGGAATGCGGCGCGCGCCATGTAGCCGACATTCTCCAGCAGCGCGATCAGCAGGAACAACAACACGATCTGCGGGATGAACTGCAGCACCGTTCCGACGCCGCCGATCAGCCCCTGGCCGAGCAGCCCGCGCACCACGTAGTTGCCGACGTGGTCGCCGACCAGTGCGCCCAACGAGTTGAGCCAGTTGCCCACCTGATCCTGCAGGGGCGCGGCGACGGTGAAGACGACCTGGAAGAAGCAGAACATCACCGCGAAGAAGATCACGGTCCCCCACAGCGGGTGCAGCACTACGGCGTCGATTCGTCGTGTCCGCCGATCCGGTTGTGGCGCATGGTAATAGGCCGCATCCAGCACCGACTCGCCCCAGCCGTCGATGGCGTCGTCATCGCCCGGTGGCAGGACCGGGGGCCGTTGCCACCGGTCGAAGGACGCCAGTTGGGCGCGCAGGGTATCGATGCCCACCCCACGGTTGGCCACCACCGCGACCACCGGGACACCCAGCGCCGTCGCCAGCGCGTCGACGGAGATGCCGCCGCCGCGCGCGGTCAGCTCGTCGGTCATGGTCAGCGCCACCAGGCACGGCAGGTCAAGCCGCAGCACCTGAGCCAGCAGAATCACCGAGCGGTGCAGTGTGGTGGCGTCGGCGACGATGACGATCGCGTTGGGCGGGCCGTCGCCGTACCCCTCGCCGCCCAACAAGTCGCAGACCACCTGCTCGTCCGGGCTGATCGGGTCCAGGCTGTAGGTACCGGGCAGGTCCTCGATGGCGACCTCGACGCCGTCGACCTTGGTGATGCCGACGCTGCGCCCGACGGTGACGCCCGGGTAGTTACCGGTCTTGGCACGCAGTCCGGTCAGGTGATTGAACACCGAAGTCTTGCCCGCGTTGGGACTTCCCACCAGGGCGATCCGGGCCTTCCCCGCTACGGCGACCCCGGAACCGCCTTCTTCGTGGCACGACGTCATGCCTCGGTCCCGGGGGTGACCTCGATCAGCTGCGCCTCGCGCCGGCGCAGGCATAGTTCGGTGTCCTGAACCCGGTAGATGGTCGGGTCACCCAGCGGTGCCCGGCGGATCACCTGGACGTCGGAGGATGGCCGAAATCCCAGCTGGCGCAGGCGGCCCGCCACCACGCCGGAGGCTTCCGGCGTCACGCCCAGGATCGTTGCCCGCTCGCCCGGCGACAGCTGCGCCAGCACGGTCGGAGAACCCGCAATACGGTCTGCATCTAGCGCCGAATCACGCATCATCCGCCCCAACGCCGGAGGGTCATCATCTCGGTAAGGATAACCTCACGATGCTGAGGATAGCCTCAGCTTTCCGCGAGAAAGTCCTAACCGCGTGGCCGGGGCTGACACCGCGGACAGTAGAACGACGAGCGGTTCATGAACTTCTCGCGGCGCATCACCGCGCCGCAGCGCCGGCAGCCTTCGCCTTCGCGCCCATAGGCATCCAGCGATCGGTCGAAGTAGCCCGATTCGCCGTTGACGTTGACATATAGCGAATCGAACGAGGTTCCGCCCTTGGCGAGTGCCTCGCCCATCACTTCCGCGGCGGCCTGCAGCACGGCGGTCAGCTGGCGGCGGGTCAGCGTGTCCGCCACCCGCGCACCATGAACTTTGGCCCGCCACAACGCTTCATCGGCATAGATATTGCCGATGCCCGACACCACCTGCTGATCCAGCAGCTGGCGTTTGATTTCGGAATGCTTGCCCCGCAACACTTTTACGACGGCATCGATGTCGAACCGGGGGTCCAGCGGGTCACGCGCCAGATGCGCGACGGGCTGCGGTACCACGCTGCCGTCGACTTCTACGAGCTCGGCCAGCATCCAGCCACCGAAGGTCCGCTGGTCGGCGAAGCTCAGCACGGTGCCGTCGTCGAGCAGCGCGGAGATCCGGACGTGGTCGGCCCGCGGCACCTTGCCGAGCAGCATCTGCCCGCTCATGCCGAGGTGAACGACCAGCGCGAAATCACCGTCGAGCAGCAGCCATAGGTACTTGCCGCGCCGGTCGGTTCCCTCGATCCGTGCGTCGAGCAGCCGGGCCGTCAAGTCGGCGGGCCCGGCCTCGTGGCGGCGCACCGCGCGGGGGTGGTGCACCCGAACCGCGGTGATCGTCTTGCCCACAACATGGGCCTGCAAGCCGCGGCGCACCACCTCGACTTCGGGCAGCTCGGGCATCTAGTACAGCTCGGGCATCTAGACGGGCGTTTTCCCCGCGGTGTCCAACGCTTCCAGCGTTTTCCAGGTCGCGGCGGCCGCCTTCTGCTCGGCTTCCTTCTTCGACCGGCCGACACCCGACCCGTATTCGGTCTCCAGCACGACGACCACGGCGGTGAATTCCTTGTCGTGGTCCGGGCCGGTGGACGTGACCAGGTAGGACGGCGCGCCCATGCCGCGCGCCGCGGTGAGCTCTTGCAGGCTGGTCTTCCAGTCCAATCCGGCGCCCAGCGTCGGCGCGGCATCCAGCAGCGCACCGAACAACCGCAGGATCACCTCACGCGCGGTTTCGATGCCGTGTGCCAGGTAGATCGCGCCGAGCAGCGACTCCATGCCGTCGGCCAGGATGCTCGACTTGTCCGCTCCACCGGTGTTCGCTTCGCCGCGCCCCAGCAGCAGGTGGACGCCCAGTCCGCCTTCGCACAGGTGCCGCCCGACGTCGGCCAGCGCCTGGGTGTTGACGACACTGGCACGCAGTTTGGCCAGGTCGCCTTCGGAACGGTCGGGATGACGGTGATAGAGCTCGTCGGTGACCGTCAGGCCCAGCACCGCGTCGCCGAGAAACTCGAGCCGCTCGTTGGTCGGCAGTCCGCCATGCTCGTAGGCGTAGCTGCGGTGGGTCAGCGCCAACGACAGCAGTTCCTCGGGCAGGCCGACCCCGAGCGCGTCGAGCAGAGTTTGCCGCGAGGTCACCGGTCACCTCGCGAGGCGTCCGAGTCCGCGGCATCGTCGGAGAGCATGTCAACCAGCTTGGCCCATCGGGGATCGATGGTGTCGTGGTGGTGGCTGGGGTCGTTGGCCAGCAGCACGCCGCATTCCGGGCACAACCCGGGGCAATCCGGTCGGCATACCGGTGCAAACGGAAGGTCGAGTGCGACGGCATCGATGATCGCCTGCTCGAGGTCGACGCGGTCGTCGACGACCCGGCCGACCTCGTCTTCCTCGGTGGTCGCCTCGGTGGCGCTGTCCGGGTAGGCGAACAGTTCGGTCAAGCCAACCTGCACGTTACCGTGCACCTCGGTCAGGCACCGCGAGCACTCGCCGACCGTCGGCCCCGACACGGTCCCGGTGACAAGCACGCCTTCCGACACCGATTCGACCCGTAGATCCATGTCCAGCGGAGCGCCCTGCGGGATCGCGATCATGTCCAATCCGATGCGCAACGGGCTGGCCACGGTGTGACGTAGCGTCACCATCGATCCCGGTCGTCGCCCGAGCCGGGCGACGTCCACCGTCATCGGCGAAGCCGGATGATGCTGCGCAGTAATGCTGTGTTCGCGCGCCATGGAAAAAATCTTACGGCGCCGTCCAAGTGCTCCGGGCGGCACTTCGACCATTCGCCCAGGTGGCCACGCTTGGGCAGCGCCGACGGTGGTGTTGCCTCTAGCGGGTCGCGTAGTCGTGGGTGCCGGCGGCGGTACGGAGTTGGTGGCGACCACGCCCCACCGAACGAAGCGTGCCGTTGAGGAACTCCTCGAACTCGGCGAGTTTGTTGTCGACATAGATGTCGCACTCACCGCGCAGCCGGTCGGCCTCGGCATGCGCGGTGTCGATCAGGCGGGTCGACTCCGCATTGGCCGCCTGCACCACCTCGTTCTGCGAGACCAGGCGCTGCTGCTCCTTGATGCCCTCTTGCACGGCCTTCTCGTAGGAGATGTTGCCGTTCTCGATCAGCCGGTCGGCTTCGGCCTGGGCGCGGCCGACGGTGGCCTCGTACTCCCGCTTGGCCGCCGTGGCGATGCGCATCGCTTCCTCGCGGGCTTCGCCGACCATCCGATCGCTGTGCTGGCGCGCCTCGCTGACCATCCGGTCGGCCTGCGCCTTGGCGTCGGAAAGCAGCCGGTCTGCCTCCGCGCGGGAGTGGTTCAGCATCGACTCCGACTCGGTGGTTGCCGAGGAGACCATGGATTCGGCGTGCGACTTGGCGTCGGACAGCATCGAATCGCGGGCATCGAGCACGTCCTGGGCGTCGTCCAGCTCGCCGGGGATCGCGTCTTTGATGTCGTCGATCAGCTCCAGCACGTCACCGCGAGGCACCACACAGCCCGCCGTCATCGGCACGCCGCGGGCTTCTTCGACAATGGCGCCCAATTCATCAAGCGCTTCAAAGACTCGGTACACGGCCATGCCCTCCTGGCTTCCGGAAAACCATCGTTGTTACCAGTGTGCCTGGTGTTACCTCTGTGACGGCGGTGGCGACACCGGTGTGTCGGGCATTGGCCGTCCGGCTGGCCGCGACCGTGCGCGGTACCGCTGCCCGGCAGCAGCCGCCGGAATTGCGACCCGGGTGGCAATTACCCCACGAAAATGGATTCTTCCAGGAATTCGGCGGCAGCGCCCGCGCAGGTCGGCATGCTCGTCGTCACCAGCCGAGGCGATCGCACGGCACCGGCCGGGCAAACAGCCGCCCCGCGATACGCTGAGCCGGTGAACGCGCCGCCGCCGACGTTATTCATATTTCCGCATGCCGGCGGATCCGCGACCTATTACGTGCCCTTCGCCAAGGCGTTCTCGGCGGATATCAAACGGGTCGCCGTGCAATACCCGAGCCGGCGCGACCGCGGGCTGACCGAACTCGCCAGCATTCCCGAGTTTGCCGACGAAATCTTCGACATGATGGCGCCGACCGCAAAAGCCGGAGGTCAGGTGGCATTTTTCGGGCACAGCATGGGTGGACTGGCTGCGTTCGAGGTGGCCCTGAGGTTCCAATCGGCCGGACACCCCATCAGTGCGCTGTTCATATCGTCGTGCGCGGCGCCGGGTCACATCCGGTACAAGGAATTGCAGGGATCCGACCACGAGATATTGAGCCTGGTCGCCCAGGTCACCGAGACGAATCCCGAGCATCTGGCTAATGACGAATTCGCCTCGAGCATCCTGCCGACATTGCAAAGCGTCCGGACCATTGCGGCCTATAACCGGCCCCCGGAGATAAAACTGTCATGCCCGATCCATGCATTCGTCGCCGATGCCGACCTCATCGTGGCAGAGGAGAACATGACGGCCTGGGCCGATCGCACCACCAAGGAGTTCTCCATCCGGGTGTTCCCTGGGGATCATTTCTACCTCAATGCCCATTTGCCAGAGCTGGTGAAGGACATCGAGGAAGTCGTCCGGCGGTCCCCCAGCGAAAGTTAGCTGGGCGCGCAGTCACCGGTTGGCCGCACCCACCCCGGATTGGTCGCCGGCTCGCTTCGCCGCGCTACCGGTCGACGCCGGGCCGACCGCGGCACCGGCCCCCGACGTGCGGCCGCGCTGCGCGATCGACTGCCCTTACTCGCCCATCCCGTGGCGAGCGAGATAGTTGCTGGTGAAAATGGTGCGCAGGTCCCAGAACGCGCTATCCCGGCGATCTGGGTGAGCAGGTGAGATTCATCTCACCCTGACCCCAAATCACAATCTCTGCCCCACCAGCACCACCTGTCACAAAGTTGGATACCCACGCTGAGCTGCAGTAACGTGGGGGGCTGGCACTATAGTAGACGCGCGCAAAATAGGGCGTGACGGGCCGCCAGAAAATGTGTGGATTTCTCAATTCCCCACACTTCCCCATGAAAGATTGCTTACCTTGCTTAAAGAGACGGATGGTCGGGGTGGACGATCGTCGCGCCGTGGCCGTCCGGCTCTTACGCGCCGGCGTTTCCGCCAGCAGCTGCCGTGTCACCGGGGGCGCCCCGTGAGGGGGCCGCGAAAGCTGCTGAACGGGCCGTCATGCAGGGCGCGTGCAGATAGCGCTCGCAGCGACACGGAAGGTGAAGCGATACCGGTGACCGACACTTCCATCGACGCTTTGCTGCGCGAGCCGGCCGAGCGACAGATCAGCATGGCATCGTCCGATGCGGCGTCCGATCCGATGTCCGATTCGGTGTCCGATTCGACGCGCCTGGGTGTGGCGGCGTGACGTCCAGCATCCGGGGCGAAGCCGACCTGCGCCACTGGCTGGTCGACTATCTGGTGACGAACATCGGTCGCACACCCGACGAGGTCGATCCCGAACTGTCGCTGGCCGACCACGGCGTGAGCTCTCGCGAGGTGGTCGTGCTTTCCGGTGAGTTGTCGGAGTTGCTGGGCCGCAAAGTTTCGCCTGTCGACTTCTGGGAGCACCCCACGATCAACGCGCTGGCCGCGCACTTGACCACGTCCGCGCCCGACGCCGACGCGGATGCCGCGCAGAAGCGCCCGGCGCCCAACTCGCTCGACGAACCGATCGCCGTCATCGGGATGGGCTGCCGCTTCCCCGGCGACATCTCCGGGCCGGACGCCCTGTGGGAATTCCTCTGCAACCGCGGCTGCACCATCTCCGAGGTCCCGCCGCAGCGCTGGCAGCCGTTCGACAACGGGTCACCCGAGGTGACAGCGGCGCTGGCCCGCACCACGCGGTGGGGCTCCTTCCTGCCCGACATCGACGCCTTCGATGCGGAGTTCTTCGAGATCACTGCTCACGAAGCGAACAAGATGGATCCTCAGCAGCGGCTGCTGCTGGAGGTCGCCTGGGAGGCCCTCGAGCACGCCGGCATCTCGCCGAGCTCGCTGAGCCGCACGCAGACCGGAGTATTCGCCGGGGCGTGCTCGAGCGAATACGGTGCCATCACGTTGGGCGATCTGCCCCAAGTGGACGCGTGGAACAACACCGGCGCCGCGCTGAGCATCATCGCCAACCGGCTCTCGTATTTCCTCGATCTGCGCGGCCCGTCGGTGTCCGTCGACACCGCGTGCTCGTCGTCGCTGGTGGCCATCCACCTGGCCTGCCAGAGCCTGCGCACTCAGGATTCCCACCTGGCCATCGCGGCCGGGGTAAACGTGTTGTTGACCCCGTCGGTATTTCGCGGCTTCGACCAGGCCGGCGCGCTGTCGCCGACGGGTAAGTGCCGCGCGTTCGACGCCGCGGCCGACGGGTTCGTGCGCGGCGAAGGCGCCGGGGTGGTCGTGCTCAAGCGACTGACGGATGCCCAGCGTGACGGCGACAGGGTGCTCGCGGTGATCTGCGGCTCGGCCGTCAATCAGGACGGGCGCTCCAACGGGCTGATGGCCCCCAACCGCGCGGCCCAGATGGCGGTGCTGCGCGCCGCCTACACGAATGCCGGCATGCAGCCGAACGAGGTCGACTATGTCGAAACTCACGGCACCGGAACACTATTGGGAGATCCGATCGAGGCCCGAGCGCTGGGCACGGTGCTCGGTCGCGGACGTCCGGAAGACTCACCGCTGCTGATCGGCGCGGTGAAGACGAACATCGGCCACACCGAGGCGGCGGCCGGGATTGCGGGCTTCATCAAGGCGGTCATGGCGTTGCAGCGCGGCCAGATTCCGCCGAATCAGCGCTTCGAAAGCCCCAACCCGCACATCCCGTTCACCGACCTGCGCATGAAAGTCGTTGACACACAGATGGATTGGCCGCAGACACAGCATCCGCGCCGGGCTGGGGTGTCGTCCTTCGGATTCGGCGGCACCAACGCGCACGTGGTGCTCGAGCAGGGCCAAGAGGTGGCGCTCCCGCCGGCGTCCAGCTCTGAGCCGACCATCTCGACCCTGGTGGTCGCGGGTAAGACGCCGCGACGGGTGGCCGCGACGGCGTCGGCGCTGGCCGACTGGATGGAAGGCGCCGGGGCCGACGTCGCCCTGGCCGACGTGGCTCACACGCTCAACCATCACCGGGCCCGGCAATCCAGGTTCGGCACCGTGGTGGCCCGCGACCGCGCCCATGCGGTGGCCGGGTTGCGCGCTCTGGCCGCGGGCCGGCATGCGCCCGGAGTGGTGGGCCCGCAGGACAGCGACGAGCCGCGACCGGGCACGGTGTTCGTGTACTCGGGCCGCGGATCGCAGTGGGCCGGCATGGGCCGCCAATTGCTGGCCGACGAACCCGCTTTCGCCGCGGCAGTCGCCGACCTCGAGCCGGTGTTCGTCGGCCAGGCGGGGTTCTCGCTGCACGATGTGCTGGCGGGCGGCAAGGAACTGGTCGGTATCGAGCAGATTCAGCTCGGCCTGATCGGCATGCAGCTGACGTTGACCGCGCTGTGGCGCTCCTACGGCGTGGAACCCGACGTGGTGATCGGTCACTCGATGGGTGAGGTCGCCGCCGCGGTGGTGGCCGGGGTGCTCACGCCCGCCGAAGGACTGCGGGTGACCGCGACGCGCTCGCGGCTGATGGCACCGTTGTCGGGGCAGGGCACGATGGCGCTGCTGGGACTCGATGCCGCCGCCACCGAGGCATTGATCCTCGAGTACCCGCAGGTGACGCTGGGGATCTACAACTCGCCGAGCCAGACCGTGATCTCCGGGCCCACCGAGCAGATCGACGAGCTGGTCACCCGGCTGCGCGGTCAGAACCGCTTCGCCAGCCGGGTCAATATCGAAGTGGCACCGCACAATCCGGCGATGGATGCGCTGCAGCCGGCGATGCGCGCGGAGTTGGCCGACCTGGCTCCGCAGACGCCGACGATTCCGATCATCTCCACCACCTACGCAGACCTCGACATCCGGCCGGCCTTCGACGCCGAGCACTGGGCCACCAACATGCGCAACCCGGTGCACTTCCAGCAAGCCATCGCTCATGCCGGAAGCCCGGCCGGTGGGCCCTATCACACCTTCATCGAAATCAGCGGGCACCCGTTGCTGCCCCAGGCGATCAGCGAAACCCTGCATAGCGCCCAGCACGGAAGCAAATACGTCAGCATCGGCACCTTGCAACGCGACACCGACGACACCATCAGCTTCCGCACCAGCCTCAACACTGTGCGCACCACGCATCCCCCCCAGACACCACATCCGCCCGAGCCGCACATCCAGATCCCCACCACTCCGTGGCACCACACCCGACACTGGATCGACGCCACACCCATTGCTTGGCAACCGCCGCAAACGTTGGGCTGCAACGGTTCTGCGCCCGCGGCCGCAGGCCCGCTCGGCGACTGCTCCTACCGGCTGGCGTGGCCGGCCGTGCCGTTGGCCGATGCCGAGCTCGCGGCCGCCGCCGGCTCCGGACGATGGCTGGTGATCGGCGATCCGGCCCTTGCGACCCAATTGGCCACCCGACTGACAACCGAAACGGTGGCCGCCGACGCCGACCCGGTGGAATTGGCCGAAGCCCTCGGCGAAGTCGACCACGTGCTGTATGCACCGGCGGTAGCCGACGATTCGTTCGATGTCGGGTTGGCCTATGAGCTGTTCGACCAGGTGCGCCGGCTCGTCGCGGTGCTGGCGGCCGGCGACTCGTCGGAGAAGTTGTTCCTGGTCACCCGCAACGCCCAACCCGTGTTCGAAGGCGATCGCGCCAACCCCACCCACGGACTGCTGTGGGGCCTTGGTCGCACCGTCGCCCTCGAGCACCCCGAAATCTGGGGTGGCATAGTCGATTTCGACGCTTCCGTGCCGGCTGCGGTGGTGGCCAGGCAGCTACTCGAGGAAGTCGGCAGCGCCGACGGCGAAGACCAGGTCGTCTACCGGCGCGGCGCACGCCACGTGGCCCGGCTGCATCGGCGGACGCTGCCGACCGAATCGCCGGTCACGTTGGACGCCGACGGCAGTCAGCTGGTCATCGGGGCAACCGGAAACATCGGTCCGCACCTGATCCGCCAACTCGCGGTGATGGGCGCCAAAACCGTTGTCGCGGTGTCCCGCAACCCCGGGTTGCGCCTGCAAGCGCTGACGGAAACCCTTGCCGCGGAAGGCACCAACCTCGTCACGGTGGCCGCCGACGCCACCGACGAAGCCGCGATGAGCGCGCTGTTCGCTCGGTTCGGGGCCGACCTGCCGCCGCTGCAGGGAATCTACTTGGCGGCCTTCGCCGGCCAGCCCGTCCTGCTCAGCGACATGACCGACGACGACGTGCGGGCGATGTTCGCCCCCAAGCTCGACGCCGCCGCGCTGCTGCATCGGCTGTCGCTGGCGACGACGTCGCTGCGCCACTTCGTGTTGTTCTCCTCGATCTCCGGGCTGACCGGTTCGCGCTGGCTCGGCCATTACGCCGCCACCAGCGGGTACCTGGACGCGCTGGCATACGGCCGTCGCGTGATGGGATTGCCGGCAACCACCGTCAACTGGGGACTGTGGAAGTCGTTGGCCGACACCGACGAGGCCAGTCAGGTCAGTGTGGGATCCGGGTTGCTGCCCATGAACGACGAGGTTGCGATCGGCGCGCTGCCCTACCTGATGAGCCCCGCCGCCGGCGTGCATTCCGTTGTGGTGGAAGCCGATTGGCCGCTGCTGGCCGACGCATACCGGGCGCGCGGAGCGCTGCACATCGTCGACGACCTGCTGCCGGCGCCCGGTGAGAAGGCGATGGGCGAAAGTGAGTTCCGTATTTCGCTGCGCGCATGCGAGCCGGAACGCCGTCACACGATGCTGTTCGATCGGGTCGGCATGCTGGCCGCCAAGGCGATGGGACTGCCGCCTACCGAGACGCTCGATCCGTCGACCGGGTTCTTCCAGCTCGGCATGGACTCCCTGATGAGCGCGATGCTGCGCCGGGCACTGTCCGACGATCTCGGCGAGCCGCTGCCGGTCTCGGTGGTCTTCGATTACCCGACCGTCTACAGCCTGACCGACTATCTGGCCACCGCGCTCCCCGAGCTCGACACCGAAACCGAAGCCGTCGCCGACGCCTACGACGAGCTCGACGAGGACGAGTTGCTCGCCGAACTTTCGGAAAGGCTACGAGGCTCTCGATGACCGCCGCCACACCGGACCGCCGGGCGATCATCACCGAGGCGCTGCACAAAATCGATGATCTGACCGCGCGGCTGGAAATCGCCGAACAGGCGAGCACCGAACCGATTGCCGTCGTCGGCATGGGCTGCCGGTTGCCCGGCGGCATCGGCAGCCCCGAACAGTTCTGGGACCTGTTGTCCGAGGGGCGAAGCGGCATCGTCAAAGTTCCGCCCGAGCGGTGGGATGCCGACGCCCTCTACACCGAGGATCACACGGTCCCCGGCACGATCTGCAACCGCGAGGGCGGCTTCCTGTCCGGCTGGCAGCCCGACGAATTCGACGCGGAGTTCTTCGCCATCCCGCCACGCGAGGCCGCGGCGATGGACCCGCAACAGCGGTTGTTCCTCGAAGTCGCCTGGGAAGCGTTGGAAGACGCCGGGATTCCGCCGCACGCGCTGCACGGCACCCAGACCGGGGTGTTCGTCGGCGTCACCGCCTACGACTACATGCTGAAGATGTCGGGCGCGGTGCGACCCGACGAGCTGGACGCCTACCTGTTGACCGGAAACTCGGCGAACTTCGCCGCGGGGCGCACCGCCTACCTGCTCGGCGCCCGCGGTCCGGCGGTAGTGCTGGACACCGCCTGCTCCTCGTCGTTGGTCACCATCCACTTGGCCTGCCAAAGCCTGCGCTGGCGGGAAACCGACACCGCACTGGTCGGCGGGACCAACCTGCTGCTGAGCCCGGTGGCCAGCATCGCGTGCTCACGCTGGGGAATGCTGTCGCCCGACGGTCAGTGCAAGACCTTCGACGCCGGCGCGAACGGCTATGTGCGCAGCGAGGGCGCCGGCGTGGTGGTGCTCAAACGACTGTCCGACGCGCAAGAAGACGGCAACCGAATCCTCGCCGTGATACGGGGTTCGGCGGTCAACCAAGACGGCGCCAGCAGCGGGGTCACGGTGCCCAACGGCCCGGCTCAGCAGGCACTGCTTCGCCAGGCGCTGAAGGTGGCCAAGCTCACGCCGGCCGACATCGACTACATCGAGGCACACGGCACGGGCACCCCGCTCGGCGACCCGATCGAACTCGACTCGCTGAGCACGGTTTTCGGCGATCGCGGGGGCCGTGCGCCGCTGGTACTCGGCGCCGTGAAGACCAACCTTGGGCACCTGGAAGCGGCAGCCGGGATCGCCGGGTTCATGAAGACGGTGCTGGCCGTCGGACACGGCCGAATCCCGCAGAACCTGAACTTCACCGAGCTCACTGCCCATGCCAGCCAAGGTGTTTCGCGGCTGAAGATCGCCACCGAGGACATGGCATGGCCGTCGACCGAGCAGCCGCGCCGGGCCGGGGTGTCGTCGTTCGGCGTGAGCGGGACGAACGCGCACGTGGTGATCGAGCAGGCGCCGGAGCCGGCACTTGCACCGCAACAGGACCCGCAGCCGGCGGTGTCGACGCTGGTGCTGTCCGGCAAGTCGGCGCAACGGGTGGCGGCGACGGCATCGGTGCTCGCCGACTGGATGGACGGCCCGGGTGCGGCCGTGCCGCTGGCCGAGGTGGCGCACACCCTCAACCACCACCGGGCCCGGCACCCCAAGTTCGCCACGGTGGCCGCCGTCGACCGCGACCAGGCGATCGCGGGATTGCGCGCACTGGCCGCCGGTGAGCCCGGCCCGGGTGTGGTCGGGTGCCCCGAGACATCCGCCGGACCCGGCACGGTGTTCGTCTATTCCGGCCGTGGATCGCAATGGGCCGGAATGGGGCGCCGGCTGCTGGCCGACGAGCCCGCATTCGCCACGGCGCTCGCCGAACTCGAGCCGGTTTTCGTTGCGGAGGCCGGGTTTTCGCTGCACGACGTGATCGCCGGCGGCAAGGAACTGGTCGGCATCGAGCAGATCCAGCTCGGTCTGATCGGGACGCAGCTGGCGCTGACCGCGCTATGGCGCTCCTACGGGGTAACGCCGGATCTGGTGATCGGCCACTCGATGGGAGAGGTGGCGGCCGCGGTGGTGGCCGGCGCCCTGACCCCCGCCGAGGGTCTGCGGGTCACGGCGACCCGGTCGCGGCTGATGGCCCCGCTGTCGGGGCAGGGCACGATGGCCATGCTCGAACTCGACGCCACCGCCACCGAGCAGCTGATCGCCGATCATCCGCAGGTCACCCTCGGGATTTACGCCTCACCACGCCAGACCGTCATCTCGGGACCCACCGGGCAGATCGACGAGTTGATCGCCAAGGTGCGCGCCCAGGGCCAATTCGCCGGCAAGGTCAACATCGAAGTGGCCCCGCATAACCCGGCGATGGACGCCCTGCAACCGGCGATGCGTGCCGAGCTGGCCGGTCTCACCCCGCGGCCACCGTCCATTCCGATCATCTCCACGACCTACGAAAACCTGGATCGACCAGTAACATTCGATGCCGAGCACTGGGCCACCAATATGCGCAACCCGGTGCGCTTCCAGCAGGCAATCAGCGCCGCCGGCGCCGCTCACCACAGGTTCATCGAGATCAGCGGGCATCCCTTGCTGACCCACGCAATCACCGAAACCCTTACCGCGCACGACAGCGCCCACGACAAAGCCGGCTATCTCAGCATCGGCACCCTGCAGCGCGATACGCACGACACCCTGACCTTCCACACCAACCTCAACGCCGCCCGCACGACCCGTCCACCGCAGACCCCGCACAGGTGCGCAGGACAGGCCGTCCTGCCGACCACCCCTTGGCAGCACGGCCATCACTGGATCTCCCCCAGCACCACCGCGCACCACACGCCAAACACGCACCCGCTGCTGGGGTTTGGCGTCACCGATCCCACCAACGGCACACGGGTATGGGAATGCGAGCTCAACCCCGACCTGTTGTGGCTCGGCGATCACGTGATCGACGATCTGTGCGTTTTGCCGGGCGCCGCCTACGCCGATGTCGCGCTGGCCGCGGCGGCGGACGCGTTCGCGTCAGATCCGGAAGACCTGCCGTGGATGATCCGCGAGCTGAGCCTGCATCAGATGCTGCAGGTGACCGACGACACGGTGCTCGTCACGACGCTGTCCGGCAACGAGCAGACGTGCCAGATCGAAATGCGCACCCGCAGCGCATCGTCGGGATGGGTCAAGCACGCCAGCGCCATCCTGGCGCGCGAGACCGGCAGCCAGTCGGCCGGTCCGACCGTCGATGCGAATGATGTTGCGGCCGAGATCAACCCCGACGAACTGTACGACCGGCTGCGCGCCGCCGGGCAGCAACACGGACCGGCGTTTCGCGGGATCAGCGGGCTGGCCGTGGCAGCCTCGGGTGCGGCTCGCGCGGACGTGCGGCTGCCCCCGTCGGCCAAGGCCGGTTCCCGCAACTTCGTGCTGCACCCGGTCATGATGGACATCGCGGTGCAGGCCCTCGGTGCCACCCGGGCCGCGACCGATCTGGCCGGAGAGCAGAACGCGCGGCAAACCCTGGTGCTGCCAATCCGTTTCGCGGGCATCCACGTGTACGGCGACATCGCCGACGGCGTGTGTTCGACCGGCACCCTCGCGGCCACCGACAGTCCGGATCGGCTCCTCGGCCAGGTCGTGCTGACCGACGCCACCGGTCAACAACTACTGGTCATCGACGAAGTGGAAATGGCCGTCCTCGGGTCGGCAAGCGGCGCAGCACATCTCAACGACCACCTGCTCGCATTGGAGTGGGAGCCCGCGCCGCTGGACAAAACAGCCACCAGCCTCGGCGGATTGTTGTTGATCGGCGACGCGGACGCGCGCGATCCGCTGCTGCCCGCTTTGCGGTCGTCGCTGAGCGACAGCGTCGCCGAAGTCGACGTGGTGTCCGCGGCCGACACCGCCAAGCTGCGCGCGGCGATCACCCGAAACCCCTGGGACGGCATCGTCGTCCTGTGTCCGCCGCATGCCGCGGACGAATCGCTGCCCGAGGCCGCTCAACTGGACCTGGCGCTGGCGCGTACCCTGCTGATCGCCGAAATCGCCAAGACCGTCACCCGGATGGGTGCCCGTAACAGCCCGCGGCTGTGGATCGTCACCCGCGGCGCACAGCAAGTCGGCACGGGTGAACCAGTCACGCTGGCGCAGACGGAGCTTCGCGGCATCGCGCGGGTGCTGACCTTCGAACATCCCGAGCTGAAGACCACAATCGTCGACGTCGACGCGGACGGCGCCGGCTCGGTGGCCGCGCTGACCCAGGAGCTGCTGGCCGGCTCCGACGCCGACGAGATCGCGCTGCGCGACGGGCATCGCTACCTGAACCGGCTGCTGCCGGCCCCCACCACGGCCAAGGGTGAGCTGGTCGGCGAGATCCGGCACGCGAAAGTGAACCTGGACACCGGCGGCGCGGTGCGACTGCAGATCGACGAGCCCGGACGCCTCGATGCCCTCAGATTGCATGCGGTGCAACGCATGTCGCCGAAGCCCGACGAGGTGGAGGTCCGCATCGCCGCGGCGGGCCTGAACTTCAGTGACGTGCTCAAGGCGATGGGTATCTACCCCACCCTCGACGACGCCGCACCCGTCATCGGTGGCGAGTGCGCCGGCGTCGTCACGGCCGTCGGCAGCGATGTCGACTCCGTCGAAGTCGGGCAGCGCGTAATCGCCATCGGCCCGGGAAGTTTCGGCTCGCATATGACGACGCTGGCCGACCTGTGCACCCCGATTCCGGACACGCTGCCGGATGCCGAGGCGGCCGCGTTCGGCATCGCGTATCTGACCGCCTGGCACTCGCTGGTCGAGGTCGGGCGGCTGGCCCCGGGCGAACGGGTGCTGATCCATTCGGCCACCGGCGGTGTCGGCGTGGCCGCGATGGCCATCGCCAAGATGATCGGCGCCCGCATCTACACCACCGCCGGTTCGGATGCCAAGCGCGACATGCTCGCCGGGCTGGGCGTCGAATACGTCGGCAATTCGCGCACCTCTGACTTCGCCGATGAGATCCTCGAGATCACCCACGGCTATGGCGTGGACGTCATCCTCAACTCGCTTCCTGACGAAGCGATTCAGCGCGGCGTGCAGATACTGGCGCCCGGAGGACGGTTTATCGAACTGGGCAAGAAGGACGTCTACGCCAACGCCACTCTGGGATTGGCCGCGCTGACCAAGAGCGCGTCGTTCTCCGTCGTCGACCTGGACCTCAATCTCAAGCTACAGCCGGCGCGCTACCGCGCGATGCTCACCGAAATCCTGCGGCACGTCGCGGACGGCGCCCTGCAGGTCCTGCCCGTCACCGCGTTCTCCCTCGAAAACGCGCCCGACGCCTTCGCGCTGATGGCATCCGGACGGCACACCGGCAAGATCGCCGTCACGGTACCGGCTTCCGGCAGCATCGACGCGATCGCCGCGACTCCGCAGCAACTGGTCAGCCCCGGCGGCGGCTACATCATCGTGGGCGGCATGGGTGGTCTCGGTTTCGTCGTGGCCCAATGGCTGGCGCGCCAAGGCGCGGAATTGATTGTCCTGAACGGCCGTTCGGCACCCGGACCGGACGTGACGGCGGCGATCGCGGAACTCGGCGGCACGGGAACCCGAATCGAAGTGGTCACCGGCGACATCGCCGAACCCGGCACGGCCGACCGGTTGGTACAAGCGGTCCACGACGCGGGCTTGCGGGTGGCCGGAGTCCTGCACAGCGCCATGGTTCTCGACGACGAGATCGTGCTGAACATCTCGGATTCGGCCGCGCGGCGCGTGTTCACCCCGAAGGTCACCGGCAGTTGGCGGCTGCATCAGGCCACCGCCGGGCTGGACGTGGATTGGTGGCTCACCTTCTCGTCGGCATCCTCGCTGCTGGGTACACCCGGCCAGGGAACCTACGCCGCGGCCAACTCGTGGGTCGACGGACTGGTCGCCTACCGGCGCTCGCGCGGGCTGCCCGCCGTCGGAATCAACTGGGGCCCATGGGCCGACGTCGGCCGCGCCCAGTTCTTCGCCGATCTCGGCGTCTCGCTGATCACGGTCGAAGAAGGGCTGACGGCCATGCAGCGACTGCTGACGGCCGACCGCGCCCGCACCGGCGTCATCCACCTCGACACCAGGCAGTGGTTCCAATCCTTCCCCGCCGCGGGTGGTTCGTCGTTGTTCGCGAAGTTGCACGACGCGACGAAGCTGGAGCGGCGCGGCGGTGGCGCGGTCCGCGCCGAATTGGATGCGGCCGACCCCGCCGAGCGTCCGGATCGGCTGGCGGCCGCGATCGCCGACCAGATCCGGGCGGTGCTGCGCTCCACCGAGCCGATCGCTCACGATCGGCCGATGGAGTCGCTCGGTCTCGACTCGCTGATGGCCCTCGAACTGCGCAACAGGCTGGAGGCGAGCTTGGGCACCACGTTGCCGGCCGCCCTGGTCTATGCGTACCCGACGATCCACGATCTCGCCGGTGCGATGTGCGAACGCCTGGGTTATGACACGGTGGCCGCTGCCGGACCGGAGGCCGACGCCGAGAGCGAGCTGTCCGATGAGGAAATGGAATTGTTGTCCGACCTCGTTGCGGCGAGCGAGCTCGAAACAGCCACGGGGGGCAGTGAGTAATGACGAGTCTCGCCGAACGCGCGGCACAGATGTCCCCCAAGGCGCGCGAGGTGCTAGCGCGTGAGCTTGTTCGCGCGGGCACGGCATTTCCAACCGACATCGCCGAGCCGATAGCCGTCGTCGGAATCGGCTGCCGGTTGCCCGGGAATGTGACTGGGCCCGAAAGCTTTTGGCAGCTGCTGATCGACGGCCGCGACGCCGTCGGCGAGGTGCCGCCCGATCGGTGGAACGGGGACGCGTTCTACGATCCCGATCCGCAGGCACCGGGACGCATGACGACCAAGTGGGGCGGCTTCCTCGACGACGTCGCCGGATTCGACGCCGACTTCTTCGGCATCACCCCCCGCGAAGCCGTCGCGATGGACCCGCAGCAGCGGATCCTGCTCGAGGTCGCCTGGGAAGCCCTCGAACACGCCGGGCTGGCGCCGGATTCGTTGAGCGGCAGCCGGACCGCCGCGATCATGGGCGTGTCGGCATGGGATTACACGATCCTCAACCTCGAGCGCAACACCGAGATCGATGCCTACATGAGCACCGGCAATCCGCACAGTGCGGCGGTGGGGCGCATCTCGTACCTGTTGGGGCTGCGCGGTCCGGCGGTGGCCGTCGACACCGCGTGCTCGTCGTCGTTGGTGGCCATCCACCTGGCCTGCCAGAACCTGCGACTGCGGGAAAGCGACGTCGCACTCGCCGGTGGGGTGCATCTGTCCCTGTCGCCGTTCACCAGCATCGCGTTGTCCAAGTGGTCGGCCCTGTCGCCGACCGGCCGATGCAAAACCTTCGATGCTCTTGCCGACGGGTTCGTGCGCGGCGAGGGCTGCGGCGTGGTGGTGCTGAAGCGGTTGGCCGACGCGGTTCGCGACGGTGATCGGGTGTTGGGCGTCGTGCGGGGTTCGGCGATCAACTCCGATGGCCGGTCCAACGGAATGACCGCACCGAACGCCGCCGCGCAACGCGACGTGATCGGCGCCGCGCTGAAGATGGCCGACGCCACCGCCGACAGCATCAACTACGTCGAAACACACGGCACCGGAACGATTTTGGGCGATCCGATCGAATTCGAGGCGCTGGCGGCCACCTATGGCGCCGGCGACGGCCGCTGCGCGCTGGGCTCGGTCAAGACCAACATCGGCCACCTGGAAGCCTCCGCCGGCGTCACCGGATTCATCAAGGCGATCCTGTCGGTGAACCGCGGATACATTCCGCGCAACCTGCACTTCAACCGGTGGAACCCGGCGATCGACCCGTCGGGGACGCGGCTGTTCGTGCCGACCGAGGACACCGCGTGGCCCACGGACGGCGTCCGCCGGGCCGCGGTGTCGTCGTTCGGACTGAGCGGAACCAACGCACACGTGGTCGTCGAGCAGCCGCCCGCTACGTCCGCACCACCTGTGGCCGAGCCGGTGGTGGCCACGTTGGTGGTGTCGGGCAAGACACCGCAGCGACTGGCGTCGTCGGCCGCGACCCTGGCCGACTGGATCGCCGGTCCCGGCGCCGCGGTACCGCTCGCCGACGTCGCGCACACCGTGAATCATCGCCGGGCCCGGCACAGCTGGGTGGGCACCGTCGTCGCGCGCGATCACGCCGCGGCGGTGGCGGGGCTGCGGGCATTGGCCGCCGGAACGCCGGCACCTGGTGTGGTGGCCGGAACCGAGGCCGGCTCCGGATCCGGCACGGTGTTCCTCTACTCCGGTCAGGGCGCGCAGTGGGCCGGCATGGGCCGTCGGCTGCTGGCCGACGAACCGGCCTTCGCCGCCGCCGTCGCCGAGCTGGAGCCTGAATTCGTTGCACAGACCGGTTTTTCGCTGCAGCAGACCCTGGCCGACGGCAGCCCGGTCACCGGCATCGACAAGATCCAGCCGCTGCTGGTGGCTATCCAGCTGGCACTGACCGCGCTGTGGCGCCACTACGGCGTCGAACCCGACGCGGTGATCGGACACTCGATGGGTGAAGTGTCGGCAGCAGTGGTGTCCGGGGCGCTCACCGCCGCCGAGGGGTTGCGGGTGATCGCCACCCGCTCAAAACTGATGGCGCAGTTGTCCGGCCAGGGCGCGATGGCCCTGCTCGAGCTCGACGCGCTGGCCGTCGAGGCACTGATCACCGAGTACCCGGACGTCACGCTCGCCGTGTACGCATCACCGGGCCAGTCGGTGATCGCGGGCCCACCCGAGCAGGTCGATGCGGTCATCGCGGCGGTGACAGCCCGTAACCTGCTGGCCCGGCGCATCGAGGTCGACGTGGCCTCCCATCACCCGATCATTGACCCGATATTGCCGCAATTGCGTTCGGCGTTAAGCGATTTGGACCCCAAGCCGCCGGCCATCCCGATGATCACCACGGTGATGGAGGGTCCCGCACCGCTGCTGGACGCCGACTACTGGGCGGCAAACCTGCGCAACCCGGTGCGCTTCCACCAAGCCGTCAGCACCGCGGGTGCCGACCACCACACCTTCATTGAGATCAGCCCGCACCCGTTGCTGACTCACTCGATCAACGACACCCTGGGTGACGCCAACGTGCACACCCTCGGCACCCTGCAGCGCGACACCGACGACACCGTCACCTTCCACGCGCAGCTCGCCGCGCAGTTCGCCGGCAAGGCGAACGTGGCGACGAATACCACCGACGGTCGGCTGGCCGACATCCCGGTAACACCGTGGGAGCACACGCCATACTGGATCGCCGACCGGTCGGCGGTGTCGAACTCCGTTGCCACCCACCCACTGCTGGGTGTGCACATCGAGGTTCCGTCCAGCAAGGACCACGTCTGGCAGGCCGATGTCGGCACCGAGGTGTCGCCCTGGCTTGCCGATCACAAGGTGTTCGGACAGTCGACCATGCCCGGCGCCGGGTTCACCGAAATCGCCTTGGCCGCAGCCAGTGAGGCGTTGGGCGTGCCGGTCCAGGCCGTGTCGCTCAACCAGCTCGAAGTCGAGCAGATGCTCACCCTGAACGACCACACCCAGTTGACCACCCAGTTGATGCGTGGCGCCGACGACAAGATCCGAATCGAAATCTATTCCCGCTCAGCGGGTAACGACTGGACCCGGCACGCGACGGCCAGGGCCGAGGTACGCACGCCGGAGACCCCGGTCGCACAGCCGGCACCCGCCGGCGGCAGCGGCGAGACGGCGATCAACCCGGGCGAGGTGTACGCCGCGCTACGGCAGGCCGGTCAATTCCACGGTCCCGCTTTCGCCGCCTTGACGGCGATCCGCCGGCTGCCCGGCGGTGCTGTCGAAACCGACATCGTTCTTCCCGACGAGTCGCCGTGGCACCCAGACTTTCGGCTCCATCCGGTCATGCTGGACGCGGCTCTGCAGAGTCTGGCGGCCGCGATCCCCGACGACGAACTCGCCGGATCCGCCGAAGCGAGCTATCTCCCGGTGTCCTTCGAGTCGGTGCGGGTGTACGGCAACCCCGGCCGGCGGGCCCGCTGCCGGGCGCAGCTGTCCGGCCTGGACGAGGGCGGTGCGGGAAAGCTCGGCAGGATCGTGCTGACCGATGACGCCGGGGCCGTCACCGCGGAGATCAACGATATCTACGTGCGACGGGTGGAACGGCGTAGCGTGCCACTTCCCTTGTCGCAGAAGGTCTTCGATACGTCCTGGGTGCCCCGTCCGGTCGGCGCCGGGTCGTCGGAAGTTCCCGGCAGTTGGCTTGTGCTCACCGATGGGCAAAGCGCGCCGTCTAGGGAACAAGCCGACCAGTTCATCGCGGGATGGCGTTCACCGGCACACCGCGTTGTCACCGCCGACCTGCACGACGAGTCCGCAGTGCTCGCCGCGTTCGCCGAAACCGCGGGTGATCCCGAGCGTCCGCCCGTCGGTGTGGTCGTATTCGTCGCGGACAACCCGAGGGTGACCAAGGACGGCATCGCCCAGTCCCGCGAAGCGGTCTGGGCGGTCTCGACCGTCGTGCGCGCGATCATCGGCGGCTGGCATGGCCAGCCCCCGCGGCTATGGCTGGTATCCGGTGGCGGCCTGCCCATCGGTGACGAAGCAGGCCAGCCGGGGATCGGCGCGCTCAAGGGCCTGGTGCGCGTGCTGGCCTACGAACATCCGGAATTGCGAACGACATTGGTCGATCTCGACCTCACCGGCGATCCGGTCACCGCGTTGAACGCCGAGCTGGAGTCCGCGGTTTCCGGCTCGATCGACGACGTGATCGCCTGGCGCGGCGACCAGCGTTACGTCGAGCGGCTGTCCCGGGCGACCCTCGACGAGCCCGCCGGCGGCGAGGTGGTCCGCGCCGGGGCGTCCTACATCATCACCGGCGGCCTGGGCGGTCTCGGGTTGGTGTTCGCGCGCTGGCTGGCCGAGCGCGGCGCCGGCCGCATCGTCCTCAACGGCCGCAGCGAACCCTCCGAGGAACAGCGCGCGGTGCTGGCCGAACTGGAACGCAGGACCGAGATCGCGGTGGTGTTAGGCGATCTCGCGGTCGACGGCGTGGCAGAGAGATTGGTGGCGGCCGCCGGGGAATCAGCCCTGCGCGGCGTCCTGCACGCTGCCGCCGTACTCGACGACAGCCTGGTGTTCTCCATGACCAAGGACAGCGTGGAGCGCGTGTGGGCACCCAAGGTGATCGGCGCCCTGCGGATGCACGAGGCCAGCCTCGGATGTGAATTGGACTGGTGGCTCGGCTTCTCCTCCACCTCGTCCCTGCTGGGCGGTCCGGGACAGGCCTCGTACGCCTGCGCGAGCGCCTGGCTGGACGCCCTGGTCGACTGGCGGCGGGCATCGGGTTTGCCTGCGGCGGTGATCAACTGGGGGCCGTGGGCCGAGGTCGGGCTGGCCCGCACACTGACCGGCGGGCCGCTGGATCCGATTACCCCGGCCGAGGGCGTCGCGGCCCTGGAGCCGTTGCTGGCCACCGGCCGCTGCCACACCGGCGTCGCACGGCTGCGCCCCGACCGGGCGCTGATCTCCTTCCCCGAGATTCGCAACCTCGGCTACTTCACCAGCGTGGTCACCGAACTCGAGGCCGCGGGTGACGGTGGCAACTGGGCCGGACCCGAGGCGCTTTCCGGTTTAGATCCCGCCGAAGCGAAAGCGGCGATCGCCGACCGGCTGCACGCACGCATCGCGGCGGTGATGGGTTACGCGGAACGATCGGCCGTCGACGCGGACCTGCCGCTGGTCGAATTGGGCATGGATTCGCTGATGGCCGTGCGTATCCGCAATTCCGCAAGGGCGGATTTCGGGGCCGAGCCGCCGGTGGCGCTGCTGCTGCAGGGCGCGACGCTCAACGATCTCACGGCCGAGCTGCTCCGCCAGCTGGGGCTCACCGGTGACGCGCAAGCACACCAGCAAGAAGGTGTTGTTCGCGACCGGGCACAGCAGCGCGCGGCGGCGCGCCAACAAGCCGCACAGCGGCGGAAGCGAGGACGCTAGTAATGAGCACGCCAGAGGCTTACTCAACCGCACCGCCGGACAACGCAATCGCGGTGATCGGCATGGCCGGAAGATTCCCGGGTGCCAACAATGTTTCGGATTTCTGGGACAACCTTCGGCGCGGCGAGGAGTCGATCACCACGCTGTCCGAGGACGACCTGCGCGCTGCCGGCATCAGCGACGACGTGCTGGCCAATCCCGGGTACGTGCGGCGCGCGCCGCTGATCGACGGTTTCGACGAGTTCGATGCCGAGTTCTTCGGATTCCCACCGCAGCTCGCCCGCAAGCTGGATCCGCAACACCGGTTGTTCCTGCAGTGCGCGTGGCATGCGTTCGAGGACGCCGGCTGTGACCCCGCCGAGTTCGACGGCGCGATCGGCGTTTACGGAACCAGCTCTCCCAGCGGTTATCTGATGCACAACCTGGCGTCGCATCACGGCGGCGCCGCGTTCATGGCGACCGGACTCGACTTCGAGCAGTTCAATCTGTTCCTGCAGAACGACAAGGACTTTCTGGCAACGCGGGTATCGCATCAATTCGATCTGCGCGGGCCGAGCATCTCGGTTCAGACCGCGTGCTCGTCGTCGCTGGTCGCGCTCCACTTGGCCTGCCAGAGCCTGCTGTCCGGTGAATGTGACATGGCGCTGGCCGGCGGGTCGTCGCTGGCCATCCCGCATCGTGTCGGTTACTGGAACTCGCCGGGAGCGATGGTGTCGGCGGTCGGCCACTGCAGGCCGTTCGACGTGCGAGCCGACGGAACGGTGTTCGGCAGCGGTGCCGCGATCGTGGTTCTCAAACCCCTGCAAGCCGCCCTCGATGCCGGGGACCGGATTCACGCGGTCATCCGCGGGTCGGCGATCAACAACGACGGATCCATGAAGATGGGGTACGCAGCCCCCAACCCGGCCGCACAGGCCGATGTGATCGCGGAAGCCCATGCGGTGTCGGGCATCGACGCCTCGACGGTGAGTTACGTCGAGACACACGGAACCGGTACGGCGCTGGGCGATCCGATCGAAGTCCAGGGCCTCAAAGCCGCGTTCGCCGTATCCGAGACGCCGCGTCCCGGACCGTGTGTGCTCGGGTCGGTCAAGTCGAACATCGGCCACCTCGAGGTGGCGGCCGGCGTGGTGAGTCTGGTCAAGGCGATTCTGTGCCTGAAGCACAAGGCGATTCCCGCGACGCTGCACTTCACCAGTCCCAACCCGGAACTGCATCTCGACGAGACTCCGTTCACCGTGCAAAGCCAGTACGGCCCATGGGAATGGGACGGCGTGCGCCGGGCCGGTGTCAGTTCGTTCGGAGTGGGCGGCACCAACGTGCACGTCGTACTGGAGGAAGCGCCGCCGGTCCCGGACGCCGCCAAGCCCGACCGTCCCCAAGTGCTGCTGCTGTCCGCACGAACCCCAGCCGCACTGGAGCAATCGCGTGCCGCCCTGGCCCAGACGTTGGCCGACCCGGACGGACCCGACCTGGCGGATGCTGCTTTCACCTTGTCCGCTCGGCGCAAGCACGGCATCGCCATGGCTGCCGTGGTTCACGACCGCGAGCGCGCGGCGAAGGTATTGCAGGCGGCCGAGCACGACAACGTTTTCGTCGGCGAGTCCATCAGTCACGGTGACGCCCACGAATCCACCGCAGAACGGGTCGTTTTCATGTTTCCCGGGCAAGGTGCCCAGCACGTCGGGATGGCCCGGGGACTGTACGACACCGAGCCGGTTTTCGCCGAACACTTCGACGCCTGCGTCGCGGGATTCAACGACGCGATGGGCCCCGAAACAAACCTAGACCTGCGTGCCGAGATATTCGGGGACGCCAGCACGGATTTGGAACGCATCGACCGTTCTCAGCCGGCGCTGTTCACGGTGGAATACGCGTTGGCGAAATTGGTCGACACCTTTGGTGTGCGCGCCGGCGCGTACATCGGATACAGCACCGGCGAGTACATCGCGGCCACGCTGGCCGGGATATTCGACCTCGAGACGGCGATCAAGACGGTGTCCTTGCGTGCCCGCCTGATGCACGAATCCCCCCCGGGCTCCATGGTCGCGGTGGCGCTGGGTCCCGACGACATCGCCGAATTTCTCACCCCCGGGGTCGATCTGTCCGCGGTCAACGATCCCGGCAACTGCGTCGTCGCCGGGCCGAACGACCAGATTCGCGCGTTCACCGGGCGCCTGCGCGAGCGCGGCATCAACGCTCGACGGGTCCGCGCAACCCACGCATTCCATTCCAGCGCAATGGATCCCATGGCGGCGCAGTTCCAGGAGTTCCTCTCCGGTGTCGAGCTGCGCCCGCCGAACACGCCGCTGCTGTCCAACCTGACCGGTACCTGGATGACCGACGAACAGGCCACCGACCCGGCCAGCTGGGCGCGCCAGATCAGCGCGACAATCAGGTTCGCCGACGAACTCGACGTGTTGCTGACCGATCCGGACCGGGTCCTGGTCGAAATGGGCCCGGGCGGCAGCCTGACCGGATCGGCGATCCGGCACCCCAAGTGGTCGAGCAAGCACCGCGCCGTGCGGCTGATGCGCCACCCCGTGCAGAACACCGACGACCGGGACGCCTTCTTGCTCGGCCTCGGCCAGCTGTGGACGGCCGACGTGGCCGTGGACTGGTCGCCGGTCACCGGATCAACGAACAGCATCGTCAGCTTGCCCGGTTATCCCTTTGCGCGCGAGCGGCATTGGATCGACCCGAAGCCCACCGTGTGGACCGGGGCACCCGCGGAGACCACCGGTTTGTCCACCAACGGCGTCGCCGTCGCCGATGCGCCGGTCAACGGTCAATCGGCCACCGAGGCGACGTTGCATCGCATCTGGATGCAGTGCCTGGGCGTCAGCTCTCTGGACCGCAACGCCAATTTCTTTGATCTGGGCGGAGATTCGCTGATCGCGATCGGCATCTCGACAAGTGCCAACAATTCCGGCTTGGTCGTCACCCCGCAGCATCTCTACGAACACCCGACCCTGGCCAGCCTGGCCGCCGCCGTCGACGCCGAGTTCACCGGAGCCGGGCTGACGCGACCACCGGACGCCGACGCGTATTCACCGGTGCCCGCCAATATCGCCGGCTTCCTCGAACACGGCGTGCAAGAAGCCGGTCGCTGGCGCGTTCCGCTGATCTTCTCCCTCGCCCCCAGCGTCACGCTCGACGACGTCCGTGCCGTGCTGACCGCGTTGGCCAACCACCATGACGCGTTGCGCCTCGAGCTCATCGACCGAGCGGGCACCTGGGAGCAGCACATCGGCGCGCCACAGGAATTCGGCCACCTGTCGTCGCGAACCCTGCCCGGCGACGTGCCCGACGAGCGCGCCGCGGTGCTGGACATGGTGGCCGAACTGGTGGCCCAGGACGACCTGACCGCGCCGTTCACCGCGACCCATATCGCCGGGGGAACCGGCGGTTCCTACCTGGTGTTGTCCGCCCACGAGATGATCGCGGACATCGCCTCTCGCGAAATCCTGCTGACCGATCTGTTCACCGCCTTGTCCCAACACCTTGCGGGCGAGGAGATCCTGCTGCCCCCGACCGCCGCCGGATGGCGCGATTGGTCGCTGCGCACCGGGGCCCTGGCGACGCATCCGGCCGTCGTGGACACCCGCGACTTCTGGCTGCAGAGCCTGACCACGGCGACGGTGCAGCTGGGCGATCCCGCGATCACCGACCGGCCCCGCGCCGGCGACCTGCTGAGGCTGCCGTCGACGCTGGACGTCGCGCAGACAGCCGAAGTCGACGACGCCCGCCGCAGGCTCGGCGTGTCGATCGAGGAAGTTCTGCTGGCGGCGTTGAGCGCAACGATCGCCCACACCGTCGACGAGGGTGTCGTTTCGGTCGACCTGGAGGGCACCGGTCGTTCGGTGCTGCGGCCGGACGTCGATCTGCGGCGCACCATCGGCCGGTTCACCACGATCTATCCGGCGGCGCTGCGGTGCACGAAGGCCGCCGATGCGACGGAGCTGCTGGCAGGCGTGAGCGACACCCTGAAATCCGTGCCGCACTTCGGGGTCGGCTACGGACTGCTTCGCTATGTATATGCGCCCACGGCGCGGACGCTGGCCGCCGCCGGCGCCTCCGACATTCACCTGCGCTACGTCGGCACGGTCCCGGAGCCGCCGCCGCTGGACGCGCCGGTGCAATTCGATTCCGACGCGGCGCTGCCGGTGCGGGATCCGATCCCTGGGCTGGGCCACGCGATCGAACTTCGTGTGTACCGGTATTCCGGTGCGCTGCATCTGGATTGGTGGTACGACGCGCGCCGCGTTCCACTGCAGCGGGCGCAAGCGCTGGTCGAACGTTTCCCGATCGCATTGCGGGCCTTGATCTCCGAGGCTGTCGACGCAATCCCCGACGACGGCGACACGGGCTCGCCACCCGTGGAACTGGCGCTGGTGGACTTGTCGTCGTTCGACTGAGGGGGCCCGATGAACAACGTGGATCGCGACTTCGACAAGGCTGTCGTCGTCGACAAGGTGCGCAAGACCTTCGGCGATTTCGTGGCCCTGCACGAGGTCAGCCTCGAAGTCGGCCGTGGTGAGGTGCTCGGCCTGCTCGGGCCCAACGGGGCGGGCAAGACCACGCTGGTGGACATCTTGTCGACCCTGAGCCGCCCCGACCAGGGCCGCGCGCTGGTCGCCGGCTATGACGTGGTGTCCGAGCCGGCCGGTGTGCGCCGGTCGATCATGCTTACCGGACAACAGGTGGCGATCGACGAAACGCTGACCGGCCTGGAAAACCTGTTCATGTTCGGTCGTCTCTACGGGTTGAAAAAGGCGGCCGCGCGCAGCCGCGCCACGGAACTGATCGAGGAATTCGATCTGGTGTACGCCGGCGATCGGCGCGTGAAGACGTACTCGGGCGGGATGCGGCGACGGATCGACATTGCCTGCGGTCTGGTGGTCCAGCCGCAGGTGGTCTTCTTGGACGAGCCGACCACCGGCCTGGATCCCCGTAGCAGGCAAGGTATTTGGGATCTGGTCAGCATTTTCAAGGGGCGCGGCATCGCCACGCTGTTGACCACGCAATATCTCGAGGAAGCCGACGCGCTGGCCGATCGGATCATCGTCATCGACCACGGACGGATCATCGCCGAGGGAACGGCCGACGAGCTCAAGGCGCGCACGGGCGGCAGTTACCTCGAGGTCGTCCCGCGGGACCTGCACGATCTGCCGGTGATCGCTGAGATCCTCGGCTCGCTGTTGCCGCAGGATAACCGGGCCGCCCTGAAAACCGAGTCCGACCGGATCGCCATGCCGGCCCCCGACGGCGCCAACACCCTCCTCGAGGCCGTGGGACGGCTCGCCGCTGCCAACATCGCCGTTGCCGATGTTGCGCTGCGCCGCCCGTCGTTGGACGACGTATTCCTGGCGTTGACGAAGGACCCCGCCAAATCCGTTGCCGAGGCGGTCGGGTGACCGCCGCCGGCGTCGTGGGATCCCAGGCGCGACCCCACCCCTCGATGGGGGCCCAGTGGTGGGTGCTCACCACCCGCTTCATCGCGCCCACCGTGCGCAACGGTGAGCTCGCAATCACCATCGCGGTCTCGGTGGTGTTCACCGCCGGCTTCTACATCCCGCTACACCAGATCATGGGCAACGTCACCAGGGGTGTGGCCAGCAGCTACGCGCAGTACTTGATGCCGCTGATCGCCTTGGAGGCCATCACGTTTGCGGCCATGTCGACTGCGTTTCGGGCGGCGACGGACTCGGTGCAGGGCGTCAACCGCCGGTTCCGATCCATGCCGATCCCACCGTTCACCCCGGTGGCCGCCCGCATCTCCGCCGCGCTGTACCGGTGCACGGTGTCTCTGACGGTGGCCCTGGTCTGCGGTTACACCATAGGATTTCGCTTTCGCGGATCGGTCGTCGACACCGTTGCCTTTTGCCTGTTGGTGCTCGTGTTCGGGGCGGTGCTGTCGTTCGCGGCGGACCTGTTGGGCACCGGATCCCGTAACCCCGAGGCGATGGCACCCATGCTGACGTTGCCGCCGTTGATCTTTGGCCTGCTGTCGGTCGGTGTTCAACCGGTGGAGCAGTTCCCCCGCTGGGTCCAGCCCTTCGTTCGCAACCAACCGATCTCCGCGTTGGTCGACAGCCTGCATGCCGCCGCCGGCGACGTCGCACCGTTCCACACATCGCTTACCTGGTCCGTGCTGGCGCCGACGCTGGCGTGGTTGTGCGGATTGGCCGCGCTGCTGGTCCCGGTATCGGTCATCGTTTTATCGAAGCGGGCATGATGACTCTGGTATGCGAGGAAACCGCGCGTCCCGCCGCTGCGCCGCGCGTGCACGAGAATTCGGCGCGCGTGCTGATCCCGCAAACCCTGGTGCAGACACGGCGGATACTCACCAAGTGGTCACGCGACATCACCGCGATCATCATGGTCACCGTGTTGCCCGTGCTGTTCCTGATCACCATGAATATCGTTCTGGGCCATGCGGTTACCCAGGTTGCCGGGTACGACGCGCTGTTCAACACGGTTCCGATGAACGTGCTCGCCGCCGCGGTCAACGGATCGGCGGTCGGTGCGATCGGCCTTATCGTCGAGCGCGACGCGGGCCTGTTGCGCCGGTTGTGGGTGGTGCCCGTGCACCGGGCGTCGGGCGTCTGTTCGCGGATCCTCGCGGAGATGGTCCGGATCGTCGTCACGACGGGGATCGTGTTGGTCGCGGGGATGGTGCTGGGTTTCCGCTTCAAACAGGGCATCCTGCCCACCTTGGTGTGGCTGAGCATCCCGGTGCTGTTCGGACTCGCCTTCGCGACCCTGATCATATCGATTGCCTGGTACGCGTCGAAGAACTTTCTCCTCGAGGCGATTACGCTGGTGCACCTACTCGCGATCCTCTTCTCGACCGGGTTCCTGCCGGTAGACCAATTTCCCAAATGGATCCAGCCAGTGGTTGCCCACCAACCGATCAGCTGCGCGATCGACACGATGCGCGCGCTGGCGCTGGGCGGGCCGGTGCGGTCGTCGATGATCCAGACATTGCTGTGGGTCGCCGGCATCACCGCGGTCTGCGTCGCACCAACGCTGCTGGGCTATCGACGGGCCAGCACACGCAGATAGGGGAAGTCAGCAGTGTTTTCCGGATCCGTGATCCGCAAGCTCGCGCACAGCGAAGAAGTATTCGCCGCCAATGAGACCTTTTTCGGGCTGAAGATACACATCGCTGGTGACGTCGATATCGACGCAATGGCAGATGCTTTCGATGCGCTCCTGCAGATGCATCCCATCTGGGCCGGCCACCTCGAGCAGGCCGACGACGGCCGGCATCAGATTGTCGCCGAAGACGTCATGCATCCGGGGCTGTGGATCGTCGATGAGCACACATCGGAGGCCGCGATCGCCGGCATGCGCCTGGACCAGAACCAGTCCCTGCTGAATCTCCGGTTGCAAATCGGCAGCGAACAAAGCGAACTGACGTTGTACGCACACCACGCGCTGGCCGACGGGCACCATGTCTTCGCTCTGTTCGAAGAGCTGCTGTCCCGCTATACCAACGTGGTGGAAAACGGCGATGCCGGTCCGGTGGCCCCGCAGCCCGCTCCCGAATCACTCGAGACGCTGCTCGAACAGCGCGGCGTTGCCAAGCAGGAGCGTTCGGGATTGGAACGCCTTTTCCCGGCGGCCTTCGCCTACGACCTGCCCGCCGTCGAGAAGCCGGCCATCGTGTCGAATTCCGATCTGATGCAACATATTCCGGTGACACGAGTCCGCTTCACCGAGCAGGAGACGTCGGAGTTGGTGGAGTTGGGTCGCGACAATCAGCTCAGCCTCAACTCCCTGGTGGCCGCGGCGCTGCTGCTGGCCGAATGGCAAATCCGCGATACCCCGCACATCCCGATTCCCTACTTCTATCCGGTCGACCTGCGCTATCACCTCACGCCCCCGGTCGGTGCAACCGAAGGCACGATGCCGCTGGGGTTGGCGAGTTATCTGGCCGAAATCGGGCCCGACACCGATCTCGTCGGCTTGGCCGGCGGCATCGTGGAGGCGTTTCGCGCGGACCTGTCCGAAGGCCTGATCCAGCAGTCGTCGCTGCACTTCAGCCTCCAGTACGAAGGTAGCCTGCCCGGGCTGCCCCCGTTCGTGATGTGCACGGACGTTGGCTCGATCCCCGGCTTGCGCACGCCCGAAGGCATCGAGATCATCGACGTCGGCGGCGAATTCCACTTCGCGGCCCACGCGCCGGTCGATCTCTACACTTGCTGGACCTTCGCGGGTCAGCTGTACATCGAGCGCCACTCCAACGTGCCGGGCCACCAGGAGTCCCTGAAGGAAGTCCATTCCCTGTTGTGCGCTGCTCCCGCGGAGCAAAGCTGGATGATGGAGTGACCACCGAGCGTGAGTTCGACATCGTCTTGTACGGGGCCACCGGCTTTTCCGGCAAGCTGACCGCCGAATACCTCGCCCGCTGTCAATCCCCGGCACGCATCGCCCTGGCCGGCCGGAGCAGTGAGCGCCTGCTTGCCGTGCGGCAGACACTCGGCCCCAGGGCAGCGGATTGGCCGGTGATCGTCGCCCACGCGTCGCAGCCCTCGACGCTGGCCGCGATGACCGCCCGAACGCGGGTGGTGTTGACGACCGTCGGTCCCTACGCGCACTACGGCCTGCCACTGGTGGGCGCCTGCGCCGCGGCCGGTACGGACTACGCCGACCTGACCGGCGAGCTGATGTTCGCTCGCAATGCCATCGACCAGTATCACAAGCAGGCCGTCGACACCGGCGCCCGGATCGTGCTGTCGTGCGGATTCGACTCGCTCCCTTCGGATCTCAACGTCTACCAGCTATACCGAAAGGCACGCGAAGACGGGGCCGGGGAGCTCTGCGACACAATGCTGGTGCTGCGCGCGTTTCGGCAAACCGGGGCCTCCGGTGGAACCCTCGCATCGTATTTCGATGCGATGCGTACGGCGTCTACAGACGCACATGTGCGCCGACTCATCGAGGATCCCTACACGCTGACCACCGACCGCGGCGCTGAACCCGAACTTGGTCCGCAGCCTGACTTTTCGTGGCATCGGGGCGGCGACATCGCACCCGAGCTGGACGGCTTTTCGGTTGGAGGGTTTTTTCAAGCTCCTTACAACGACCGAATTGTTCGACGCAGCAATGCATTACAAGAATGGACGTATGGCCGGCGGTTCCGCTATTCGGAAACGATGAGTCTGGGAAAGTCGTTTGTGGCTCCGGCCGCCGCCAGGGCCGTCACGGGTGCCCTGACCGGCGCGTTCCGGTTGGCGAACCGGCATTCGCACCGAGTCCCGCGGCGATGGGTTGAGCGGGTGCTACCCAAGCCGGGCGCCGGTCCGAGTGACGCTTCGCAGCAACGTGGTCACTTCAGGATGGAGACGTACACCACCACCACGACGGGGGCCCGCTACCTGGCGACGTACGCACAGTACTGCGACGCGTACCACGCGACCTCGGTCATGCTCGGCGAGAGCGGCCTGGCGCTCGCGCTCGATCGCGGTCGGCTGTCCGGGTTGCGGGGGGTTCTCACCCCCGCCGCGGCAATGGGCGACGCACTGCTGGCACGACTGCCGGCCGCCGGGGCATCAATGGCCATAACCCGGTTGACCTGAAACGGCTACGGCCGCTTTGCCGCTACGTTTTCTCTGCCACCAGCGTCTCGGCCAGATGGACGCTCAATGCCTGAGCCGTGTTGTGGGTGGCAATGGCCTTCGGCGTAACCCGGATACCGATCTCGGCTTCGATGCGGGTCCGCAGCTCCAGATTGCCCAGCGAGTCCAGTCCGTGTTCGACGAACGGGCGCTCTGGATCGACAGTGCGACGCAGGATCAGACCGGTCTGCTCGGTGATCAGACGCCGAAGCCGGGTGGGCCATTCGTCCTGTGGTAGTGACCGTAGTTCGGTGCGCAACGTGGTCTCGCCGGCCTGGTGCTGCCCCGCGTGCTGGAAGGCTTGCGCGAACGGGCTGCGTGCCACCAACTCGGCCAGCCAGGACGAACCGGTCATCGGGACGTACCCCGTGTAGCCGCGGTCATAGCGCAGGAGTTCCTCGAACGCCCGCGCACCTTCGTCGGGGGCGATCATGGTGGTGCGCCCGCCGTCGGCCAGGTGCGTGGCGCGCCCGACCTCGCCCCATGCCCCCCATGCGATAGCGAGCGACGGCAGGCCCTGGCGTCGCCGCCACCACGTGAAGGCATCCACCCAACTGTTGGCTGCCGCATATGCACCCTGTCCTGGGGAGCCCAGTAGCGCTGCCGCGGAGGAGAAACAGCAGAACCAGTCCAGTGGCTGGCCCAGCGTGGCGCGGTGCAGGTTCCATGCGCCGTAAACCTTTGGCGCCCAATCACGGTCGATCAGCTCGTCGGTGATGTTGGCCAACGTGGCGTCCACAACCACCGCCGCGGCATGCAGCACCCCGCGCAGCGGAAGCCCGGTGGCCGTGGCCGCAGCCACCACCCGGGCCGCGGTGTCGGGCTCGGCCATGTTGCCGGACTCCACGACGACGTCGGCCCCGCCGGCGCGGATCCGGTCAATGGCCTGCCGCGCCTTGGGAGTTGGGTTGGCCCTCGCGGTCAGCACGATCCGGCCGCAGCCTGCCTTGCCCATCTCGGTGGCCAGGAACAGCCCGAGCCCGCCCAGGCCGCCGGTGATGATGTAGGCACCGTCGCCGCGGAACACGGTGGCCCGCTCCGGGGGTACCAACACGGTGCTGTGCCCCTCGCGCGGGACGGACAGGACGAGTTTGCCGTTGTGCTCGGCCGCACCCATTACGCGAATTGCCGTGGCCGCCTGGACAAGTGGATAGGTGGTGTGCTCGAGCGGCGGCAGTTCACCGTCTCCGACGAGCCGGTACACCGTCCGCAACAGCTCCCCCACCTGCTGGGGGTGGCTGGCCGCCATCAGCGCGAGGTCGAGGTAGTGGAAAGTGAGGTTGCGGCGGAACGGATATTGACCCAGCCGGGTGTCGCCGTAGACGTCGCGTTTGCCGATCTCGACGAACCGTCCACCGATGGCCAGCAGTTCGAAGCCGGCGCGCTGGGCCGCACCGGTGACCGAGTTGAGCACGACATCGACGCCGTAACCGTCGGTGTCGCGGCGGATCAGGTCGGCGAATTCGGTGCTGCGCGAGTCGTAGACGTGCTCGATGCCCATGTCGTGCAACAACGCACGGCGCTGCGGGCTGCCCGCCGTGGCAAAGATCTCCGCCCCGACCAACCGCGCTATCGCGATTGCGGCCCGGCCCACTCCGCCGGTTGCCGAGTGGATCAGCACCCGCTCCCCCGGCTTGATCCTGGCCATCTCCTTCAGGCCGTACCAGGCGGTGGCGTAGGCGGTCGTGGCCGCGACGGCCTGCTCAGCGTCCAGGCTGGGCGGAAGTGTCACGGCAAGTTTGGCGTCGCAGGTGACGAACGTTGCCCAACAGCCGTTTTCGGATACGCCGCCGACCCGGTCACCGACCTGATGGTCGATGACGTCAGGCCCGACCGCGGTCACCACGCCCGCGAAGTCCATACCGAGGCGCGGTTGACGCCCGTCGACGCTGGGGAATCGGCCCATGGCGATCAGCACATCGGCGAAGTTGAGGCTGGACGCAGTGACCGCGACCTCGATCTGCCCCGGCCCCGGTGCGGTGCGTTCGAACGCAACGAGTTCCAGGCCTTCCAGATCACCGGGCGTGCGGATCTCCAGGCGCATGCCGTCGAGTTGATGGTTCGCGATGGCGGTTCGCCGCTCGTCGGGCCGTAACGGCGCTGAGCGCAACCGGGCGGTGTACCACTGCCCGCTACGCCAGGCGGTTTCGTCCTCGTCCGATCCGGCCAGCAGCTGGCGTGCCACCTGCGCGGCGTCGGTTCCCTGATCGATATCGATCTGGGTCGCCCGCAGTTCGGCGTCTTCGGCGGAAATCACCCGCATCAACCCGCGCAGGCCCGCCTGGTCCAGGTTGGGCCGGTCGTCGGGCAGCACGGTCTGGGCGTCGCGGGTCACGACATACAGCCGGGCCGGCTCTTCGGACGCTTCGACCAGCGTGCGGGCGATCCCCACCAGCCGTCGCACCTGTTCGCAGCCGCGGGCCGGGGACTGCTCCTCGAAGGCGGCGGCTGGCGGCCCGGCCAGCACCACCACACCCGTGACGTCGCCCAGCGGCACGCCGAGTTGTCCGGCGATGTCGCACTGGGCGCCTTCGCTTTTCAGTGCATCGGCGAGCTGGGCGGCCAACGGGTCATCGTCGTCGGCCAGCAACAGCCAGCTCCCGGCGTCAGCGCTCTCGGCGGCGGGTAGGTCGCGCGGCTCCCACTCGATCGCCAGCAGGCGCTCGCCCAGCAGTCGCTGGCGCGCGCCGCTCTCGGAGACGTCGCTGCCCACGCGCAGCCCACGCACGATCAGCAGGACGGTCCCGTTCTCGTCGAACACGTCGAGATCGGCTTCCATCCCGAACTGGTTCGCCTCGGTCACCCGACTGAGGCAGTAGCGGGCGCCGCGCAGCGACCCGTAACTGCGCAGCCGGCGGACACCCAGTGGCAACAGCAGACTGCCCTCGGCGATATCGCCGCTGTGTGCATGGGCCGCGATCGACTGGAAGCAGGCATCGAGTACCGCGGGGTGCACCCGAAAAGCGCTGTGCTGCAGGTTAACCTGATCGGGTCCTGCGACTTCGGCCAGCACGGTGCCGGTCGCTGCGTTGCCGGTGTGCGCGGCCGCCAGGCCGGCGAACGCGGGGCCGAACCGGACTCCGCGGTTGTCGAACCATTCCCGCAGCGACGTCCCGTCGATCCGGTCCGGATGGGCGGCGAGCAGCGCGGCGACATCGTGTACGGGTGGTTGGCCCAGCTCGTCGATGGCCTGCAAGGTTGCCGCGGCCCGCCGCGTGTACTCACCGTCCTCATCGGTTTGCACCTCGAAGGACACCAGGCCGGGTGCCTGGACCGACGCGTCGGCACTGAGCGCCGTCTCACCATCGAGCAGCAGCATCCGTTCGAATCGGATGTCGCGGACCTCCGACGCGTCACCGAGCGTCGCGCGCGCCGCCGCGAGCGCCATCTCGCAGTAGGCGGCCCCGGGCAGGGCCGGCACGCCGTGCACCTGGTGGTCTGCGAGCCACGGCTGTGCCGCGGTGCCGACTTCGCCCTGCCAGACGTGACGTTCGGGCTCTTCCGGCAACCGCACGTGCGCACCCAACAGGGGATGCACCGAAACGGTTCGGCTACCGGCTGTCTCGGAGTCGCGGGCCGGCAGCTGCGCACGATGCTCCGCGGCGCCGATCCAGTAGCGGGTGTGGTGCCAGGGCGCCGACGGCAGGGCCGGGTGCGGTTCGGGCGGGTGCGGGGTCTGGGGCGGATGGCCGGTGTGGCTCGCGTTGAGGTTGGTGTGGAAAGTGAGGGTGTCGTCGGCGTCGCGCTGCAGCGTGCTGACGATCCGATAGTCCCCGGCGCCGAGGGTGTCGTTGATGGCGTGGGCGAGCAACGGGTGTGGGCTGATTTCGATGAAGGTGGCATGGGACCCACCGGCTTGGCTACCAGCATGAGCGATGGCTTGGCTGAACCGAACCGGGTTGCGCAGGTTGGCCGCCCAGTGGTCGGCGTCGAACGCCGGCGTGTCGTCGCCGGGGTCGGTGGTGGTGCTGATCACCGGGATGGCCGGCGTCTCCGGGACCAAATCGGCTAGCTCAGAACGTAATTCGGGCAGGATCGGCTCGATGATCTGGTGATGGGAGGCCACGTCGACCTCGATGCGCCGGGCCAGCCGGTCGCCGTCGGCCACGACGGCCATCACCGCATCGACCTGATCGGGCGGCCCGGCGATCACCGTCTGGCCGGGCGAGGCGTACACCGCGAGGCTCACCTGCGGGTAATCGGCCAGCAGCGCCTCGGTGGCCGCGGCATCGGACTCCACCAGCGCCATCGCCCCCTGACCGGACAGCCGCGACATCAATCGCGACCGGACGGAGATCACTCGCAAGCCATCGGCAACGCTCAGCGCGCCCGCCACCACCGCCGCGGTGACCTCGCCCATCGAATGCCCGATCACCGCGTCCGGCTCGACGCCATACGAGCGCCATAATGCCGTCAGCGCCAGCTGCACACCCACCAACAGCGGCTGAATCCGCTCGATGCCGGTGACCGGCTGGCCGTCGGTCAGCACCTGCTGCAGCGAAAACCCGGCGTGTGCAACGAATATCGGCTCCAGCTCGGCGACCGCCGCGGCGAACACCGGCTCGTCGGCCAGCAGCTGGCGGCCCATCCCCGGCCACTGCGAGCCCTGGCCGGAATACACGAACACCGTGCCGGGCCGCGACGTTCCCTGCTGCGGGGCCACCACACCGTCCGCCGGCGTGCCGTCGGCCAGCGCGCGCAAGCCGACAATCGCATGCTTGCGATCGCGCGCGCACACGGTGCCGAACACGGGGTGCCGGGACCGGTGGTGATTGAGCGTGTGCGCTACATCGGGCAACGCCACATCCGCGCCGTCACCGTCCATCCAGTCGGCCAACGCCGAGGCCAGCGAACTCACCCGCTCGGTCGTCTTGCCCGACAGCACCAGGGTGCTCACCGCCGGGCCTGGTTGAGATGCAACGGGATCCGTCTCGGCGGCCTGTTCGATCACCACGTGCGCATTGGTGCCGCCGAAGCCGAACGACGACACCCCCGCCCGTCGCGGCAGCCCGGTGTCCGGCCAATCCGTAGGTTCGGCAACGACTTTCAGCCGCATCTCGTCGAACGGAATATGCGGGTTAGGGGTCTGGTAGTTCAGGTTGGGCGGGATATGCCCGCGGTGTACGGCGAGCACTGCCTTGATGAGGCCGGCGATTCCGGCCGCGCCCTCCAGGTGACCCATGTTCGACTTGACGGCGCCGATCAGTAGCGGACCGTCTTCGCTGCGCCCGCGGCCCAGCACCGTACCCAGCGCGCGCGCCTCGATGGGATCGCCCAAAAGCGTTCCGGTTCCATGGGTCTCGACGTAATCGACCTGGTGCGGCGCGACGCCGGCGTTGGCACACGCCGCGCGCAGCACCGCCATCTGCGCAGCCGGGTTCGGCGCCATCAGCCCATTCGATCGGCCATCCTGATTGACCGCCGATCCGCGCAGCACCGCCAGCACCCGATCCCCGTCGCGCACAGCGTCGCTGACTCGCTTGAGTATCACCGCGCCGCAACCTTCGCCGCGGACGAATCCATCCGCATCCGCGTCGAAGGATTTGCACTGCCCCGTCGGCGACAACGCTTCGGCCCCGTCGAAGCTGCGGAAGATGGCCGGCGACAACAGCAGGTTCACTCCAGCGGCGATGGCCAGATCGCAATCCCCGGTGCGCAGGCTCTGACATCCCAGGTGCACGGCCACCAGCGACGACGAACAGGCCGTGTCCACCGACACCGACGGGCCGCGAAGATCCAGAAAATACGACAGCCGGTTGGCGATGATGCTCAACGCGCCGCCGATGTTGCTCCACGCGTCGACTCGAGAGAGATCGGTTCCGGCCAGATACCCGTAGTCGGTCGCACACGCGCCGGCGAAAACACCGGTCTGCGAACGACGCAGTGATTCCGCGGGAATCCCGGCATGCTCCAACGCTTCCCAGGCGACCTCCAGCAACAACCGCTGCTGCGGGTCCATCGCGGTCGCCTCGTGCGGGGAGATCTCGAAGAACTCGGCGTCGAATCCGTCGACGTCGCTCAACACCGAAGCCCACCGAGTGGTGCCGGCCAGCGCCCTCGTGATCTCCGGCGAGCCGTCGTCGAACGGCAGCCATCGGTCCGCGGGCACCTCGGTTACCGAGGAACGACCCTCACAAAGGAACCGCCAGTACGCATCCGGTCCTGAAATGTCACCGGGAAAACGACATCCCAACCCGATCACGGCAATCGGCTCGTCGGCCCAACCACGATCCGCCGACTCGGCTTGCGCCTCGAACTCCGACTCGGGTGTGGTCAGAAACTGCACCAATTGGTTGATCGTGGGGTGCTGCCAAAAATCCAACGGCGAGACCGCCCGGCCGACCAATGTCGCCAACTCGCCCGAGAGTACGACCGCATCGCGCGAGCCCACCCCCAAGTCGTTGAACGCCGCATCGAGACCGACATCTTCACGATCACAACCGATCTCGTTAACGAGATAGTCGATCAACCAGCGCTCTAGCCCCCCGGCCTCATCAGGACCGGCCGACGTCACGCCGGAACATCCAAACGCTCAAACTCCTCGAGCCGGTAGGTCTCGACACACGTCGACCGGCGCACCTTGCCACTCGTCGTGAGCGGAAGCGATCCGGGCGCCACCAGCACGAGATCGGCGATACGCACGCCGTGTGCGCTGGAAATCGCGGCGGCGACATCGCGCCTGATCGAGCGGAGTTTCTGCTGAGCGTCCTCGTCGGAGCCGGCCTTGTTCTTGACCTCCGCGATGGCGACAAGCTGCTCGGTGGTGTCGTTGGCAACCGAAATCGCCGCCACCCGGCCCTTGGTGATCTGCCCGATCGTCGATTCGATGTCGTCCGGGTAGTGATTACGGCCGTCCACGATGAGCAGATCCTTGAGCCGGCCCATGATGAACAGTTCGCCGTCGGAGATGAACCCCAAGTCGCCGGTCCTCAGCCAGGGACCCTCGGGTGTGCCCGCGGAGGGGTTGGTGATCCGGGCACCGAACGTGCGCTTGGTCCGCTCCGGATTGCGCCAGTACCCGCTGCCGATGTTGCGGCCGTGCGCCCAGATTTCTCCGATCACACCGGGCGCCGTCTCGGCCTTGGTGTCGGGGTTGACGATTCGCACCAGCGGTGACTTCATGGCGCCGTAGCTGATCAGATCGCTGCCGCCCTGCTCCTCGGTGCACGGTGTGGCCTGACCGCCCGACAGCTGCTCGTACTGAAAGCGCACGGATTTGGGCGCCTGCCCCGTCTTCGCACTGGCGACGTACAGCGTCGCCTCGGCCAGACCATAGGAAGGCCGGACGACCGTCTCGGGGAGGCCATATCGGGAGAAACGCTCCATGAAGCGTGTGATCGATGCCGGCTGCACCCGTTCACTGCCATTGGCCAGACCCACCACGCCGCTCAGGTCGAGCCCGGCCATGTCGTCGTCCGAAATTCGGCGCACCGCCAGATCGAAAGCGAAGTTCGGTCCTCCGGAGAACGGCCGGGGATTGCTCGCCAGCAACCGCATCCAGCGGGCCGGCTCGATCAGGAATGAGATCGGACTCGTCAACACCGCGGGACGTCCCCATACCGTAGGGAAACAGATCCCCTGGATGAGCCCCATGTCGTGATAGAAGGGCAGCCACGACACCAGCGTTTCCGGCAGCCCGGAAACGTCGAACAAGCCCGACTCGAGCTGGTGGCAATTCGTCACCACGTTCTCGTGAGTGATCACGACACCGGCGGGCTGGCCCGTCGACCCCGACGTGTACTGCAGATACGCTTCCTTGGGATGCGAGTATTCAGCCGGGCTGATTTCGCCGGCCGAATAATAGTCGAGTGAGTCAATTTCAAGGACCGTCGGCGCGGCCGATCCGCCGTGAGACTCCGCATATTTGACGACCCCATCAACGGCGGCGGACGTCGTGATAATTGCGGCGGGGGTGCAATCCTGTAGCGCCGATGAAATGCGGCTGTCGTGGGCGCCGAATTGCGGGACCGACAGCGGAACCGCGATGAAGCCTGCCTGTAACGCCCCGAGAAAACCGACGACGTAGTCGAGGCTCTGCGGAGCCAGTATCGCCGCCCGATCGCCGGTCGTCCCGCAGCGCCGCAGCTCCGCGGCAACGGTCAAGGCGCGTCGGTGCAGCTGCGACCAGGTCAAGCTTTCGGCGAAGCCTTTCGGATCCACGTCGTAGTCGATGAATGTGAATGCCGTGTCATTAGGCTGCCGGCGAGCATTTTCGCTCAGCACTGCCGGGATGGAGGACTCGATAACGGACATAACGCTACCCTTCTGATTCTTCAAATATTGGTGCGCATCACGTCCCCCACGGGATGCCGCAGCCTGGTTTGTCGCGGCACCACCCCATGCCCACTAACCGATACGAACTTCTATCTGTGCAGCACCACCCTGGATGAGAAGACTTGGAAGGTGCGGCGGGTGCCTGCGGCGGCAACGCCAACCCGCGACCGCATGGCTTGCGCGACCGGGCCGAGTTGCACTCCGACGATCCGTTCCACCCTCTGTTCGACCCTTTGTTCGACGAAGTGTACCGCCGCGCGGTTCAGCGACGATCCAGTCTGCTCGCGCTTTTCCGGCGCCGGGTGTATCGGCGCCGGCGCGCTGAGCTGACATGAGCGAGCACCCGCGGTCATGACCACCTCCACTGCGAGGAACCTACCCGTTCTCTGTCGGCCACGTTGGCGAATCGGCGATATCGTTGACCAGCCAATATCGCCCGGTGATCGGCACGTTGGTCCCACAACTAGTCGCTGCACGGCGCTGGCGCATACGCGATGATCGACGCCGAGGAGAGGAAGCGGGCCCATGACAGGCAAGGCGCTGGCCGCAATCGAGCATGCCCTGGCCCTGGCCGGGTCGATGACCTGGGAAATCTTATGGGCACTGATTCTCGGCTTCGTGCTGTCGGCGGTGGTGCAGGCGGTGGTTCGGCGCTCGACGATCGTGGCGCTGTTGGGCGACGATCGTCCGCGCACCCTGGCGATAGCGGCCGGCTTGGGGGCGGCGTCGTCGTCGTGCTCGTACGCGGCGGTCGCCTTGGCCCGCTCGTTGTTCCGCAAGGGTGCGCATTTCACCGCGGCCATGGCATTCGAGATCGGCTCCACCAACCTGGTGGTCGAGTTGGGAATCATCCTGGCGCTGCTGATGGGCTGGCAGTTCACCGCGGCCGAGTTCGTCGGCGGCCCGCTGATGATCATCATCCTGGCTGTTTTGTTCCGGCTGTTCGTCCGGTCCCGCCTCGTCGACGCCGCGCGCGAGCAGGCCGAGCGGGGCATCGCCGGATCGATGGAAGGACATGCCGCCATGGACATGTCCATCACCAGGGAAGGTTCGTTTACCCAGCGCCTGTTTTCCGCAGAGGGCTTCACGTCGGTTTCGCACGTGTTTGTGATGGAATGGCTGGCGATCCTGCGGGACCTGGTGCTGGGCCTGTTGATCGCCGGCGCCATCGCGGCGTGGGTGCCCGAAAGCTTCTGGCGAGGTTTCTTTTTGGCGGATGACCCCGGCTGGGCTGCGGTGTGGGGGCCGATCGTCGGGCCGGTCGTGGCGATGGTGTCCTTCGTGTGCTCGATCGGCAACGTGCCGCTGGCCGCGGTGCTGTGGAACGGCGGCATCAGCTTCGGCGGCGTGATCGCCTTCATCTACGCCGACCTGCTGATCCTGCCGATCTTGAACATCTACCGGAAGTACTACGGCACCAGAATGATGCTGACACTGCTCGGCACCTTCTACGCCTCGATGGCTGCGGCCGGGTATCTCGTCGAATTGCTCTTCGGCACAACGAACCTCATCCCGGCCGAGCGCAACGCCACGGTGATGGAAGCGTCGATTTCGTGGAATTACACCACCTGGCTCAATATCGTCTTCCTCGTCGTCGCGGCGGTACTGGTCGTCCGATTCGTCACGTCCGGGGGAATGCCGATGGTACGGATGATGGGCGGTTCCCCGGAGGCGATGGACGGTCACCATCACTGACGCGCCAGCGCCGCCGTCCATTGCTCGGCGCTGATCATCTCGCGCCAGTTCACGCCCACGGAATCCAGGGCGTCCTCGATGCAGGCCCATATCGACTCCAGGGGCGACGCACCCGGGGCGGCGGCGGCAATTCGGTTCTCCACAACCGGGTTTGGCGGGTTCGGCGCATCGCTGAACGGAGCGAGTTCGTTGATGGCGTCGATGACCAGACGTCGCCGGTGCGCGTACGGCGACGCGCTCAGCTCCTCGGGCATGATCGGGCGGCCGAAGATATAGTCCTGCGCGGCTTGGCGATACGGCACCTCAAGCTTGTGGCTCACCGGATCCTCGGGCAAACCCCCGGCGAAGTACACCGGCACGATCGGCAGTGACATCTCGATCGCCATATCCAGCAAGGTGGAAGTCAGCCTCTCGACGCGCTGACCGGAGTGCACATGCCGAGTCCCGTCGGCGTGCACCATCGTCGACACCCCGTAGGCGGCGACATCGCTCTTGATTTTCTCGACCAGGCCGAGGAACTGCTGCGGGTTTTGCTGATCGAAGTATCGGATGGTGCTCAGCTCCCGGCCCGCCACCGCGTCGAGCAGCCGCAATAGCTGACCGATCCAACGGTTTTCGTGTTTGGCATGAGCGATCGGCACCACCTGCGTGCCGGTCAGCCACGACGCGATGGTGGTGCCCAACAACGATTCGATCTGCACCTGGTGGTTGCCCAGCAGTAGCACCGGACGGCCCTGAATCGCCGCCATTGCCGGTGGGTCCGCGACGACGACATGCCGGACATAGCGCGACAACAGGGCCCCGTGCAGCACATCTGCGAAGCCGTCCCGCTGCATCCCGAGCGTGTCGGCCCACCGGTCGCGCACCGGGCGCCAGTCCGTCTGCAACGACGCGCTGACGCGGCACGCCCGCTGGCGTGGTTGCTCGATCTCTACCCGGATGCGCTCCAGCGGCAGCGCCGGGCAGCTCACCTGACCCCCGACGAGGAGAACCTGCGAGGGGTGTATCGCGTTGTGGGCGGCGTCGGCGACCGCTTCTTTGGCCGCGATGTCGACGAGCAGCGAATCCCCTTGGCTGTCGGTGCAATACACCGCGTGCAGGGTGCCCTTGAACCAGTCCAGTGTTGCCGCGCGGACCGAGTCGAGCATGACCACGCCAACGTCCAGCCGCTCGCTCAGCGACATTGCGGGCACGGCCCGCCGTTCGGCCAGGAACGCCCGGCGCTTCAAGCCCCCGGCTTGGGCGAGCGGCCCCTTGGACAGCAGGATTTCGACGAGCCGAAGGTACGCCCACGGCTTGCCCGCGACGCTCAGCCACAGATCGATGACCGGCATGCGGCCGTCGTCGTCGTCGAAACCGACGAAACGGGATTCCACGTCCACCGTGCCTGCGGTGGGGGCGTCACTGTAGAACCGGGCCCACACGACCCGACTTGGAAATGCGACGGTCGGGTCCGCCGCGTCCACATACGACTCGACGGCACAACTGTCGGTGGTCCATACGCTCATTGCGGCGTGCGGAACGATGTGCAACGCACCGTCGAGGAGTCCCGGCTGCTGTAGCCCCGCCGGAACCTTGCACAGTTCGACCGCAAGCGTCCCGGACGACCCGTTGCGCCCTATCCGGGCGCCGTCGGTCAGCGTTGCGAATGCGGGCCCGTGGAACACCGCACTGGTGGCGTACGGGGTGGCGAAGGGCACCGCGCCGGTCAGCGCAGCCGGAGTCGCGGGTGCGCCGGCGTACTGCTGCGCGGTGACGATCGTGGCACGGGCGTGAGTTTCCCAGCGCGACAACGCCGCTTTCGCTGCGTCGCGCCACACCTCGAGCCGGCCCTCGAAACGTCCGGGCGAAGCGGGCTCGACGACCACCCGCAGCCGCTTGGGCGAATCCACGATGATCCAGCGATCCACCCGCAAGTCGGTGACCTCGACCACTTTGGCCGTGCCCGCGGCGCGGCTGGCCGCCTGCGCCAACAGGTCCAGCACCGACATCATCGGCAGGGACGCAATGACATACGTCGGGCAGTGGTCGGTGATCCAGCTGTCGGTGGCGGGATCGATGGTCGTCTCCACCGTCGTGGCCTGGGCCGTCGAGGGCGGTGACGCCGTGGCCGTTGTGGGTAAGGGGGGTGCCGTCGCCGACGAGCCGATCCCGGCTTCCGATTGTCCTTGCGGCACATGGCGTGTGATGCGCATGCCAAGGTTGGTCGCGCTGTAGATCCGTTTGCCGTCCACCCAGAGCGAGGCATCGGCGACGGCCAGGATGCCTTCGTCGCCGCGCGCGATGCGGGTGATCTCGAGTTCGGACATGATCTGCTTGTTCGTCGGCACGATCTGTCCGCGATAGCGCCAGGTGATCGCATCGTTGAGCGCCACCGGTTCGAAACGTGCCGAGGGTCCCGCCTCTTTGCCCAGCCCGTGGTCGAGCATCGCGAATTGCAGGAGTTGCAGCATCATTTCGATACCCAACGACCCGGGCTGCACCGGATCTTGGTAGAAGTGGGCCTTGAAATACCACTCCGCCGGGTCGACGTCCTTGACGGCGCGCCACCGCCCGAGGCCGGCCTCGCCGTCGGTTCGCCATCGTCCCGTCACGCGGTCGATCATCAACAGCATTGGATCGGCCAATCGCGCTCCGGGGCCGAAGAACTCGTGCGGACGCGCGGAAAGGTCGACGACCGGTGCGTCGCATAGGCGCTGCGCGATGGCGCGCTGCTCGTCGGTGACCGGGAGCCCCACCTGCTGTTGCAACGCCTCGCGGCCGAAGTATCCGAATACCGTGTCGAAGGTGTAGATGAGCCCCTCGTCGGCGTGCATCTCACCGTCGAAGGTCACGATGATGGTTCCGCCCGCCTGGGCGATGCTCTTCAGCGAGACTTTGGTCCGCAGGGTTCCGGTCGACGGTGTGACCTCGCGGTGCTGTCTGCCCGTGCCATCGAGGTTGCGGAAGTAAAGATCCTTCTCGCTGTTCAGCGGGCACCCGACGTAGCTGGCCAGCCAGCCGCAGGGCTGCAGGGCGACCTCCATCAGCACCGCGTTGGGCATCGTCGGTGTCCCGTTCACCGCGAAATACCAAGCATCGCTTGGCACTTCGTACTCCACGACGACTTCCGCACCGGCCTTCACCACGCCGATCTCACCGACTAGCTCGGTGACCCCGGACATGAAGTGGTAAGGCGGCCCGGGCAACCTGGCAACCTTGCGATGAGAGTCGAACTTCTCGAACAGCGGGCCGAACGCCAACGAAGGCTTGGCGATAGCGCTTGCCAGCATCGCTTGGTAGTCGAACCGGAAGCCGTCGACTTCAGCGACGGGTTCGGGCTCGACGTATCCGACCAGCTCCTTGGCGCCCAGGTCCATCGGCCAGCCGGGCGACAGCTTCAGACCCATCCGGCGGCAGTGGAACGCCGGCAGCCCGTCGACCGTGCACAGCAGGTCGGCGAACAGCGTCGGCTCGGGCCCGGCGAGAACCTCACGTACGAACACCTCGTAGACCAGTTCGCGCGATTGCGGTGTGACCTGACCTCGGCACGACAACTTGTATGTCTCGAAAGGCACGGGTTCGAAGCGCCAACCGTCGCATTCCAGCGTCATCCCGAGCGCAGTCATGTAGATCGCCATGGTCTGCATGGTCGCTTCGAACATGAGCGTGCCCGGCATACACGGGTCGTTCTTGAAGTGTCCTGCGAAGTACCACTTTTCGGGATCGATGTGTGCGACCGCCCGCAAGTAGCCCCGCTCCCACGGGCCGCCGGATAGATCCAGCTGGATTACCTCGTCGACGAACAACATTTCGCCGCCGCCGATGCTGGGCGTGCGAGTGTGGCTGGCCGCGCGTTCGAAGCCCTGACCAAACGTGCGCCAAATCTCGCCGCCCGCCATTGCCTCCAGGTCGGCACGAGACAGCGAGGTGCGCGAGGTTTGCGACGGCGTCGGTTCCATCGGACCGTCAACCGTCTCGTCCTCGGGACGCCAGAGGATTCCGCCGGATGCGGCCAGCTCCTCGTCGGAGAAGAATCCGGCCTGGCCGTTGCGCATCGACATGCGCTCGACACCGTCGATCGTACAGTCGTAGTGAAAGAAGAAGATGCGAATGTCGCCCTGACGGGCGTGGCCATCGACGTGGATGTCGAACCGCAGGGTGTCGCCGATTTCGGGTAGGCCGCCCAGGTAGGTCACCTCACAGCCCAGCAGGCGATACACCCGCTCACCCTTGTTGGCGAAGTCGGCGCCCATCCATGAGATGAGCATCAGGTCGGCCTGCCCGGCCTCGATCATGACGCCCGCGGGCATCCGGCCCTGATGCAGATACCACGCATCGGAGGTGACATCGGTTTCGGTCCAGAGGGTTCCGGTACCGTTGCGGCCCGGCACGGCGTCGATGCCCAGGAGGCGATTCGCCAGCAGCAGCGGCGGTTCCGGCATCCGCACTTGACGAAGGTAGTTGTCTTGCACCGTGAACGCCTGGCCGTAAATATCGGAGATCTTCCCCGACGCGTGCACCCGCAGGCCGTCATTGTCCAGCGCAAGACCAATCGGCGCGCGCTTGGCTGTCGGCGCCGGAACCTGCTTGTCCGCGGGCCGAACCGGCTGAACCGCCCTGCAAGCGCCGGCAAGGGGCAGCGTGTCGATCTCTTTGGGCGCCAATGCCTTCGCGGCGGTACCACCATTTCGCGGGGCGGATGTGGAGTCGTTGTGGTCAGAACCGTTGTGGGAAGGACGGTTGCGGACGCTGCCCCGAGTGGCGACCGGGTGCGTGTCGCTGTGGTAGGCGACCGCCAGCGGCTCTGGCGGCGTCTGCGCGGCGAGAGCCGCGCCCAGCGGCACCCGCACCAATGCCTCCTCGGCCTTGGGCAGAGCCGGGGGAACCGGGAGATGTGTTGCCATGCGCTGCTCCCCTTTACTGGTGATCAAGCGTGAATCCTGGTCAACCTCAACAACATTCTCCGGTAGCAGAACGTCGGGAAGATGACCGGGAAAACGCAGCCACGTCGACTTTCCCGACCCGGATCCCGTCACGGTCCGGTGTGCGTCGAGCGCGCTGGCGTCATGCTGGTTGACCGGCGGTGGCACCAGCACGATCTGCTGTTCCTGGCCGGCCAGCGCGTCGAGCGCGATGACGACTTCTCGCCGCTGCGACGACCATTGCGTGCCATCGGGACGTACGCCGAGAAAGCCGTAGAGCACACCGGCGGCGACGTGCAACAGCCCGGACGCGGCGTGGGCGTGGCCGAGTAGGGGCGAGAGGTCCGTTGCGCCGGGTGCGGTGCCCAACCGAAGGCAATCGCCGTTCGGTTGTCGGCCCGCGGATAGGGTGGCAAGAACCGTGTCGTCATCACGGCGTGCATCGTCGGCGCGTTTGAGGACCAGCACGACGGCGGCGTCACCGGATATCTGCTCACCGGCTCCCAGCAGCTCCCGGGCCGCCGCTTCGTGGACGGGTTCGCAGCTGAGGTCCACCGCCCCCACCACGGCCGCGTCGATCTCACCGCGCCGCAATGCGCGGGCGGCCATCTCCAGTGCCGTGGTGCCGGAAAGCTGTTCGCGCGATACCGTGAAACTCGGTCCGCGAAGGTCGAACTGGCTGTTCAACCGGTTTGCCACAATGTTGGGCATCGCGCCGACGACCCCGGCGGCTGTCCACCCTTGCACCACCGCGTCGCGCGCCGTCGCCAGCAGATCCGGGTCATCGATCTCGCCGGCCAACCGCCAACGCACCCCGAGTCGTGTCACCTCGGCGTCGCAGCCCATCCCGACGATAACGCTCGTGGTGTCCGGCGGAAGATCTTTGATCAGATCACCGACATTCATGGCCGCACCGAGCAGGGCGATTTGCTGCGGCAGCGTCTGCTTGAGATCGGTTGGAGGGAAACGTGTCTGAGTAAGATCGAGGCAAACCTCGGACATCCGCGCCCGTACCGCACCGCTGTCGTCGCGATGCGGAATCGGCTGGTTCTTCGCCAGATGCTCGGCTACCGAAAGGGTTTCGTGCCCGTCGCCCACGAGCAGTCCCAAGCCGACGATCGCGATGTCAGCGTCGGCTCCGGTCGGCGTCACCGGCCATCGCGGATGGGCGACGTGCTTGTTGGCAGGTTCGAGCCATTCTTCGAGCAACAGATGGGCGTTGTTGCCGCCGAAGCCGAAGTTGTTGATCGCGGCGCGGCGTGGTCCGACACAGTGCCAGGGTTCGGCTTCGGTGAGCAGACGGAACGGAGAGTCAGCGATATACGGCAGCGGATCGTCGGCGTGCAGGGTCGGCGGCCGTACTCGCGCCCGCATCGCCGCGAGCACCTTGATGGCTCCAGCAGCACCCGATGCCGTGATGGAGTGCCCGAGGTTGGATTTCAGCGATCCGATCGGCACGTTCGTCATACCGTCGAAAATGCGTGCCATGCTCATCAGTTCGGTCAGATCGCCCCGCGCGGTTCCGGTGGCATGGCACTCGATCAGGGAGATGTCTTGCGGCTCAAGCTCGGCCATTTCGTAGGCGAGCCGCATCGCGCGTTCTTGCCCCTCCTGCGAGGGCACCAGCAGACCACGTCCGCGGCCGTCGTTGCTGAGGCCGACCGCCCTGATGACGCCCAATATGGTGTTGCCGTCGGCGATTGCGTCTTCCAGCCTGCGCAGCACCAGAATCGCCGCGCCTTCGGCCGGCACCAGACCGTCGGCGTCGGAATGGAATGGACGCGACCTGCCCGAGCGGCTCAGCGCCTGCAGTGCGCTGAAGCCAACGTGTAACAGCAAGTCGCTGGCCCCGTTGACACCTCCGGCCAGCATCACATCCGCGGTGCGGTCGTGCAGCCGGTCGCAGGCGAGCTTGATGGCGTACAGCGATGAGGCGCACGCGGCGTCGAGAGCGGCGGCGCCCCCGGTGAGGCCGAGCGCGTTCGCGATGAGATGAGCGGGCAGACCGGACATGAACCGATTACGCCAGTCGATCCGGTGTGTTGTTGCGCGCCAGACCTTTTCGGCGAGATCCGTCATCGTCTTCGTCGGATAGCTCAAGTTTCCGAGGACGACCCCGGCCGAGCCCGGGACTTCGCCGGCATGCCAGCCCGCGCCCTCAATGGCCTGCCGGGCCGCCTCGATGGCCCATAGGTACAGCGGATCGAGACCGTCGAGCGCCTCGACGTCGAGGAGAAGGTCGCGAGGCGCGAAATCCGGATCGAAGCCACGCACATATCCACCGCGGTCCGACCAGGTGTGGTCCAGGAAGGCGGAGTTCTTCGGGTCGCGCAGGATATGCTCCGCCGATACGCCCCAATAGCCGGGCTGCGCCGAGCCGAGCGCATCGCGGCCCGCACGCACCGTGTCCCACAGCTCGTCGGGACTCAGGCCGCCGGGCAGAACGCAGCCCTGACCGACGATCGCGATGGGTTCAAATTTCAAGACGACTCCGCGGCATTCGGTTGAGATCAGCTGCCGTAGGGGTACATCTCAAGCCGTTTGATGCTGGCCACCAAATGGTTGTCCGCATCAACGAGGTCTAGGTCGCAGACGGCGCGGCTGTTCTTTGCCACGCCATTGGAGAGCACGCAGCGCAACCCATCGCCGAGCGCACCGGCTCGGTAGCGCACGATCTCGCCCACCCGCAACGGCAGCACCTTTGACCCGAGCTGTTCAAAGCTCCATACCAGTGCCGCTTGCAGGCAGCCGTCGAGCGCAGCCGGATCGGTCGCCCAGCCTTCGCCTGCCCAACCGACCACCGTCAGCCCGTACAACGGGGCCGTGGCGGACGACTCCTGGCAGTCGACGCTCTCGAGGACTTGGAAGGCGGGTCCGTGGAAGAGTGCGCCGTTGGTGTAGCAGGTATCGCGGTTCAGCTGCTTGCCGCCGGCCGGCGCGGCTGCGAGAGTCGGCACTGCCGTTGCGCCCCAGCCCATTTCGACCGTCGCGGAATAATAGGCGGTCGATCCGGAAGCATCGGACAACGTGCACGCCAGCCGATGTGGGTGACCGTCCATCGACGCGCAACGCACCAACAGTGCGTCCCCGCGTTGGTCGAAGTCGGGCAGCGTCACGGCGCGCAGCACCCGGAGGTCGAAAATACGATCCACGCGCTGGCCGGGCCGGCATGCCTGCGCCATCCGCACAAACCATTCCAGCGCTTGCACGATGGGCAGGACCACGTTGCCCTGGATGCGGTGGTCGACCAGATACGGTTGGCGGGCCGCATGGGCCACCACACGTGCGACCCGGCCCTCGGCGGGCACCGGATGGGTTGGCACGCCTGCCAATACGCCGTCTCCGAGGATCACCTCCGGACTGGCCGTCTGTGCGTCCAGCAGGTCGGAGACGAATGCGTCTGCGCCGTCGGCAAGCGGGATCAAAGAGATTCCCCGGGACTCGAACATCGCCTTGAGACCGGGCGTCACCATCCCGGAATCCCAAGGGCCCCAGCCCAATGCGCGGACAAGGCAGTCGGGACCACGGCGGGCCTGTTCGGCCAGGGCAACCTTGTTCAGGATCTCGTTGGCCATGGCGTAGTCGCTTTGGCCGACGTTGCCGCTGCGCGCTGCCACCGACGAGAACAGGCAGACCAGCTTCAGCGCGTCGCCGGCTGTCGCATCGAGCAGGGCGCACAGACCGCCGACCTTTGTCTCGAAGACACGGTCGTATCCGTCCAGGGTCTTCTTGTGCAATGGCGCATCGGCCAATACACCGGCCCCATGGACCAACCCGGTGACGGGCCCGAAGTCGGCGCGCACGCTGTCGAGCAGCGCACCGAGTTGAGCCGCATCTCGAACGTCGGCCGTGGCGTAGCGTACCCGCGAGCCGGCGGCGGTCAGGGCAGCAAGCGTGGCGCGCACTTCACGGTCCGCCAGGATGCGCTGCACTTGTTGTTCGAGCTGTTTGGGCGTGAGCTTAAGTCCTTGTGCCGCAGCGCTAGTCAGCAATGCTCGCTTGAGGTCGGCGTCGGTTGTCAACCCCTGCGCGGCGGCTGGTTCGTCGCCGAGTTCGGTGCGCCCGATCAGCACGAAGCCGGCCCGTGTCTGTTCCGCCAGGGCGATCACCGATGCGGCCGTCACACCGCGGCCGCCGCCCGACACGACAATCACGTCGCGGTGGTCGATGCGACGGGTGTGGGCAGCCACCGGCGCCGCGTCGGCGACGACGGTGACTCGTCCGTGCGTGCTGCCCAGACCGACTTCCAGCTCGGCCCCGCCCGCCAATAGTTCGTGGGCGATGTGCTCGGCGATGGCGATCGGGGCCAGCCGTCCGGCCGCGATATCGATGGCCTTGACTTGTGCTGTTGGCCATTCCTGCGCGGCAGTCTTGGCCAGGGCGCCGATGCCGCCGGCCCATGCACGCACGCCCGGCTCGGTGAGCAGACCGAAGGTGCCGCCGGTGTCCTGAACGGTGACAAAGACGCCGCCGTGCTCTTCAAATCGCGCGGCGACGCGTTGTGCATCGGCGAAGACCGCGCGGTTGAGGGCCAGCATTTCTTCCCGGCTGGTTGTCTGCTGCAGCCCGCCGAGGTGGATCACGGCCTCGGCATTGGCACTCGGCTCGGTCACCGTGGTGGCGCTGATCCCGTGGGTGCCAAGGATGGCGGTCAAGGCCTCACCGACGCCCGGAGCAGTGGCGACAATCTCCACGTTGGCAGCGCTGTAGAGGCCCGGCATCGCCATTCCGCTTGCCGGAGCAGCGATTGCGCGCACCGCGTGGCGCGCGATCGCTACTCCGGCTAACTCAAAAGGGAGGCGGTCACCCGCCACAACGCCGTTGGGGATGGCGGGGACCGGCGGTGGGGCATGCATCGGTGGTGCGCCATTATGGGCAACCGGGGCCATCAACGACTGCAAATAATCAACAATCTCCTGCAACGTCCCCAACCCCGCCATCGCCGCAGTCTCCACCTCCGGCAACACCGGAACCCGCTCCTGCACCCCCGACAAAATCTCCACCCGCTTAATCGAATCGATCCCCAAATCCGCCTCTAACGCCATCGACAAATCAAGCATCTCAACGGGATAACCCGTCTTATCCGCCACCACCGCCAACATCTCACCCACCAAATCCACACCCGACACCACCGAAGCAGGCACCGCCACCGGCACAGACGCAGCCACCGGAACAGGCGCAGCCACCGGAGCAACCGGGACCATCAACGACTGCAAATAATCAACAATCTCCCGCAACGTCCCCAACCCCGCCATCGCCGCAGTCTCCACCTCCGGCAACACCGGAACCCGCTCCTGCACCCCCGACAAAATCTCCACCCGCTTAATC